>CAZDXM010000084.1:0-3385 GCA_964509535.1 uncultured Thermodesulfovibrio sp. | reverse complement strand
GATGCACAAATGTCTGCAAATTCTGTATAAGATTCCATACAGATTATGTAAAGGGGCATAATCTAAGGCTTGAGAGGGAACCTTCCACTAAAGAATTAATTGAAGCAATAGGAGATCCGAAATCCTATAAAGAAGTTGTTTTCTGTGGCTATGGTGAGCCATTTTTAAGGCTTGATTTAATTAAAGAAGTTGCAAAATGGGTAAAGGACAGAGGTGGAAAGGTGAGAATTAACACAAATGGTCAGGGAAATCTAATTCATGGAAGAAAAATTTTACCTGAACTTGAAAAACTGATAGATTCAATTTCAATAAGTCTTAATGCTCCTGACAAAGAAACTTATAATAAAATATGTAATCCAGTTTATCCAGATGCCTATGATGCTGTGATAGATTTCATAAAGGACGCAAAAAAATATGTTCCTGATGTCAGGGTTACAGTAGTAGATATGCCAGAGGTAGATATTAAAAAATGTGAGATATTTGCAAAAAGTCTTGAAGTAAAATTTAAAGTAAGACATCTAAATCAGGTCGGTTAAAATGATTGAAACAATAAAAAAAGATTTTCTGCAAGGGTTTAAAACTTTTAAATTCTGGGCTCAGGTTTTATCTGAAAGGATTAAGGTTGAAATAAATGTTTTAAGATTAATCGGAGAATTGAGCAAACTCACTGAAAAAAAGAATGAAATTCTAAAGGAAATTGGTAAAGAGGTTTACGAAAATCAGGGAGAACTAACAAGAAGTGAAAAAATTTCAAATTTAATCAAGCAAATTAAAGAACTTGAAACAGTTTTAGAGGAAAAAAGAAAAAGATTGAATGATCTTGAGGATATGAGTAAGTGGAATTTATAATTACTGTTTTCGGTCTTGTTGTAGGCTCTTTTTTAAATGTATGTATATACAGGATCCCGAGAAAGATTTCAATAATAAAGCCTTCTTCATTCTGCCCGAAATGTGGCAGAACAATCAAACCATGGCATAATATCCCTGTAATAAGCTATATTTTACTGAAAGGCAGGTGTGCCTATTGTGGACAAAAGATATCTTTAAAATATCCAGTTACAGAAGCCTTAAATGGATTTCTTTATTTGTTAGCCTATCTATATTTTGGCCTCCCCATACTTCCATTTATTTTAATTTTTATTTCAGCATTGATAGTTATATCATTTATTGATCTTGATTTTCAGATTATTCCTGATGTAATTTCACTCCCTCTAATTTTTCTCGGAGTGGTTTTATCCATACTTCCTCATAATTCTGCAGGAGTGGTTGCAGATTTCAAAGACTCTCTTGTTGGTATAGCTGTCGGAGGCGGTAGCCTTTTGTTTGTTTCAATAATCAGCAAAGGAGGAATGGGTGGAGGAGATGTAAAACTTAATGCAGGTGTTGGAGCATTTTTAGGATGGAAGTCTGCTTTACTCACTATTTTTATTGGAAGCCTGATCGGCTCAATTGTTGGGATTGTAATTTTAAAAAAAACAGGCAACAGAAAAATACCATTTGGTCCTTTTCTTTCATCAGGCGCTCTGATCTGTTTGTTCTGGGGAGATAGAATTTTAAACTGGTATTTTGGATAATGATTTTAAATATTCATTCCTTGATACAGTTGCCATGTGATGTGCTCTTCTCAAAGGCTCTGGAATTCTGTAAATTGTTGATTTAAGAACAATTTCAATTGATGAAGGAAGGTCTATAAGGTGACCTGGAGATACAAAAACTGGTTTTACTTTATCCTGAGTTCTTAATACAGCTCCAATAATCTTTCCATGATAATATAAATAACTGAAGCTTCCTCTTTTTTTATCAGGCTCTTTGTATTTACCAATGAGTTTTGATTTTGCACAGCCTATTGATGGAATATCAAGCAAAACTCCAATATGGGAGGCAATTCCAAAAGAAAGAGGATGAGCTATACCCTGCCCATCAAAGAGAATAACATCTGGTTTTATTTTTAATGATTTTATAGCTTCAATTATGGCTTTACCTTCTCTAAAACTTAAAAAATTTGGCACATATGGAAACTCTATTTTCATCCTTATTAATCTGTCCTCTACAGGAATCAAATCGGGAAACTGAAATATAGACGCACATGCAAAAACAAAATACTTTGTAAAAGCTGCATCAACCCCACATATGTAATTAGGGAAGAAAAAAAGTGGAACAATTTTGAGTCTCTTTCTTAAATACATCTGAATCTTTTTTGCCTCCTGTACACTTTTTACCCAGAGTTTCATATCATAATTATAATTTTTATCACCAAAAATGATATAATTGATTAAGCCGTTGCGGGTAGAAAGGAGGTAAAAAAATGATAGGAATGGACTTTACAAGCTTTATAATCCTCCTTGCAATATCAGTAGGTGTTACGATTATCATGCATTCGCTGCTGAAGTATTATGTAATCCCCGGATTCTGGTCTTTTGTATCAAAAGTTATAATTGGATGGATAGGTGCATGGCTTGGAAGCCCTGTTTTAGGCTATTGGTTTAATGGTGTGAATTATAATCAAGTCTATATCATCCCAGCTATCCTCGGTGCAGCCGCACTTGAAATCCTCGTAGTAGACTTCGTAAAAACAGTAAAACAGAAATAAAATTAACTTAAATTAAAATTACCCGCAACGGCTTGATGGGTAATGTTATAATAAATTTATGTTTAATAAGGGCCTTGCATTTATTTGGGATGGAAAAAATAAAAATCTGAAAACTGTAGACAGATTGCCAAAACATCAGATAAATGAACTTTTTGGAATTGAAAGACAGAAAGAGTTAGTTATTTCAAATACAAAAGCTTTTCTTGAAGGTAAAAAAGTTAACAATGTTCTTCTTTGGGGTGAAAGAGGAACAGGCAAAACAACTTTGATAAGGAGTCTTTTAAATTATTTCAAAGATACACCATTAAGAATGATTCAGGTTTTAAAAAATGACATAATCACAATACCCTATCTCTATGACATAATCCATGAAAATCCCAATTACAGATTTATCCTCTTTATTGATGACCTTTCCTTTAATGAAAATGAGCAGGAATTCAGAGACTTAAAAATTGTTATGGATGGAGGAATTGAAGAAATCCCTGAAAATTCATTAATCTATGCTACTTCAAATAGAAGGAATCTTATGCCTGCGGTGTCACAGAGTGAAAATGAACTTTTTCCCGAAGACAGCATTCAGGAGAGGGCTTCCCTGCTTGAAAGATTTGGTTTGAGAATAGGATTTTATAGATTTTCAGAGGAACAATACTTTGAAATAGTAAAGCACTATGCAAGCAAAGAGGGAATAAAAATGCCAGAGGAAGAATTAATTCAAAAAGCCCATCAATGGGCTTTAATTCATGGAACAACAGGAAGGTCTGCCTACCAGTTTGTATTGAGCCTTCAGACAGGATT
>CAZDXM010000083.1:0-18302 GCA_964509535.1 uncultured Thermodesulfovibrio sp. | reverse complement strand
CCATACAATTCTTCTTATTCCGCCATCACCTTTGAGAAACTTTCTTGAAGCAATGTAGTTTACTCCAACTCCCATAAATCCCGGTGTTTGAACTCCGCCACCTATCATACCTGCAATGGTTGAAAACTTCATGCCAATTGGTGTCATTCCGCTGTATCCTCTGTTAACAATCAATACTCCGTTTGCTTCAGGAACAACTGCCACAATACATTCAAAACATCCACAGGATGTCATAGGGTTTTCCATTATTGAATAAAGATTTATTGTCTCTGTTTCACCACCAGAGTGTTTTTTCACATATTCATCAACTCCACTGTATCTACCATAAACAGGATCAAGGAGATTACCTTTTTCAACAGGCTGATTTCCACCTGTTGGTTCAATCTCATAGGCTGCCTTTGCATCAAGCCATGTGAAGGCTCCACAAAGTCCGGGTCGCTCAGGTGTAATCACACATACATGCTTTGGTGCAAAACTCTGGCAAAGTAAACATGAGTAAAACTCATTAACTTGCTCATCTGTAAGGGTGGCAAGTCTCAAATCCCTTTGTCTGTATTCTTTTCTTGCTTCATCCCTGAGTCTCAGAACATCTTTTTCATCAACATAGAGAAAAACCTCAACCTTATCCACAATGCTGCGAAATCTTACCTTAATCATGCTTGATATTATTATCCCGAGATGCTGAAGGGAAATACCTGCGTCTTTTGCCTTTTTGCTAATTCTTATCCAGTTTATGTCCCTCTGACCTATATGCCAGAGTCCTTCCGCTTCATTTATGAATGTATGAATCTGACGCTCAATGACCGGCTCAAAATCCTTCTGCATCTTTTTACCTGCCACATTCACAACTATTCCAAGAGGCATCTGCCCTCCAGCTTCATAACGGTTTCCCCAGTCAGTGCCCACTATCTCAACTTTTTCATCTTCCACTTCTGAGGCTTCTCTCATTCTCACCCATTCAAATGCTGGAGTTCTCTGCCCTCCAAATTCAATAAAAGTCTCTTCCTTTCTTACTCTTTCTCCCTCAAAAGCAGGACCATACGATACAGGAATTGGTGGCTTTTCAACCATTATTTTTAAACCTCTTGTCTCAATAGCTTTTTTAACAATCTTTGAATAATCACTCTCTGATGTTAGAAGTGGATACTCTGCTATTTGAGGGAGTATTATATCTGGAAGGTTCTGATCAGTTATAACAGGAACTGCAAAGATCGCAGCACCCAAAGCTACTGCAACTGCTTTTTCATCAAGTTTTCCAAATGCACATGCAAAGGCATTTATTCTTTTTCTTACATAATCAATAATTGAGTCCTTGTCTCCAGCAATCTGTCCTCCAAATATTAGAGAAGCTCTAACTGCCCAATCAATAACATAAACTGTATGCTCTGTTTTTGTACCAACAGGAACAATATAAGCCTCAAAACCGTGTCTTTCACCTGTTTTCAAAAATTCCTCTGCAAGAGGACCAATAAGAAAACTAAGAATCCTCTTTTCCTGAAGTTCTTTAATAATGAGCAGAAGTCTCTTCGAATCAATACTGCCAAGTAAAACTGCAACTGCTGGAATTCTGCCATCAACAAGCTGAACCCCAAGAGTTCTCTGAATTGTGTCTCCAATAAATCCATGGTAGGTAAAACCTGAAGCTTTATCAGGTTCCTGAGCATTTATGTATTTGAGAGTCAGATAAATCTCTGAAAGATAAAGATAGCTTAATGCCAGAGTTAAAGCATCCTCAGAAGCCTGACTGATTTCATTTTTAATCGTTTTAAAAAAATCTCCAAGCTCTTTAAACTCTTTTATTTTTAATCCTTCAAGAGCATAAATCAATGGAATTCCGTATGCAGTATCTGGAAGCTCAAAGGAAAAAGTCTCACTTTTTTCTTTTTTTGTCTTCTCTAAAAGTTCTTCTGTTTCCTTCAATAAATTCTCTGCTGATTTTTTTGTAATATTTATCAATTGTTCAATCATTGTTTGCTCCTTACATAGTTTCTTAAAAATGCGGGAATTCCGCTTGCTTCTTTTGGTCCTACAATAACCTTCCAGCCAGGAAGCTTATCCTCTATTGAAGCCTTTAACATAGCCACATATCCGGGAATTATAAGCTCTCTATGGTTGAGTCTTTCCTCTATACCGCTTTCTTTTATAAACTGGGCAATCCTGCTTGCTGAAAACTTACCTGCTGCCCATGCTGTAAGTACACTCAGCCCATCACAGTCCATAATGACAAGCCATGCCGGGACTTTGCTGTTTTCTATCTCTCCCTTGACAAGAAAATATGTTAATGCAAAATTTGTTGTAACTATCACAGGACTGTTACTGCCTGGCTCACCTACTTTATAGATATCCTGTTTTACCTGCATTGGAACCTGAGGGTCTGAATAAATATTTTGCTTAAGAGTAAAGAGCACGAGGTTTTTCCATCTGGGAATGCTACTTAACACAACTATTGATGAATACTTTAAAATCGCAACTGTTGAAATCACAGTTTCATAAAAATCCTCCTGTCTGTTTGCAAATGTTATCACAGGATATCCCAGTGATTTAAAACCTTTTTTCAGTGCAGCTCTTCTTATTATTGTATTGTCTCTTAAAAGTTCTCCAGTATTTGCTGGCTGAGTATCAATAAGAAGATCCTGAATTCCCTTTGAACGGGCAAATTCTATAAGTGTGATAATATTTTCAATACCCTTACAACTTACAACGAGGGGAACATTGTATTTTTTTACAACATCAACCATTTCTACAAGATTTTCCTCTGTTGCTCCACAGAGAATCGGCCTATGATTCTTAAGTTTCTCAAGAGCCGAGGATGCTACCTGAGGATTTAAAATTCCAAGAATGAGAGGTATTTCAGGTGCTTTGTTAAGTACTCTCTCAACTGTCTTATTGAATGTTTCTTTACTGTTAGAGCTATTTTTCAAAAATATTGCATCAATCTTGAGTATCTCCCCAACCCTTTCAATCTGAGAGTTTAAAACATTATCAACAATTGCCTCAATTTTTTCATCATTATCATTTATCTGAAGAGCTAAAATCGCTGGATTAAAAAATCTCTTTTCATGTCTGAAAAGGACTTTCTCCTCTCCTATTTTGATTTTTGTTTTATCAGAACCAAACTCAAAACCTCTGATTGGAGGAGTTGCAGCTTCTTTAAGCTTTGCCTTCACCTCTTCTGATGCTTCAGGGCAGTCCTCAATCTGAGCCTGACCCTGTGCAACTTTCATTGCAAATGCAAGACATGTGGGAAAACCACATTTTTTGCAGTTTGTTTTCGGAAGGAGCTTAAAAATCTCTATACCTGTAAGTGCCATCTATATGCTCCTTTCTGTAAACAGTTCCTCTATGAATTTTTTCGTTATTTCTATTGCCACTGGATGTCTCATTATCAAAAGTTCTGCTCCTGAAAGCAGAAATGAACAGGCAGTTACAGTCTCCCACATTATAGCTCTTTCATGAAGGCTTCCCCATTCTGGAATATCATTTTCATTTGCCTGTGTCTCCTTTGTTTTCCACACATAAAAGCCTACATCAGCAACCATTGGGCTGCATAGCATTTCATCTCCCTGAAGTAACCCTGCTAATCTGATTCTTTCCATAACAGAATAAGTGTATTCAAAACCGTAGCCAAGAGCAGAACACATAGGATCTATAATAACTTTGTCTTTTGGGAATCCCATCTGGGTAATGAGAATGTTAAGCTGTTTTGCAAGATTAACATCAAGCTCTGACATGGCAATAAGACTGTGTCCTCCTGCCATGGCAGAAGCAGCAATTGTTTTGTAATTTCCCTCCTGAGCCTTACCTATTATACATTTGTATTGCCTTGAAGCATCAGCTACAACAGGAAGAACCTCTGCATCCTTTTCTGTATGATTGCTTCCAAGAATTATCAGAGGCAAATCTATTTCAGAAAGAACTCTTTTTAATTTATCAGCAGCTTCTTTTGGTTTGGAATCTTTACAGTCAGGATGAGTGCTCATAAGCCTCAGAGCAATTGCATCTGCACCTGAAGTTTCACAGAATTTTGCCCATCTGACAGGATCATCCCATACTGATGAATAAACCTTTGCAAGTTCATCTGGGTAGTCCTCAGGAGGGACATCCTGAATTTCAAAGGCAATCAAAGGCTTATGAGGAAACTCTCCTTCAAAAAAAAGAAACGGCAGGGCAGATTCTCCTCCAAAACATGCCTTTTTATTCTTTCCAAAAAAAACTTCTGGAATTCTGCCTGTGTATGTCTCTTTAGGAAGGACAAAATTCATTTTTCACCTCTAAATTTCAAGATATGAATGAGCATAAAGGGTCTTGCCTATCAAAACATTTATTGTTTTTATTGTCTCCCTCACCTCTGATGGATTTACAATTGCAGCTGAAAGCCCTTCATACATAAGAAGGGCTAAAAAATATCTGTTCAGAATCGGTCTTATTTCTCTGGGACATCCATTTGAAAGATTGCTCAATCCTACAATAGTTTTCATGGGTGGATCATTGAGTTCCTGAAAAAGCTTTATAGCTCTTAAAACCTCCATTGCCTGCTGCTGAGAATTTGCTATCTGTAAAACCAACGGATCAAGATATATATTTTCCAGTGGTACTCCGAATTCAGTAGCCTTTTCCATAAGCTGAACAGCTATTTCAACCCTTTCTTCTGCATCCCGTGGAAGCCCTCCTTTACCCACTGTAAGAGCAATTACAGGAACTGTGTATTTTGCCGCAAGTTCAAGCATCACAAATCTTTCAGGGTCTAATGAGGTTGAATTAATGAGAGGCTTGCCCCATTGATTGTTGTGAGTCCTGAGTCCTGCTTCCATTGCCTCAGGATTAGTTGTATCAAGGGAAACAGGAAGGGGAACTGCCTCCTGAATTGTTTTTACCATCCACTCCATAAGTTCTTTACCGCCATCTTCAGCAGGACCGATGTTTGCCTCTATCATGTGCGCGCCATCCTTCCACTGCTCAATAGCAATTTGCTGTATCGGTGTTTTATCTCTCTTCTGTATAGCATCACGAACTTTTTTTGAAATAATACTGAGACGTTCACCTATAATGAGCATTTATCCTCCATGAGTTTAATAAAAAATTTTAACACAAAGTTGATGGTTTACTTAAATTGGATAATATAATTAATTTTTTTCTTTAAATTTTTTATAATAAAATTTTTATTGAATTTTATTTTTGGAGGACAGCTATGGAGTGTAAATTTGAGAGAAACAGAAAAATTTGCACCTGCACCTATGAACCCTGTGAAAAGAAAGGAATATGCTGCGAATGTTTGCACTATCACAGAAAAAGAGGAGAACTTCCAGCATGTTATTTTACTCCAGAAGTCGAGGCTACCTATGACAGAAGTATTAAAAGATTTATATCTATGTATCAAGGGAAACGCTGAGGTCTTCTAAGACAATATCTCTTGCATCTTTAATTTTTTTGGATAGATCAACTTTTGCTATGGTTATACCAGCATGAAGGACATATCTTCTGCTGGTAAAAACTGTTATACATCTATTTGAATAAATTGCCCTGCCTCCCACATTGTAGTCATGCCCTCTTATAAAACATGAGGCATTAACAGAGTTTAAAAAATTTAACAGTTCTTCCTCTGTAAACTTCGGTATTCCATATCCTCTGAAAGTAGGAGATATGACAGGATCTGCCCAGAGTATATCTATTATTAAATCCTTTCTTGATTTATCATCTATGAGCTGTCCATTTAGAGGAAATCCTCCATGAGCTGCCACAACACCATTCTGAGTCTGTATCATCAATGGCATTTCTCGAAAAACATTTACAGCTTCATCATGAATTTTAAATCCGTAACTGCCAAATATCTCTACAAGTTCCTGATCAAACTCATAGGGAAAACACTCTACTGCATAGTTAGCTTCATGATTTCCCTTAAGAAGATAAACTCTATCCGAAAACCTTATTTTGAGAAGACAGAGATAAAGCAGGTTGAAAACTGATCCCCCTGGTTCTGGCTCTCTGTCTATGTAGTCACCGAGAAAAAAAAGATATTGATTTTCTGAATCTTTAAGAAACTCTCTGACAATGTATTTTGTTGTTGAAAAATCACCATGAGTATCACCTATAAATTTTGCCTCACCTTCTGTTGATGAAAATTTTATAAATGGTGCGTCTTTTTTTAAAACTTCAGCTGTTTCACTAAAAATTTTTATTATTTCATCAGGTTCAAAACTTTTTAAAAAATCAGGATTATAAAAAATTTCTTTAAACTTTTTATCTGGATAATTGTCCATCAGATGCTAATTGTTTTATAAAACTCAGAGCATCACTGCTTCCAATAGCTTTCAGAGCATTTATTATAGCAATCCTGACCGCCTCATTTTTCTCCCTTAAAAATGCCTCTTTAAGATACTGAACAGACTCATGCATTTTAATTCTACCAAGGGATCTTGCAGTAGCCTCCCTAACCAGAACCTCTGCATCCTTGAGTCCCTCTTTAAGTATCTCTAATAGTCTTCTTTCAGGTTTAAAACTGCCAAGTGCATCTGCAACATATGATTTTAAAGAAGGACACTCATGATGAAAGAATGGATCCTGAAACATTCTGAGCAATGCCTCCTGTGAATCTGGAGTTCCTATGTTACCGAGCATCTTTATTGCCCTGATTCTGTATCTCCAGTTAATTCCCCTGCTGTCTGCAAGAGCCACCACAGTGGAGAGTGCTTCAGAATTTTTGAATTTTTCAATAAATGCAGGATCTGAAATTTTCTCTCTCCAGTGAGGTGTATCAAGCTCCTTAAAAAGATCATCAAGACTGTAAGCAAAAACATTGCAGTTAAAAAATATTAAAGTTAAAAAAACTGCTTTCAGTAATGTTTTCATAAAATCTTCTCTTTTTTCTCAAGATATTTTAAAACATAATCTTTTACTGCTTCTTCCAGTGACAGGACTGGCTTGCTGAATCCAGCTTGTCTTAGTTTTTCCATTTCAGCTTTTGTAAAATACTGATATTTATTCCTGATTTCCTCTGGCATATCAATATATTCAATTTTAGGCTCCATTGCCAGTGCTGAAAATACCGCACGGGCTAAATCATTCCATGAGCGGGGTATTCCTGTTCCAACATTATATATTCCATTTAAATCACTTCTTTCAAGAAAAAAGACTGTCATCTCAACAGCATCCTTAACATATATAAAATCCCTCAACTGCTCTCCATCTTTGTAAAGTGAATGATACGATTTAAAAAGTCTTATTTTACCATCCCTTTTAATCTCCTCATAAGCCTTAAGCACCATGCTCCGCATTTCTCCCTTATGCCATTCTTTAGGACCATATACATTGAAATATTTCAAACCAACAATTCTATCCAGAATTCCTTTTTTAAGTGCCCAGATATCAAAAAGATGTTTTGAATATGCATAAGCATTCAAGGGTCTTAAATGAGGAATAATGGAATGACTGTCAGAAAAACCTTGAGACCCGTCTCCATAGGTTGCTGCGGATGAAGCATATATAAATCTTACATTGTTTGCAACAGCCCATTTCGCAAGTTCCTTAGTATATCCATAGTTATTTTCCATTAAAAACTCAACATCTGTTTCGGTTGTACTGCTTCTTGCTCCAAGATGAATTATAGCCTTCAGAGGCTCCTTAAAGTTTCCATCTCTTATCTGCTCAATAAATTTATTCTTATGAATATAGTCTTCGAAAGAAAGACCAACAAGATTTTTCCATTTTTCTGATTTATCTATATTGTCAACAATAAGAATTTTTTCCTCCCCGAGTTCGTTCAGCCTCTGTATAACATTTGCTCCAATAAAGCCTGCTCCTCCTGTGACAACAATGTAGCTCAATTTCATTCCCTCAATTTTAAATATTTTTATTTTACCATACCTGCAGAATACTAAACTCAATTGACATAATATTAACTTAGCAGAGATAATAATTTTATGCCTTATAATGATTTGAGAGATTTTCTGCAACTCCTTGAAAAAATGGGACTTCTTCACAGAATCAAGGTTGAGGTTGATCCCGTGCTTGAGATTGCAGAAATTACAGACAGAATATGTAAGTCACCACAGGGTGGTAAGGCATTATTTTTTGAAAAAGTAAAAGGTTCAGAAATTCCTGTTGTTACAAATATATTTGGCTCATTTGAAAGAATGTGTCTCGCACTTGAAGTTCAGTGCCTTGATGATGTTGGCAAAAGAATTGAAAAGCTTCTCAACCAGATGCCACCTAAAACATTTAAAGAAAAAATAAAGGCTCTCTTTGAAATGAACAAATATATTCCAAAATTAGTCAAAACCGCACCCTGTCAGGAAGTAATAAATCATGAGCCTCAGCTGAGCAGGCTTCCAATCTTAAAAACATGGCCCAAAGATGGAGGACCTTTTATAACATTACCTATGGTTTTTACCAGAGACCCTGAAACAGGAAAGCAAAACTGCGGAATGTATAGAATGCATGTTTACGATGAAAAAACAACAGGAATGCACTGGCACATCCATAAAGATGGTGCAGTGCACTTCAGAAAATACAAAGAACTTGGCAAAAGAATGCCCGTAGCTATAGCAATAGGTTCTGATCCTGCAGTTATATATTCCTCAACAGCTCCTCTCCCCTATGGAGTAGATGAGATGGTTTTTGCAGGATTTTTAAGAAGAAAGCCTGTTGAAATGGTAAAATGTGTAACTTCTGATATAGAAGTCCCTGCTAATGCTGAAATAGTTCTTGAGGGCTATGTTGATCCTGATGAGGTAAGGGATGAAGGTCCTTTTGGCGACCATACAGGATTTTACTCTCCTGTGGATAAGTTTCCAGTCTTTCATGTAATCTGCATTACTCATAGAAAAAAACCCATATATCCTGCAACAGTTGTCGGAAAACCACCAATGGAAGACTGTTATATGGGGAAGGCAACTGAGAGAATTTTCCTGCCAATTCTTAAATTGCAGTTTCCAGAAATAAGAGATATAAATCTTCCAATTGAGGGAGTTTTTCATAATGCTGTTATTGTCTCAATAAAAAAACAGTATCCTGGACATGGCAAAAAAATAATTCATGGGCTGTGGGGTACGGGACAGATGATGTTTTCAAAACTCATAGTTGTTGTTGATGAAGATGTGGATGTTCAGGATTTATCTACTACTGCATGGAAGGTTTTAAATAATGTTGACTGGCGTAGAGACGTTGTTATCTCTGAGGGTCCTGTTGATGAGCTTGACCATGCTTCAAACCTGCCAAGATATGGAGGTAAAATGGGAATTGATGCAACCCGTAAAACCCGCGAAGAAGGAATGATGAGAGATTGGCCTGAAGAGATTGCTCAGGCAGATGAAATCAAAGAGATTGTTACAAAAAGATGGCATGAATATGGTTTCTGATTTCTCATTAGGAATTGACATAGGAAGCGAAACTGCAAAAATAGCAATCATTGACAGACAAGGCAGACTCATTGAAAAGCTATATTTAAAGCATTCTGGAAAGCCTGCGGAAGTTATATGCAGGATTTTAAAGGATATTATTTGCAGATATAAAAAATTAAGAGTATGCTTTACGGGTGTATCAGGAAGATTTATTGCAAGGACTATAGGTGCACCATATATTAATGAAATAGTATCCCAGGCAACAGCAACTTCAAGTTTTTATCCTGATGTCAGAACAATAATAGAGATTGGTGGAGAGGACTCAAAGCTGATTTTTCTTGACAGTAATGGAAGAATAAAGGATTTTTCTTTAAACAGTATATGTGCTGCTGGCACAGGCTCATTTTTGGAGCAGCAGGCAGAGCGTCTGGGACTGAGTATACAGGAATTCAGCGAACTTGCTGTAAAGTCAGAAAAACCTTCAAAGATTGCCGGGCGTTGCAGTGTATTTGCAAAGTCAGATATGATTCATCTTCAGCAGATTGGAACACCACATGAAGACATAATAGCAGGACTGTGTTTTGCACTTGCAAGAAACTTTAAAGCAACAATGTTTAAAGGAAGAGCTATTGAAAGGGTGGTTTCCTTTCAGGGTGGTGTTGCTGCAAACAAAGGAATGGTTAAAGCTTTTAAAAATGTACTCGGAGTTGATGATATCCTCATACCTGAACATTTTGAGGTAACAGGTGCAATAGGTGCAGCATTGAAGGCTCAACTCAGAAACATTTACTTAAATGAAGAAATGATTGAAAAACTTTACAACATAAAAGCTGAGATTGAGTATGGATTGCCACCATTAAATGTGCCTCTTTTAGAAGTCAGTACAAACTCTGAAGCCAAAGTTAAGCCTTCAGAATTGACTCATGCATATCTTGGTATAGATGTCGGTTCAGTTAGCACAAATGTTGTCCTCATAGATGAAAAAGGTAATCTCATTACAAAAAGATATCTTTTAACTGCGGGGAAACCAATTGATGCGGTTAAAAGAGGACTGAAAGAAATAAGTGAAGAATTTCCTGCAATTAAGATAAAAGGAGTTGGGGTTACAGGTTCTGGCAGATATATGATTGCTGACTTTGTTGGAGCTGATATTGTAAAAAATGAAATTACAGCTCATGCTCGCGGAGCAATTCATTATGACTGCACAGTTGACACAATATTTGAGATAGGAGGGCAGGACTCAAAATATATAAGGCTTAAAGATGGAAAGGTTATAGATTTTGAAATGAATAAAGCATGTGCAGCGGGCACTGGCTCATTTATTGAGGAACAGGCAGACAAGTCTGGCATAAGCCTTGAGGAGTTTCAGTCATTAGCTTTTTCGTCTCAGAAACCCTGTAAACTGGGTGAAAGATGCACTGTATTTATGGAAAATTCTCTTATAATAAATCTTCACAGAGGAGCACGCAAGGAAGACATCATTGCAGGACTATGTTACAGCATTGTTGAAAACTATATAAACAGAGTTGTTGCGGGAAAACCTATCGGTAAAAAAATATTTTTTCAGGGTGGTGTTGCATTTAACAAAGCGGTAATTTCTGCCTTTAAAAACTTTTTAAAATCAAAATTCGGTGAGGAATTTAATTTAGTAATTCCTCCTCATCACGAAGTAATGGGTGCAATCGGAATAGCATTGATTGCAAGGGATTTTACAAAAAATGGAAAAAAAACCAGATTCAAAGGTTTCTCACTTAAAGATCGTTCTTACAGTATTTCTTCTTTTGAATGTAGAAGCTGCCCAAATCACTGTGAAATAAACAAAATTGAGGTGGATACAGAAAAAGGTGCTCTTTTTTATGGAGGAAGATGCGAAAAATATGAAAGAATGGATTCAATCTCAAAGCTTCCAGATCCTGTAAGGCTCCGGGAAGAACTTGCCTGGAAAGCCCACAGAGAATATGAAGAAAGATACAGTGAGAGAAAGGCTCCTATTATCGGAATTCCTTATATTTTCTTCTTTCATGATCAACTCCCCTTCTGGAGCACTTTTCTATGGGAAATTGGATTCAATGTAAAAATTTCAGGTAAAACAAACAAGGAAATAATAAACAAAGGCTTAGAAAAAGTTCTTTCTGAAGCATGTTTTCCTCTGAAAGTAGCCTATGGTCATTTAGCAGAGCTTTGTGATAGCGGAGTTGATTTAGTCTTCCTGCCCAGTTTTATAAATCTTAATCTTCATGAAGAATATGAAAGAGGACTCGCCTGTCCTCTTGTGCAGACAATTCCTTATGTAAGCAGACAGCTTTTCAGCAATATAAAAATTGCCGAACCGAGAGTGGACTTTTCAAGAGGCTTTGAATATTTAAAGAAAGAGCTTAAAAGAGTATTTAAAGGAGTTGTTAATCTTAAAGACATTGATCTCAAAATAAATATTGCAAGACAAAAACAGCAGGAATTCGCAAATCTACTGCACAAAGAGGGACTGAAATTCTTAGAAACAGCAAAGCAAAAAACACTCGGACAGACAGCTACTGTTATCCTTCTTGGAAGGTCATATAATTCCTTTGACAGGGCTGCAAGTCTTGACATATCAGGAAAACTCATTAAACTCGGTGTGCTGCCCATTCCAATGGATATGCTCCCGCTTGAAAATGTAAATATTAAGGATGAATGGCAAAATCTTTACTGGCGGTCTGGGCAGAGAATACTGAAAGCAGCAAGGCTTATTTATAAAGTGAAAGATGTTTATCCTGTTTTTATAACAAATTTTTCATGCGGACCGGACTCATTCATAATAAACTATTTCAAAGAGGAGATGGCACAGTATCCTTATTTAATCCTTGAAATTGATGAACACAGCGCTGATGCAGGAATTCTTACAAGACTGGAAGCTTTTATTGACAGTCTTAAAAGCAGAACAACTGATACAGAAACCAAAAAAATATTTATTCCTGTTTCCCTTAAAACTTCTGTCTCAACGGATTTATCAAAAAGAACAATATACATTCCACGAATGGCTGACCATGCCTTTGCCGTAAAGGCAGCATTCAATTATTGCGGGATTGAAGCTGAAGTTATGCCACCATCAGACAAAACCTCCATTGAACTTGGCAGAAAACATGTCTCTGGAGGAGAGTGTTTCCCCTATGTTGTTACACTGGGAGATATGTTAAAAATTGTGTATTCACCTGATTTTAATCCCGACAAAACAGCATTCTTTATGCCATCAGGAGCTGGTCCATGTAGATTTGGGCAATATAATGTTTCACACAGAATGATGCTTAAAAAACTCGGCTTGCACAATGTTCCTGTTTATTCTCCACAGCAGGATGCTCAGTTTTATAAAGATTTACACATTGCAGGAAGAGAATTTTCATTAAGAGCATGGCAGGGAGTTGTTGCATATGGATTGCTTACCAAACTGTTGCTTCAGACAAGACCATACGAAAAAAACAAGGGAGAAACAGACTCATTCTATGGATATTATGTGATAAAAATCTGTGATGTGATAAAAAGCAAAAATGGAAATATTGAAAGTTTATTGAATAATATAAGAAGAGATTTTGAAAACATACCAAAGTATAAAGAAAGAAAACCCCTTATCGGAATTGTTGGAGAGATTTTTGTCCGTTCACACTCCCTATCAAATGAGAATTTAATAAGAAGACTTGAAGACTTTGGAGTAGAGGTATATCTCACTCCCATTGAAGAATGGATTCACTATGTAAACAAAATTGCTCTGAGAAAAGCCTTGATAAAAAAGGAAAAATCTGCTATCATAAAAATTCTTATTAATAAATTTTTTCAGTGGAGGGTTGAGAAAAAATTTTCTTCGGGATTCAGGGGAGTTATAAACTTTTTGAAGGAACCCTCTACAAAGGAATTGTTTAAATTTGCCTCACCTTATGTCCCGGATAGTTTTGAAGGAGAGACTGTGTTGAGTATTGGGAAAACTGTGGATTTAATTAAAAGAGGTGCAAGGGGCATAATAAATGCAATACCCTTTGGCTGTATGCCAGGTGCTATTGTAACAGCTCTTTTAAGGTTTATCCAGAGAGATTATAATATTCCTGTAGTTTCTCTTGCCTATGATGGAACAAACTCAACAGTTAATGAACTCTGGTTAGAAGCTTTTATAGATACTATAAAAATTTGAAGGAGGTGAAATGAGTGGGGAGTGTTCTTAAGTGGAGAAAGAAAAAAATCAAAAAACACAAATACAGAAAGCTCCGTAAAAAAATGAGAGCATTAAGAAGAAATAAATAAGGAGAGCAGGCAATGAAAGATTTAATTAGTTTAAAAGAAAAAATCTCTCTAATAGAAACAGAGATAAAGGTAATCTCGGAAAAGATTGATGAAATAAATAAGAAACTTAATAAAGTGGAAGAGATTGAGCTTGAAATCAAGGCTTTAAAATTATTTTTAAAGAGGGTTTTCCCTGATTTTAGGAAAGACTATCCGGAAATATTTAAAAAAATCTCAGCGGAGTAATCATGTCATTTAAACCTTTCAGCACCACAGGCATAGGAAGTATGCCCCATCACCAGCCCTATGAAGCATGTAAAACTGTATTGCAGTATTTTGATATCCCTTTCTGGCCACAGCTACCAAAATATTCATCAAATGAATCAATGATTGCTCAGTTTTCAGAAGGCTTACCTGGAATAGTTTTTGATAAAGAAAAAATATATCTAAAAAAAGACGAAAAATTGATAACAGAATGGCTCAGTAACTATACTGATGAAATGGAGTCTTTTATGACTGAAAATTTTGCAACGGGACTTCACATGATGGAGAAAATGCTGAAAGGTAAAAAATTAAAAATATTTAAAGGCCAGGTTACAGGTCCTGTAACATTTAGTCTTTCTCTTAAGGATGAAAAGGGTAAACCAATTTATTTTGATGAGACTCTAAGAGAACTCTCACTTCTACATCTTAAAGCAAAGGCTAAGTGGCAGATAAATTTTTTGAAAAATTTTACTGAAGATGTCATCATCTTTATTGATGAGCCCATACTTCAGGCTGTAGGAACTTCAACATATATATCTGTTGAGAATTCTGAAACAATCAGGCTGATAAAAGAGCTTGCTTCTTTTATTAAGTCCGCAGGAGCCTTGGCAGGAGTACACTGCTGTGGAAGGACAGACTGGAAGCAGGTTTTATCTGCAGGTATAGATATTTTTAGCTTTGATGCCTTCTTCTTTTTTGATTTCTTTAAAATTTATAAGGAAGAAATTGCAGAGTTTGTCAATTCAGGAGGCTATATTGCATGGGGATTTGTGCCAACAACTGACAATCTGAAAGAACTGAAAGATGAAGAAATAATAAATCAGGCATTAAGGAAAATCAGAGACATCTCCAAGGATATCCCTTTAATCAATAAAAACTCTCTCATAACACCATCTTGCGGAATGGGATCTCTTCAAATTACAGATTCTGAAAGAGTTTGCAAACTTCTCAGAAGTCTGAAAAAAAAACTCAATGAGTAAAGGAATATTCATAACCTTTGAGGGTATAGAAGGTTCTGGCAAAACAACTCAGGCAAATTTGCTTTCAGAAAGGCTCAAAAAAGAAGGATACAAAGTTCTACTCACCTATGAACCAGGAGATACTGAGATTGGCAGAAAAATTAGAGATATTCTTTTAGACTCCAGGGCGAAAATAAATCCACTTGTTGAATTATTTCTTTATCTTGCAGATAGAGTTCAGCATATTGAAGAGAAAATAAAACCTCACATTGAGACTGGATTTATCGTAATATGTGATAGATTCACTGATTCAACAGTTGCATATCAGGGGTATGGAAGAGGCATTTCCATTGAGCTTATAAAAAAATTAAACAAAATTTTATTTGATGATTTCTTGCCTGATTTAACAATTTTGCTTGATCTTCCAGTGCAACATGGTTTACAAAGAAATCAGAAAATCAAAAAAATGGATAGATTTGAAATGGAGGACATTGATTTTCATAATAAAGTCAGGCAGGGTTACTTAGAAATTGCAGGGACTGAACCACAAAGATTTATTATTTTGGATGCTACTGAATCTTTTCAGGAAATAGCTGAAAAAATATACAGAAAGGTTAAGTCAACCTTTAATCTGTTATAATTTAATATTAAAAGTTTCACTAAAATGGGTTTTGATAAAATCATATCTCAGGAAAAGGTTATAAAGCTTCTGAAAGGCACATTGAAAACAAAAAAGATCCCTAATGCATTTTTATTTATAGGGGACTCCTATATTGGAAAAACTCAAACAGCAATCGCATATGCTAAAGCTTTAAACTGTCCTGATAAAAATCTTGATTTCTGCGATGAATGTCCCTCATGCAAAAAAATAAACTCAGGGCTACATCCTGATGTAAAAGTTATAACTCCTGAAAAAGATGTAATTACTGTGGGGAACATAAGAGAAGTTGAAGAGTTTGTATCTTTTCATCCTCTTGAAGCAAGATATAAAGTTATCATTATAAAAGAAGCACATAAAATGAATCAGTCTGCAGCAAATGCATTTCTTAAAACAATTGAGGAACCGCCATTAAATACGACGATAATACTGATATGTGAAAATATTCATACACTGCCCGAACCGCTTATTTCAAGATGTTTTAAAATTTATTTTGCTCCTCTTTCAATTAATTCAATGAAAGAAATCATTCCTGACAGCCCTCAAAAAGACCTTCTGATAAAGCTTGCAATGGGAAGACCAAGGCTTTTTACATCAAGGAATATGCTGAAAGATATCCAGGATTTTGCTGATACATTAAAAAATAAAAACAGAAAGTTAACATGGAAAGACAATGAAGAAATTAAGTGGTGGATTGATTTTTTATGTATATTTCTGAGAGATGCTATCAGCAATAAATTTACATCTAATTATTGTCAGATTTTGCCAATAAATTTTAAACTGAAAGAAAATGTTACTGTGCATGAGATTTTGAATCTTTATGAGGAACTGCAGGAGTTGAGGAAAAATATTGATTTAAATTTAAACAAATCAATACTATGGAATTATACAGAAAAACTGATAGGGAGAATTATTAATGTATAAAGTAGCTTATATAAAAATAAGACCTTTTGGCAAGGTTTACCGTTATTTAAATACCTTAGAAAATCTGAAGGAAGGAGAGTTTGTTATTGTAGAAGGAGATTTTGGATTAACTGTTGGATATGTTTTAAAGGTATTACATGAGGAGAAAAATTCGCTTAAACCCATTCTTCGCATAGCAACTGAAGAAGACATGGATACATTCAGAAAAAATCTTACCCTGGAAAAAGAAGCATTTGATTTCTGTCTTGAAAAAGTAAAAGAGAGAAATCTGCCAATGAAACTTCTTGTGGTTGAGTCAGCTCTTGATAAAAAAAGAATAATCTTCTATTTTACTGCAGAAGGCAGAATAGATTTCAGAGAACTGGTAAAGGACCTTGCAGCAAAATACAAAACAAGAATAGAAATGCGACAAATAGGAGTAAGAGATGAGGCAAAATTTTTTGGTGGGATAGGTGTATGCGGGATGGAAATATGCTGTAAAAAATTTATAAACCTTTTCAAACCAATATCCCTGAGAATGGCTAAAGATCAGGAAATAACACTTAATGTTTTCAAACTTTCAGGTATATGCGGAAGACTAAAATGCTGTCTCAGGTATGAGTATCATGGAGAGATAGAAGAAACTCTACATGATGAAGAAATAGTCGCACAGGAGGAAAGAGAACCTGAAATCAAAAAGCTTTCATTTATTATCAGAAACACAAAGGATGAATTGATAGATGAAAATACAGGAGGAAACCAGAAAAATGAATCTGAATAAAGGATTTTATATTACCACTCCAATTTATTATGTCAATGACACTCCGCATATTGGACATGCTTATACAACTCTGGCTGCAGATATACTTGCAAGATATCAAAGGCTCAAAGGTAAAAAAGTTTTTTTCCTTACAGGAACGGATGAACATGGGCAAAAGGTTGAAAGAGCAGCAAAACAGAGAGGCAGACTTCCAAAGGAACACGCAGATATAATGGTTGAAAACTTCAAAATACTCTGGGAAAAACTGAATATAAGCAACGATGCATTCATCAGAACAACAGATGAACAACATAAAAAGGTTGTTCAGGAAATACTTCAAAAACTATATGAAAAAGGAGAAATTGAAAAAAGAATTTACTCTGGCATGTATTGCACACCCTGTGAAAGATTCTGGACAGAAAAAGATTTAGTTGAAGGGATGTGTCCGGATTGTGGGAGAGAAGTTGAAAAAATAGAAGAAGAAAACTATTTCTTTCTAATGTCAAGGTATCAAAGGGCACTTATTAAACACATTGAAAAAAATCCTGAATACATTCTGCCAGAAACAAGAAAAAATGAAGTTCTCTCATTTCTTAAAAATAAAACACTTGGCGATCTCTGCATATCCCGTCCAAGACAGAGACTTCAGTGGGGGATTCCTCTTCCATTTGATGAAAATTATACAACCTATGTATGGTTTGATGCTCTACTGAATTATTATTCAGCACTTAAATATCTTGCACCAGCTGATACTGTATGGTGGCCAGCAGACCATCACCTGATCGGGAAAGACATTCTTATAACCCATGCGATTTACTGGTCTACAATGCTTATGGCAATTGAAATTCCTCTTCCAAGAAATATATTCGCTCATGGATGGTGGACTGTTCAGGGAGCAAAGATGTCAAAATCTGTAGGAAATGTTGTTGATCCAAATTATATTGTAGAAAAATATGGTGTGGATACCATCAGATATTTTCTTTTCAGAGAAGTAACATTTGGAATGGATGGAGACTTTTCAGAAGAAGCCATAATAAGAAGAAGAAACAATGATCTTGCAAATGATCTTGGTAACTTACTTAATCGTTTTCTTGTTATGAATGAAAAGTATATGAAAGGAAGGGTAGAGCCTCACTGGATAGATGACGATTTTACAAATGATATGAATAGATTAATTC
>CAZDXM010000082.1:0-34028 GCA_964509535.1 uncultured Thermodesulfovibrio sp. | reverse complement strand
GCCTTAATCAATAGAAAATATTTTTTTCTTCCCCTTTTTTTTCATAAAAAAAACTATAAAAATTTTCATCTTATTTTCACAAATAATTATGATGAAATAATAGAACTTGTTAGAAAAGGCAATGCAGATCTTGGTTTTGTATATACAAAAATAACAGAAGAACTAAAGAGTGATAATAACATAAAACTTTCAAAGGATTTTTGTTTTCCCAGTCCTCATTTTATATTTATTCATCCCTCCCTAAAACAGTTTGAAGAGGCTTTACTCAGTATTGAAGAGATTGAGA
Source organism: uncultured Thermodesulfovibrio sp. (assembly GCA_964509535.1). Taxonomy (GTDB): domain Bacteria; phylum Nitrospirota; class Thermodesulfovibrionia; order Thermodesulfovibrionales; family Thermodesulfovibrionaceae; genus Thermodesulfovibrio. The sequence continues at coordinate 33,742 of CAZDXM010000082.1, read as the reverse complement.
AAATATCTTTTGCAGAAGTTGAATCCATCAAAGAACTTTTCAATAATTTAGAGAATCTTCTTGAAGAGTGGACTAATCATGATATTGTAGAAGCTCTAAAAAATTCTCCCACAATAGGATTAATGATTTATCAAGAAAAAATTGTTTTTGTAAATGAATACGCAGTTAAACTTCTTGGTTACACAGAAGAAGAATTTTTTAAAATGTCAATTTTAGATTTAATTTATAAAGAAGATATAACAGAAAAAATTATTGAAAATAGAAAAAGAAGACTTTCAGGTGAAAAATTTTCAGCAATATCCGATATTCGATTTATAAAAAAAGACGGGAATTTTGTATTTGTTAAATGTTTTACCTCAACAATACTTTTTAGGGGATCATATTCAGGTTTTGTTTTATTTTATGACATATCTCATCAAAAAAGAGCTGAAAATATAAAAGAAATTTTAAAACATATAAACAGAATTATAACAACTTCATTAACTGAAGAAGAAATTTACAGTGAAACATGTAGAATTCTTGTAGAAAAATTAGGATTTAAATTTGTATGGACTGGGATATTTGATGATCAAGGAAGAAGATGTCCTAAATTTTATTATGGCAAAGAAGAAGGGCTTATAGAATTTTTTCAAACAACGGAACACATATGCGAAAGAGCTTTAAAGGAAAAAGATATTGTAGTTATACCTGATTTAAGAAGTAATTTTGAAAATAATCCCATAAGAAAAGAACTTTTAAAAAGAGGTATTTACTCTTCCTGTTTAATACCCCTTTTAAAAAATGAAAGTGTTGTTTCTACTTTAAGTATTTATTCTGAATTTCCTAATTTTTTCAATGAGGATATTATTGATTTACTTAGAGAAATCCAGAGGGATCTTTCCTTTGCTCTTCAGAGAGTTGACAGAGTAAAACATAATATGATTATTGCAGAGGCTCTCAAACATTCTGATACATGGATATTGGTTACAGATGAAAATGGTGAAATTCTCTATGTAAATGAAGCTGTAGAGCAAATAAGTGGATATAAAAAAGAAGAGCTGATTGGTCAAAATCCAAGAATTTTTAAATCAGGACTCAATCCTCCAGAATTCTACAAAGAAATGTGGGATACTATTCTTTCAGGTAAAATATTCAATTCTATAACTCCGAATAGAAAAAAGAATGGTGAAATTTTTCATGTAGATTTAAAGATTATCCCCCTCAAACTTCCAGGAAATATTCTAAGATTTGTTGCTGTAGCAAAGGATATAACTGAGCAGGTAATGCTATCTGAGAGAATAAATAAATTACAAAACTATGATGCCCTTACTGAACTCTTAAACCTACATGGATTTTCTACCGATGTTACATTTAAATTGAGAGATGCTCAGGCAAAAGGAATGATAGGAGTATTTATATTAGTAGATTTATTTAATATGACAAAAATAAATAAAATCTTAGGATTTTCTGGTGGTGATAGACTCTTACAAGCCTTTGCTAAAAAATTAAAAGACACCTTTAAAAATACAGATACAATTGCCAGAGTAAGCGCAGATACTTTTGGAGTATACATTTTGGTAGAAAATTCAATGGATGTTTTTTATGCCTATCAAAAAATTTCAGAATTCAATGATTTCAAATTTGAAATAGACAATAAAACGATAAATATCAATATTAATGCAGGTATAACTTTATCTCCCAGAGATGGAATGACATTTCAATCTTTATATGAGAAAGCTGATATAACCCTAAATAAAGCAAAGAATGAAGGTGAGGGAGCAATAAGATTTTATGATATGGACATTGAAAAAGATTTAGAAGAACACTTTGGAATAGTCAATCTTGTAATGAAAGCCTTTGAACAAAATCTCTTTTTATTTCATTTCCAGCCATATTACTATACGGATACTTTAAGAGTAGCAGGATTTGAGGCTTTAGTTCGAATCATTGATAAAGACAAAATTTATTATCCCAATTCTTTCATTGACTATTTAGAAAATAGCAGGTATTTAAGTAGATTTGAAGACAGGTTAATCAATGAAACAATTGAAAAAATTAAAAAATGGGAAAGAAATATCTCAATAAATATCTCTGGAAAAACTTTTAATAACCCAGATTTTATATTGAAAATAAAGAATATTCCAGAGGAAGTAAGAGATAAAATAATAATTGAAATTACAGAAAGATTTTTCATTGAAAAGCCCGAAAGGGCAAGGGATATTATTTCATCGATTAAAAAAATGAACAATCCTCCCAAAATTGCAATAGATGATTTCGGAACGGGTTATTCCTCCCTTGTTTATCTTAAGGATCTACCAATTGATATTATTAAGATTGATATAGCTTTTATAAGGGATATGCTTAAAGATAAAAAATCCTTTGCTGTTGTTCAGACAATAATTGAACTTGCAAAAAGGCTTGAAAAACTCACTCTTGCTGAAGGAGTTGAAAGGGAAGAACAGCTTAATATTCTAAGATTTCTCGGTTGTGACCTTGTTCAGGGATTTTTGCTGTCAAAGCCTCTATCAGCTGAGGATGTTGAAAATAACATTATCAAAAATTAATTAACTCTCTCCTCACTTACGCTCCTTCGGAATGAAGGGTAAATTTGGGGTCAGGTCTTGCAATATCACTTTTTTATTTCCCCTCTATCCTATTAACAGCCCTGTGAGCCTCAAATATTGCTTTGTCTCTTTCCTTCTTGTTTTCATATATCAATACATCTTCAGGTGACGGCCTTGTTATATACCGCTGTATCCTTGGTATTTCCTTTAATGTCTCTTTGCCTTTTATCAATTCCTTGCTCTTATTAAGAAAGCTGAAGGAGGCAAAAAAGTGTATTGCCTTTGCGGTGTCCTTTCATAAAGTTGTGCCTTTGTATTTGTCTTGAATTCTTTCCATAAATCTGATAACTTTAAATTAGTTAAAAATTTTTCTCTCATGGGTGTATCCCTCCTTTTATATTGTTTATGATTATGATCAATGGAGGATACACCCCTTTCATTTGTTTTTTCAATTTTACACATAAAATATTTTACACAACCTTCTAAGGAGCTTTTAATTGACAAAGAAATAATATTTCTTTTATTTTAGTAAGTGCTTACATTCTGTTAATTTAAAACGGGGGCAATATGAATAAAGTAAAAAGTTTTTGGATGATTATATTGTGTATTTTTTTGCTTTTTTCCTGTTCAAAATCTGCACCCAAAAAACAGCCTCCTCCTGTACCGGTAATAATTGCCAGTGTATTAGTAAGAGATGTTCCAGTTCAGATAACTGCCATTGGAAATGTAGAAGCCTACTCATCGGTAACAATCAAATCAAGAATTGAAGGTCAGCTAATTAAAGCAAATTTTAAAGAGGGAGATGAAGTAAAAAAAGGACAGCTTCTTTTTATTATTGATCCAAGACCCTTTGAAGAGGCTGTAAGACAGGCTGAAGCAAATTTATTGAGAGACAAAGCTCAGCTTGATTTTGCAAGAGCTGACCTTGAAAGATATGATGAACTTTTAAAGGAAGAGCTTGTATCACGACAGCAGTATGAAAAAATTAAAACCACCTATGAATCTCTTAAAGCAACAGTAAAGGCAGACCAGGCAATACTGGACAATGCAAGGCTACAACTAAGTTATTGTTATATTCATTCTCCCATTGATGGTAAAATTGGCTCCCTTCTTGTTCATCCGGGAAATATGATAAAGGCAAATGATACTCAGATTGCTGTTATAAATCAGATTGTTCCAATACTTGTTCGTTTTACAGTTCCAGAACAGGAGCTTTTTAGAATTAAAAGGGCTATGTCTCAGGGTTCTCTAAAAACAGAAGCTTTGGTTAAAGGTATTGAGGCAAACTATTCAGCTGAGGGCAGGGTTGTATTTATTGACAATGCCGTTGATGTAGCAACAGGAACAGTAAAGCTTAAGGCTGAGTTTTCTAATAAGGATAAAATGCTTTGGCCTGGACAGTTTGTCAATGTTGTCTTAACACTTGGGGTCAAGAAAAATGCTCTTGTAATTCCATATAGGGCTCTTCAAACAGGGCAAAAGGGTCAGTATGTATGGGTTGTAAAAGAAGACAAAACTGCTCAAATTAGAGAGGTTATTCCGGGATTAAGATTTGGCGATGAAGTAACAATTGAAAAGGGACTTTCTCAGGGAGAAATCGTAGTTGTTGATGGGCAACTAAAACTTACACCTAATGCAAAAGTGGAGATTAAAAAATAAATGAATTTCTCGGAACTTTTCATAAAGCGACCTGTAATGACAACTCTTTTAATGGTTGCCATTGTTGTTTTCGGATTGGTTGGGTATCGTTTTCTTCCAATAGCTGAGCTTCCAAATGTTGACTTTCCAACAATACTTGTTACTGCAAACCTTCCAGGAGCTTCTCCTGAAACAATGGCATCAGCAGTGGCAACTCCTCTTGAAAGAGAGTTTTCAACGATTTCGGGATTAAAATCAATGAATTCTGTTAATGCAAAAGGTTCAACACAGATAACCCTTGAATTTGACTTAAACAGAGACATAGATGCAGCAGCTCAGGATGTGCAGACAGCAATAGCAAGGGCAAGTAAAAATCTGCCTTCAAACATGCCCACTCCTCCAACATATAATAAAGTAAATCCTGCTGATATGCCAATTCTTTATTTTGCTATAACTTCTCCTGCAATGCCCCTTTACAAACTCCATGAATACGCAGATACCCTTTTGGCACAGAATATCTCAATGGTAAATGGAGTTGCACAGGTTCAGATTTTTGGAGCACAAAAATATGCTGTAAGAGTAAGAATTGACCCTCAGGCAATAGCAAGCAAGGGAATCGGAATTGATGAGGTTGAACAGGCAATTAAAAAGGGAAATGTTGAACTTCCAACAGGAACTCTTTATGGAAATTATCAAGCCTTTACAATTGAAGCGGAAGGTCAACTTTTAAATGCTTCTCATTATAATGATTTGATTGTAAAAAGCAAGGAAAACTTTCCAGTAAAGATAAAAGATATTGGCGAAGCTATTGACAGCGTTGAGAATGATAAATTGGCTGCATGGTATGGAAGCGAGGGAAAGCTTCAGAGAGCAATGGTTCTTGCAATTTACAGGCAGCCCGGAACAAATACTGTTGAGGTAGCAGATGATGTAAAAAAGAAAGTAGAAGAGCTACGAAAACAGATGCCAGCCAGTGTTTCTCTTCATTTACTCTATGACCGTTCTAAATCAATAAGAGAATCTGTTAGGGATGTTCAGTTTACTCTTCTTTTTACTGTTTTTCTTGTAGTTCTTGTAATTTTTCTATTTTTACGAAGGCTTTCAGCAACTGTAATTCCCTCTGCTGCCCTTCCAATTTCAATAATTGGAACTTTTGCTGTTATGTATCTTCTTGGATACAGCCTTGATAATCTCTCTCTTATGGCACTTACCCTTTCAATTGGTTTTTTAGTTGATGATGCAATAGTTATGCTTGAGAACATCGTAAGGCATATTGAAAGAGGAGAAAAGCCCTTTGAGTCAGCCTTAAATGGTTCAAGGGAGATAGGCTTTACAATACTTTCAATGACACTTTCCCTCGTTGCTGTTTTCATTCCTGTGTTATTTATGGGTGGAATTGTTGGAAGACTTTTTAAAGAGTTTGCTGTAACTATCTCAGTTGCCATATTAATTTCTGGATTAGTTTCTTTGACCCTTACTCCAATGATGTGTAGTAGATTTTTAAAGGTTGAGGAGAAAAAACATGGAAGGCTCTATCTTGCCTTAGAAAAGGGTTTTGAGTGGATGCTTAATTTATATAAAGTAAGTTTAAGCTGGGCTTTAAAAAATCATAGATTAATCATAATTGGTTCTTTAGTTGTTTTGCTTCTTACGGGTTATATTTTTGTAAAAATACCAACAGGTTTTCTGCCAAGTGAAGATAAAAATCAGATTTTTATAATAACAGAAGCCTCAGAAGACATATCCTTTGATGAAATGGTAAGGCATCAGCTTCAATTAGCTGAACTTGTTTTAAAAGAGAAATCTGTTCAAGATTTTATGACTGCTGTGGGACCAGGACCTGCTAATCCTGCTCCAAACAATGGAAGAATGTTTATGCATTTAAAACCCCTTTCTGAAAGACCTCATGTTGATAAATTAATTGAACAACTAAGGCCAAAGCTTAATTCAATTCCGGGACTTAAAGTTTATCCACAAAACCCACCAACAATCCGAATTGGTGGAACTTTGACAAAGGCTTTATATCAGTTTACTCTTTCAGGAAGTGACTTAAAGGAGCTTTATCATTATGCTCAAGTCATGGAAGAAAAAATGAAAAAGCTTCCGCTGATTCAAGATGTTTCCTCCAATTTGCAGATAAAAACTCCGCAGATAAATATAGAAATAGACCGCTCTAAAGCTGAATCTCTTGGTGTTACAGCTGAGCAGATAGAAAATGCCCTCTGGGGAGCTTATGGAAGTAAATGGGTCTCTACAATTTATGCTCCAAATAATCAGTATCAGGTTATACTTGAGTTAAAGCCAGAGTATCAGAAAGACCCATCAGCACTTTCAATGCTTTATATCCGCTCTTCAAGAGGAGAGCTTGTTCCACTTAATACTGTTGCAAATATAACTCAGAGTTTAGGACCCCTTACAGTTAATCATACAGGTCAGCTTCCCTCTGTAACAATATCATTCAATCTTAAACCAGGAGTATCTCTTGGAGAAGCAGTAACAGAAATTCAGAAAATTGCAAAGTCAACTCTACCAGATACTATAATGACAGGTTTTCAGGGTGCAGCTCAGGCATTTAAAGACTCTTTCTCTGGACTATGGTTTTTGCTTATTGTGGCAGTTTTTGTTGTCTATTTAGTTTTGGGAATTCTTTATGAAAGCTTTATTCATCCTCTTACAATTCTCTCTGCTCTTCCTTTTGCAGGATTTGGAGCTTTAGTGACATTACTAATTTTCGGAGTTGAATTAAACATTTATGCCTTTGTTGGAATAATTATGCTAATTGGACTTGTTAAGAAAAATGGAATTATGATGATAGACTTTGCCCTTCATGCCCAAAGGAATGAAGGAATGCCTTCACAGGAAGCAATTTATAATGCCTGTCTTATAAGATTTCGTCCAATTATGATGACAACAGCTGCCGCTCTTTTTGGTGCTCTTCCAATTGCTCTTGGAATTGGTGCAGGTGGTGAAATTCGTCAACCCCTTGGACTTGCTGTTGTTGGAGGATTACTTTTCTCGCAGATGCTTACCCTTTTTGTAACCCCTGTATTTTATCTTTACATGGATAAACTCCAAACCTGGCTTGGCAGGAAAAAACATTTATGATATAATTTGATAAAAATTGGAGGTGTTTTATGGAACTTAAGGTAATAAAGGTTGAAATTCCGGAAGGATGTAACATAATTCTTGGTCAGACTCATTTTATAAAAACTGCTGAAGACCTCTATGAAATACTTGCAACACACATACCTCATGCAAAATTTGCCATTGCCTTTACAGAAGCCTCAGGTCCCTGTCTTATCCGTTCTGAAGGAAATGATGAAGAACTAAGAGAAGCTTGTATTAATAATCTCCAAAATATAGGCGCGGGTCATGTATTCTGCATTCTAATGAAAGGTGCATTTCCAGTGAGTGTTTTAAATGCTATTAAAATGTGTCAGGAAGTATGCAGTATTTACTGCGCAACAGCAAATCCTCTTGAAGTGATAGTTGCCGAAACAGAGCTTGGTAGAGGAATTCTTGGTGTAGTTGACGGAGAATCACCCAAAGGAGTTGAAAAACCTGAGGACAGAGAGCATAGAAAAGAATTTTTGAGAAAAATAGGGTATAAACTTTAGATGACCGATTTTTACTCTATTAACAGTTTTTATATCTAAAAGAGGGCTGGAAAATATCACATTTTCTTTATTTATATCTTCTATTATTCCCAATGCTATGCAATCTTCATCTTTAAAGATTCCGAGAATGGTTCCTTCAGGATTTCCATGCGGAATCTGTCCTCTGAGTAGTTTTTTATCAACAGCAAAACTTTTAGCGTTTTCAAAGTATTTTTTAAATTTTTTCATCCTGTACTCAGTTCTTTTCAAAGGATTTCTCGGAACTATATTTTTGGATGGTTCAACTACCACAGTCTCAGATGTAATTTCGTTTACAATATGATTTATTTCTCCCTTTCTGTTAAATGCAACTACCAGATCAGGCTTAAAAAAACTGATTTTTTTAAGCTTCAGATTTTTCCCTATTTCTCCAGATATGAGTCCTGTAGTGTCCACAACTGTTGTGATATCCAGTTTTTCAGCAAATTTTACTGCATTAGTAAATTCCTGTATAAAAACTTCAGGAGATATTGAAGGAGTTGTGAACCCCACAAAATAAATTTTGTCAAAATCTATCAAGACTTTATCAACATTTTCCTGAGCAGAAAGGCTATCTTTAAAAACTTTTACAGCTATGGTGGTTGGCAAACCTATACTGCTTTGACCTATATCAGAATCAATAAAACATATAGGTTTTTCTTTGATGATATTTTTTATTAGATATCTACAGAAAGTGGATTTTCCTGTATCCACCTCCCCAATAGTCATTATTCTATTGAGTTGCTTTGCTTTTTCCAAAATTTTATCCCACTCTGTTTCTGGTATCATGAGATTTTAGATTGAAGGGATAAAAATTTTATGTCAAAAAAATTTCTTTGCTTTATTTTTGTTGACCCTTTACCGCAAACTTTACTGCATCAAAAAGAGATGCAACACCAATAATATTTTTACCCTCATTGACAAAAACTCTTCCTATATTGAATCTTTCCATTAACTTTATGAAATCCTTAATCTCTGCATCTTTACTGATGCAGACTACTCTTTTTGTAGCAACATCTCCAACCTTTGTTTTAAGTGGATCAAGATTCTTACCAAGAACATTATATACTACATCACGTATTGTTAAAACTCCGTATAAATCATTTTCATCCTTTGGCAACACCAGCAATGATCTTATTCTTTTTTCAACAATTCTTTGCATAGCTTCAAAAACAGATGCATCCTGCATAATAGTCTCAATATTCGGATTCATAATGTCTTCCACTTTAAGAGTCATTTTTTTATTCCTCCCTCAATGCGATTTTAATTAATTTTAGCTTATGTAAAATCTTAGATACAAGATATTTCAGGGCAATCCAATTCCTTCAATTGTAGTTCCACAGTTATTACATTTTGATTTTGTTGTTTTAATTTTTGTAATAAAGAAACCAAATCTTTCAATAAGAAGAGTTTTGCAGTTAGGGCAGTATGTGTTTTCTCCTCCCTCTCCTGGGACATTTCCAGTGTAAACATATTTTAATCCCTCTTTAAAGCCAATGTTTCTTGCCTTTTTCAAACTCTCAACAGGTGTTCTCGGTTTATCAGTGAGCTGGTATGTTGGATAAAACTGAGTTACATGCCATGGTATGCCGGGGTCAATTGATACAAGAAACTGGGCGGTTTTCCTTAAAAATTCTTCAGAATCATTAAGATCAGGGATAATCAAGGTTGTTACCTCAACCCATATTCCAAGTTCTTTAAGCAGCCTGATGTTTTTCATTACAGGTTCAACCCTTGCTCCGCATATTTTTTTGTAAAACTCATCATCACCTTTAAGGTCAACATTGATTGCATCAAGATAGGGTGCGATAAATCGTAAAGCTTCCTCTGACATGTAACCATTGCTTACCCATACATTTTTAATTCCCTCTCTGTGAGCCAAAACCATGCAGTCATAGGCAAGCTCAAAGAATATTGTTGGCTCAGTATAGGTGTAAGATATGCTCTTACATCCGCTTGCTCTTGCTTCTTTTACCACATCTTCAGCAGTAATATCCTCTCCTGGAATGTCTTTATAAAGCTTTGGATACTGTGAGATTGTATAGTTCTGGCAATGAAGACACCGGAAGTTGCATCCAACCGTAGCAATTGAATAAGAAGTAGAGCCAGGATAAAAATGAAAAAGTGGCTTTTTTTCAATCGGATCAATATGATAAGCAACTATTTTGCCATAGACAAGACTATAAAGTTTGCCATCTTTGTTTTCTCTTACTCCACACACTCCTCTTGCACCTTCTGATATAACGCAGTGATGGTTGCAGAGATTACATTTTACTTTATTGTCTTCAAGTTTTTCATAAAAAAAAGCTTCTTTCATTATTTTTTACCTTTTGCCCTGCCTTTACCCCTGCCGGCACTTTTTTTAGCTGAAGTAAGTTTTTTGCCTGCTTTTCTCTTTTGTTTTTCAGCCCTGCTTGGTTTGTCCTGAGGCATGGTTTCAGATTTTTTTATTCCATATTTTGCCAGCACAATCCTTTCTGCTTCAAGCCAGTTATCAAGGTCTCTTCCAGGTATACATCCACTCTGCATATAAATTTCATAGGCAATGTGCCTTATCTCTTCTTCAAGTTTTTCCCTTTCAATCATTTTTACACCTCCTGAATCTTTTTTTAAGTATATCAGAAAAAATGAAACTTCGTGTATTGATTTTTTTTGAAATCTATGTCAAAAAATAAAATGGACTACACAATAGACACCATTGGAGGCATAAAGATATGTCAACCAAAAGAAGGGTATCGCTTCAGTGTTGATGCATTAATTCTTGCAAACTTTGTTAATTTAAAGGTGCTTAACAGAGCAGTTGATATTGGTGCCGGAACAGGAATAATCGGAATCATTCTTGCAAAAAGATATCCTAAGGCAACCATAACAATGATTGAGATTCAACCAGAACTTGCAGAACTTGCCAGGCAGAGCTTGAGTTTGAATAATATTGAAGATCGTGCAAGAATTATTTGTATTGATGCTAAAGAATTCAATGAGACAGGCTTTGACCTTGCTATCACAAATCCTCCTTTTAGAAGACCGGGAACTGGGAAAATAAGTCCGATGGAGAAAAAAGCTCTTGCAAGGCATGAGTTAAGTCTTACAATAGCAGATATTACAAGAATTGGACAGAGATTATTGAGGCACAGAGGAAGACTCTGTATGATTCATCTTCCTGAAAGATTAACAGAAATTGTAAGAATAATGAGCAAACACAATCTTGAAATCAAGAGACTCAGATTCGTTCATTCAAGATTAAATACAGAGGCAAAGATGGTCCTCATTGAGGCAGTGAGAGGAGGCAGGTCGGGTTTGAAAGTTGAATCTCCACTTTATGTTTATAATGAGGATGGAACATATACTGAAGAGATGAAGAAAATATATAAAATTTAGTTAATTACAAATACGAACAGAGTATTTAAGGGAAAAAGTCTTGTTGTTGAATTTCATGCAAAGTTCAACATATTATATGTATAGACAGCAAACCATAGGAGGTAGGCAATGTTTATTTATCTTGTTCAACATGCTGAGGCAAAACCAGAAAGCGAAGATCCGCAAAGAGGCTTGTCTGATAAGGGAATGAATGACATCAGAAAGGTTGCTTCTTTCATAAGTAAACTCAATATTCAAGTTGATGAAATCCTGCATAGTGGAAAGTTAAGAGCAAAGCAGACCGCAGAAGTGCTTGCCAGTGCTTTGAAAGTTAAATTCTCTGAGACAGAAGGTCTTGCACCTCTTGATCCTCCTGAAATATGGGCGGATAAAATTAAAAATATTGACAGATCAGTGATGCTTGTTGGGCATCTGCCTCATCTTGCACGTCTGTGTTCATTGTTTCTTTGCGGAGACAAAGAAAAAAATATAGTTTCATTTAAAATGGCTGGAGTTGTGTGCCTTAAAAAAGAAAATAACATATGGTCACTTAACTGGATGGTTATTCCAGAGATTATTCCGTAAAGAGTTTTTAAGATTTAAGGAAAGAATTAAATCTTTTTGTTCTTTCTTTAAAAGCGTTTATATCTATGGAAACTGATGGCATTTTATCTTTGAGATTGATTATTCTGTCAGCTGTGTCTGGATGTGTTTTTATAATTCCTCCACCTGATTTTGCGATAAGGCTAAGCCTTTCAAGAACATTAATCAGAGCATTAGGGTTGTATCCTGCTTTTGCAAGATACTGTAAAGTTTTTTCATCTGCTGCATATTCCTGAGTTCTGCTGTAACCATTCACAATAAGAGTTTTCAAAATATCATCTATTGAGCCCTCAAAAATATTCACAAGCTTTAATAGATCCTCATCTCCATATTGTTTTGCAGCTGTGGTTCCAATTATTGAGAGAGCTTCTATCCATCTTGCCTGCTTAATAGAATTTATTCCATCACGATGATTTACATGGGCAATTTCATGAGCAAGTATTGCAGCCAGTTCATCTTCACTATTTGCAAGTTTTAACATTCCTTTTGTGATTAAAACTATGCCACCAGGACAGGCAAATGCATTAATTTCTTCACTGTTCAGTATTGCAAAATGATATCCTCCGAATGTAAAAGGTCTTTCAGAATTTAATGCTACAAATTTTCCTACAGAATTAATATAATTGATCAACTCTTGGTTTTCATAAATTGGATAATATAAAAAAAGGCGTGCGGCAACAGCTCTTCCAACATAATATTCTTCTTCATCTGATACAGGTCTTGCTGCCTTCTCAGTTGCCTGAAGTGCCGTGAATGTAATATCCATTGCTTTATTTATATCAACTGTTTTGCATGAACAAATGCATAACAATAATACCAATGCAAAAATAAATTTTTTCATCTTGGTTCTGAAAGTCCTCCAGCTTTTATAAAAGATATTAAATCTTTTTCTGAAATATCGTATTTCTCAACTTTATCCACAAGGTCATATTTCATCTCAGGATATTTATTTCTATAAGCTTTTTCAACCTGAGGATTAAAGCCCTTTCCAGCAAGTGTTATCTCATCCTCAGTTGTTCCTGATTTTTTCTGTAATGAAATTACCGAAGCTTTGACTGTTCTTTTTTCCACTGCAGTTCTGTGTATATATCCTATTTTATTTTTAAATTTTACTTTAAACCAGTCTCCTTCTTTTGTAATCACATCAAGTGCATCAGTGTATTTTACAATGGCTTTTACAGGTGCAAAAAATCTCGGAAATTCTCTTATTGCATTTTCCTTTGTAATGACAGTAACTGTTTCTGCCCATGATATGGTGGAAATTAAAGAGATTAAAACGATAAGATTTATTATGAATTTAACTTTCATTTTTCTTCCATTTTAACAATAACCCAGTCTTCTGTCAATTGCTTTCCAGAGACAAACTCCTCTGTTTTCTTTAAGTAAAACCTTGATGGTCCATCTTCAGGGAAATCATTCAGTATTGAGTGAAATATATCTTTTGCCTCAGTCCACTTTTTTTCTTTAAAAAAGGAATATCCTGTGTTAAATCTTTTAACAAGGGATATTTTTTCAGGATTGATATCATCTTTCTCACTCAGAATTTCAAATATAGTTAATGGTCTGGTTTTCCCCTTCACTGTTATAACTCCAAGTTCTCTTGCTATAAAATTATCCGAGACTCTGGAATAAGTTTCTTTGCTGATTATGATGTTTGTATTGAAGAGTTTATTTACAGACTCAAGGCGGGATGCTATATTTACCGTATCACCGATTACAGTATAGTTAAAAAGCCTGTCACTTCCAATATTCCCTACAATTGCATCTCCTGTATGAATTCCTATTCTGATTTTGATAAAGGGTAATCCTTTTTCAGAAAATTCTTTATTAATTTCCTTTAGAGATTCTATGCATTTTATAGCTGCCCTGCAGGCGTTAACCTCATCTGAGTCTGTTTTTAAAGGTGCTCCCCAGAAAGCCATGATACAATCACCTATGTATTTATCAACAATTCCAGAATTTTTTATGATGACCTCTGTCAATGAATTAAGTACTTTATGAAGCATCAAAGCTGTATTCTCAGGAGAGAGTTTTTCAGAAATAGTTGTAAAACCTGCTATATCTGCAAAGAATACTGTAACTATTTTTTTCTGTCCACCGGGAGTTATAAATTCAGGATTATTGAGCAGATAATCAACAATTCTTTTGTCCATATACTGGGTAAAAGTTCTTTTTATAAAACTTCTTTCCTTGCCTTCAACCGCATAACTATAAAGCAATGAAATTATAGAACTGAAAATAAGACATACAAAGGAAGGCAAAAATTGCAAATATATTGATGATTTGAATAAAATTAATTCCAGAAAGATTAAAAACAGCCCTGAAAACACAAAAACAAGCATATTTATTTTTAGAGAATATTGCCTGAGAAAAGCATAAGGAATAAATATGGTTATAATTAAAATCATTATAAAAACGAAAAAATCTGGTGTAACTTTAATAAAATCTTTATTAATCAAGTTTTCAAAGGCAGTAGCATGGATGAATACACCCGGTGTTTTTGAAGATACAGGAGTGGGTTTAAGGTCAAAAAGACCTGCTGCTGAGAGTCCTATAAAAACTGTTTTTCCTTTAAAAAAGCTTTTTTTGATATTTGAGTTTTTCCCTGTAGAATCTTTAATTGCTGCATCAAGTAATTCTACGAATGAAAATTGAATAAAAGGGTTTTTATTTTTTGAGTATTTTAAAAGCAGATTCCCTTCATGCAATGGAATGATTTTGCCAGCTATTAAAAAAGAATTGTTTTTTATTTGAACTAAGTTATTTTTAATAAAATAACTCATTACAAAATTCGGAACAGTTAAATTTTCAACTGTAAAGAAAAGCGGGACTTTTCTGTAAATACCGTCTTCGTCTGGAAGAATGCTGACATTTCCAAGTCCCTGGGCGTTATTTTTTAGTTCATCAATTGGAAAAATAAAAGATTTCTTTTTTGAAATTGCAAAAGGCAGGTATACATTTCCTGCCTTTTTAATTGATTCAGCAAAAATTTTATCGTCCTCAATGCCATAAGAAGAACTTTCTGTAAAGAGAATATCCATAAACACTGCATCTGCCTCTGAAAGAAATTCCATAACAGGAGCATAAACCTGTCTTGGCCAGGGCCATGTTATTCCATGTTTGCTTAATTCGTCTATACTGAACTGATCTACATAAATAAGACAGATATTGTCTGATTTCCTCGCAGGATTTAAGTTTCTTGAAAGCAGGTCATAGACTTTGAATTCAAAATTTTTAAGACTTCCTGATAAAAAAAGTGATACTGAAAAAACAAATGAAATGACCAGCAAAACAAAAGTATCTCTTTTTAGGTTTCTTTTCTTTATCATAAAATCAGTGTTTGTGATGTTCTATATTGGAAAATAGAGTTTTTCTGCATCTTTCGCAAAAATATGCTGATTTTTTGTCTGTATCATAAAGAGAGTTTGAAAAGTGCATCACGCATCTTTTATCTGGACAATGACCTAAATAAAAAAGATGCCCCAATTCATGAGTTGCTTCCTTTTTCATCCTTTCAATAAACAAGCTTTCATTTTCGGGCATATCGTAAAATCGTTGTCTTAATCTTGTCAGGGAAATTATTGAAACACCTGAGTAAGGATTAGCAAGTCCAAAAATAAAGTTTAGCCCATTGGAATAAAGATCAACATCAACAATGAGCAGCCATTTTTCATAATCATTTGTCTTGCTTTTTTCAGCTTGCCTTAGGATTTTATCACCCAGATACTGTTTTCTTTTTTCATTATAAGCAAAAGTTAAATTAACTTTTTGAGATGATATTTCAACATTTAGGTTAAACACCTTTTTAATATGGCTTTTTAATTCTGTAATAGCTTTATCATTAATTTCACATAAAAGAAAAATTAAAATTTTCAAATTTTTCAGGGTCATTTTGATTATTTTAACTTAAAAATCAGTTTTCTTATCTCTTCAACAGCAAACAATGCCAGTGCAAAGGGTATCAAAACAAACCACACAGTTAATGAAATTAGATATGTTGAAAATATGCTGTTTCCAATTGGATGATAAACAATAAAAAGCTGTAAAACAATTTCAAAGATTATTCCAACAAGCAGGAACTTATTTGAAAATATCCCTATACTGAAGACTGATTCTCTGAAAGAACGTGATGCAAAGCCATTTGCAACCTGTGCAAGTACTATTCCTGTAAGGCATGCGGTTGTTGCCTGCATATAAAGAATGCTTTTTGCTGAAAGAGCAGAACCCCACTGCCATCCTCCTGAGTGTAAAACATAAAAGAATCCAAAAAGCCCTGCAAATGCTTCAATTGGTCCTAAAAGTAAAAATACCCTTAGAAGAAGCTTTAAATTTAAAAGTCTTTCTTTATGGCTTCTTGGTGGCTTTTTCATTACTTCTCTTGTTGGCTTTTCTGCTCCAAGAGCAAGTCCGGGAAGGATATCTGTTCCAAGGTCAATTGCAAGAATCTGCATAACTGTGAGAGGCAAAGGAATTCTAAAAATTGCATAGGCAATATAAGGAACAAGCTCAGCCACGTTTGATGTGAAAAAGTATGATATGAATTTTCTTATATTTTCATATATTGCTCTTCCTTCTTCAATTGCATTAACAATTGTTGCGAAGTTGTCATCAAGTAGTATTATTTCTGCAGATTCCTTTGCAACATCTGTTCCACTTCCCATAGCAACTCCTATGTCTGCTTTTTTAAGAGCAGGTGCGTCATTAACTCCATCTCCTGTAACTGCCACTCTTTCTCCTGTTTCCTGAAGAAGTGTAACAATTCTCAGTTTATCTTTTGGTGCCATTCTTGTAAAAAGAAGTTCTCTGTCCTTAAGCTTTTCCTTAAGCTCTGAATCGTTCATTTTATGAAACTCTTCTGCTTCAACGACAGTAGGATTTTTCACAAGTCCTATTTCTTTTGCAATTGCAACTGCTGTTCTGCTTGCATCTCCTGTAATTAGAATTATCCTTACTCCTGCATCATGGCATTTTTTTATAGCTTCCTTTACCTCAGGTCTTGGAGGGTCTTCAAGCCCAATGAGTCCACTGAATATCATATCTTTCTCAGGTTCATCTTCTGAATAGGCAAAACAAAGAACTCTCAATCCTTCATCCATTAGTGAATGATTTGCATTGTTTATTTTTTCTTTTATCTCTTCATTCAGTTCAACTTTATTTCCATTTATCATTGCATACTTACATAAAGGTAAAACAGTCTCAGTTGCCCCCTTTGTAAGAGAAATCTTAACTCCATCTATGATATTCACAGTTGTCATTCTTTTTCTCTCAAAATCAAAAGGAATTTCTAAGATTCTTTTCGATACAAAATCTCCCGCATTTTCCCTTACATATTTCAGAAGTGCTACTTCTGTGGGATCTTCTCTGTATTGATTATCAGCAAATTTTGCGTTATTGCAAAGATAGGCTATTTTTATGACCATCTCAACTGCCTTTGAGTCAATTGTCCAGATTTTTTTAACTTCCATTTTGTTCTGGGTAATTGTTCCAGTTTTATCAGTACATATAACTGTGATTGAGCCGAGCGCTTCAACAGAAGTAAGGTTTTTTACAAGAGCATTTCTTTTAAGCATCCTCTGACTTCCTATGGCAAGTGAAAGGGTAACAGTAGGAAGCATTCCCTCAGGAACAAGAGCAACAATTACACCGATTGCGAAAATAAAGTTTTCCCAGAAGCTTCTTCCAATTGCATGTCCCACAAAGAAAAATATCAAGCCAATAAATGTAGCAAAAGTAGCTACAAACTTTGATGTTCTTGCAATCTCCTTTTGAAGAGGAGTTGCCTGAATTTGAACAGTTTCTGTAAGATGGGCAATTCTTCCGAACTCTGTTGTCATTCCTGTTGCAAAAACAACTGCTTTGCCATTTCCTGAAACAACAGTTGCACCTGCAAAAGCAACATTTTTACTTTCAATTATCTCACCCTGAAATGGTTCAGGAGTTTGTTGTGCTTCCTCTTCCTTAAGCCCTGAGTCAGATGTATTAAGGAGCTTAAAAACTTCTTTTCTGGTAGCCTCTATTATTCTCATTGTCTATGATATAGCTTGAAAATAATTAAATTACAAGGTGGATTTTCAATTAAATTACTGACTGAATCAGGCTTGAAAATTTTTAAAAATCCTGCTCTTTTTTGTTCAACAACAAGAAGCTCAATTTTTTTTTGAAAGAGTCTGGAATATCAATGTTTTATGAGAGAATTTTGGGAAAATTTTGCTTTCAAACTTTATCTCATGCTTTTTTAAAGATGAAAAAATTTTCTCAATATTTTCGTCTTTCCCAAAATAATTTATAAAGACTTTTGCATGAAAAATCTTTGAAAGATTTATTATAAATCTGTTTTTTCTTTTAGATAGTCCAGTTTACCTTTCAGAATGAAAAGAATTCTTTTAGGAGATATTTTCCCCATATTGATGATTTTTATTATAGCCACTGAGCATGGAAGTTTTGAGGCTCTTTTAAAGTCCTCTGAGGGCAAAAAAGCAATGTCAATTTCTTCTTTTAGTATGATAGCTTTTAACTCTTTAAGTCTTTCTCCTTTTTTTATAATGCATTCAGTTTTGAGGTTGTTTTTTTCTGCTTCAAGGAAAAGTCTTTTTAATATAGTGGAAGCCTTTTCAAACTTTGCTTCCTTTTTATAAATAAAACAGAGGTATATTGAGGCATTATTGAGCTTTGCAAATTTTAAGGCATACCGTGCAGAAGCCTCTGATGTAATGGTTTCATCAATCTCTGCGAGAACTTTTTTATACATACAATTTTATTTTACATTAAACCAACAAGATGTGACTTTGAAAAGTTTAAAATAGATATGTCAACATTTTAAAAGAGTTACCGATGCTCCATTAATGGGAATAAATGCTATTGGAATAGAAGCATTGCACATTGGCAAGATGATAGTGGCACTTTTTTAAGCAAGACTTAAAAAATGAATTAATGCATTTAAAAGAGAAAATAAGAAAAAATACTGGTGAGAGTAGTGTATGACCTTTAGATTACTTTTATTATGGCTTCATCAAGGCTTTTGATTTTTTTTGGAGAGGGTGTTTCATCTGGATAGCCTATGCCTATACATGCAATAATTCTTAAGTTTTCAGGTATGTCAAGCACACTTCTTACATGATTTTCTCTGTCTCTATGTTCTGGATGATAAACAGCTCCCCAGCAAGCTCCCAATCCTAAGGAGTGAGCTTCAAGAAGTAGAGCCATGAGTGCACAGCCTGTGTCTTCAAGCCAGTGATTGCTCTTTTTTTCATCGGCAAGGGCAACTATAACATATGGTGCACCTTCAAGAAATTTTGTAAATGGCTGTGTTTTGCTCAAGTTTTTAATTTTTTCTTTATCCTTAACAATAATAAAATGCCATGGCTGGGAGTTTCTTGCAGAAGGAGCATAAAGTGCAGCCTCAATACATCGTTTAATTAATTCTTCATGTGGAGCTTCTTTTTTATACTTTCTTATGCTTCTACGAGTTTTTATAATCTCAAATATATCAGGCATAAATAATTATATCATTTTATAAATAAAACTTGAACTGGAAAATCCTGAATATTTTCTTTTTATGGTATAATTTCTTAAAAATCTCTGGGAGGTAAAAATGTTCAAAGGTTCAATTGTTGCAATTGTTACACCATTTAAAAAGGGAAAGATTGATGAGAAGGCTTTTGAGAAGCTAATAGAGTGGCACATTAAAGAGGGAACTCATGGAATTGTTCCGTGCGGCACAACAGGTGAAGCATCCACTCTTGATTATGAAGAGCATTACAGAGTTATTGAAATAACTGTAAAGACAGCAAACAAACGGATTCCTGTTATTGCTGGAACAGGTTCAAACTCCACAGATGAGGCAATAATGATAACACGGAAGGCTGAGAAACTTGGTGCAGATGCTGCACTTTTAGTAACTCCTTATTATAACAAACCAACTCAGGAGGGTCTCTACAGACATTTTAAGGAAATTGCTGATAAAACAGGTTTGCCCCTTATTCTTTATAATGTTCCCGGAAGAACTTCTGTGAATCTACTGCCACAAACAGTTGCCCGCCTTGCAGAAATTCCAAGAATTGTAGGAATTAAGGAAGCAACTGGTGACATGAAGCAGGTAAGCGAGGTTATAAGACTTTGTGGAGATAGAATTACTGTGCTTTCAGGAGATGATTTTACAAATCTTACATTGCTTGCTCTTGGTGGCAGAGGAGCAATATCTGTTACAGCTAATATATGCCCCAGAGATATGGCAGAACTTTTCAATGCTTGGGAAAGAGGAGATATAGCGCGCGCAAGAGAAATTCATTACAAGCTTGAACCAATAAATAAAGCCATGTTTATTGAGACAAATCCAATTCCTGTTAAAACCGCTCTTGCGATGATGGGCAAAATAAAAGAAGAGTTCAGACTTCCACTATGTGAGATGTCTGAAGCAAATAAACAAAAACTTGCAGAGGTTTTACGTAGCGCCGGTCTTATTAAATGATTGAAGAATTGAGGATCAGAGATTTTGCAATAATTGATAAGCTTACAATCCCTCTTGTGAAGGGATTTAATGTTCTTACTGGTGAAACAGGTGCTGGAAAATCAATAATTGTTGATGCAATAGGAGTTTTGCTTAAAGAGAAAATTTCTGCGTCTGATTTTGTAAAGCATGGTAAAACTGAGGCAGTAATTGAGGTTGTGATTACAGATACAGAACTTAAAGAAGTTGAATCGGGTGATGTGATAATCTTAAAAAAAATTCTGAGCCTTCAGGGCAAAACGAGGTCTTATATAAATGATTCAGTTTATACATCTCAGGGCTTTGCAAAAATAGCATCAAAACTTATAAACATTCATGGACAGCATGAGCACACATATCTTTTGAGAAAGGAAAATCATATTGATTTTTTTGACACAATCGCTGGATTAAAGCAAGATACTATAAAAGTTTCTGAACTTTACAATGCTGTGCAATCTTTAAAGGAGGAGATTGAAAAAATAAAAAATGAGCTTTCACTAAAAAAACAGAAGATTGAGTTGCTTCATTTTCATGTGGAGGAGATTAAAAATGCGCAGTTAAAAGAAAATGAGGAAGAAGAACTTCTCAGACAGAGGGAGATTTTAAGAAATGTTTTAAAACTGAAAGAGCTTGCTGAAACAAGCTTTAGTCTTCTTTATGATGATAAAAACTCGGTTTATGAGATCCTCTCAAAAGTCTTGACACTTCTTAAAGACCTTTCAAAATTTGACCTGAGGGCTCAGGAGGCTGAAGCACTCATTGAGTCAGGCTACACACAGATTGAAGAAGCTATTTATTCATTGAGAAAGCTTAAAGAGTTCTATGAGCCTGATCCGGTAACACTTGAGAAGATAGAGGAAAAGCTCACACTTATAAATAGACTCAAATCAAAATATGGCGGGACTGTTAATGATATCTTAAAATATGCAGAGGAGGCTGAAAAGGAGCTTGCAACTGTTACAGTTTCTGAAGAGGAGTTGAAAGAAAAGAAAGAAAAACTGAATGAACTCTCACAGAAATTAAATTTGCTCACAGAGGAGCTTTCACTGAAAAGAAAACAGGCTTCTCAAAGAATTGAAAAGGCTATCACTGAAGAGCTTAAATTTCTGGGATTCTCCCATCCACAGTTTGAGATAAGGATTGGTCAAAGAGAACTCTGTGCAGATGGAAAGGATGATGTTGAGTTTTATTTTTCTGCCAATCCAGGTGAGCCAGTAAAGCCCATAGTCAAGGTTGCATCAGGAGGGGAGCTTTCCAGACTTATGCTTGCACTTAAATGCGTTGAGCTTAAAATGGCAGAAAAGGATGTGAAATCAATGACTTTAATATTTGATGAGATTGATGCAGGAATTGGAGGAGCTGTTGCAGAAAATGTAGGTAAAAGACTTAGGGAACTTTCAAGGCATCATCAGGTTCTCTGTGTAACACATCTTCCACAGATAGCTGCCCTGGCAAGCAACCATTTAAAGGTTGAAAAATTTATTCAGGAAGGTATGACTGTGGTAAAAATTGAAGTATTAACTGAAAATAAAAGGAAAGAAGAGATTGCGCGCATGCTTAGTGGTCGTATAACAGAAAGATCGCTATTTCATGCTGAGGAACTTCTTAAAAATAAATGAAAATGTTTTTAGTTTTATCCAAAAAATTAAGGAGAAGAATTAAAGTTTTAATTTTACAACTAATCCAAACATATTTTTTCAACAAGTTCTTCCTTTCTTAATGAAATTGCTCGCGGACCGTAGACAAAAGCAGAAAAAATATTCAATATATCTCTATCAATAAGTAAAGTATTTTTATTATTTCTTAAAATTTGCTCAATAACTGAGATTTCAGAAGCTACTCTATCTTTTGGTAAACCTCTTTCAGAAATTAGAATATTTCCCATTAATTTAAGTGATTTTTCTGTGAGAAAACTGCCAATTAAAGCCTCTGCTGTGCCACCAAACTGAGGAATTTTTAAATTCAGCCTTTGAGCTGTAATTCGTAAAAGATTTCCTCTTATATGACCTATTTTTGGTATTGCTCCAAGCTGGCAGTAACCTATAGGTATACCATATTTTATAGAATGAACAACAGATAAAATCTCCAGATTGGAAAGTATCATTATTTTAAGTTTTCTTAAATCAAGTAAAATTCTGATAAGATGTAAGGCATCGGTTCTTATAGCAGAAAACTCTCCAGGCGGGCTTATAATGTTAGGATAGTGAAAAGTTATTCCTTCTGTGAAAAAAATAAATTGATGGGTGTTGTCATGAATGCAAGAAGGAGCAAATTTAGATAATTTTTCATAAATTTTGGATAAATCCTTTTGAAATCTTTCATTATTTTCAATAAAAGGAAAAAGTCCATCAAATCTTCTCATGTATAAAAGAGGCCTTATTACTGCCAGCAGCTCTGAAAAATCTTTCATTTTTCTCATTCTTATGAGAAACTCTTCAAATTTTAAAGGAGGAACTCCACTTCTTATACAAAATCTTCCTTTTTCCGTAAGAGATTCCTGCAATATGTATTCATGAACACGAAGAAATTCTTCTATTTCATGGATAGCAGACTCTGGAATACTTTTAAATGAAAATGTCTTTTTTAAAAAATCTTGGTATTTTCCACCAAGATAATGATAACCAATTAAAATCCAGATGCTTAGTGCATCAGTCAGTGCTAAGGCATTACTTATAAATTCCGTTCTTGAACCCCTCGCAAAGCTCTCCTCTATCATCTCCTTTAATGCTTCCTCTCTAACACCATAAAGAAGCCAGTTGGAATATCCTATCTCCTTTATTCCCAATCTTCCAGCCCTTCCTTCCTCCTGAAGAATATCTAAAACATCAGGTATGCAATGGTAGTTCATGCTCTGTAAATCAAACCAACCTTTCACTGCTATAATTGTTCTGTCTGCTGGTAAATTTACACCATAGGCAAGGGTTTGTGTTGCAATAAGAATATTAAGATTTCCTTTTCTGAATTCTTTTTCAATAAGTAGTCTCTCTTCCTGGGGAATATCAGCATTATGAAATGCTATATCAGTTCCAATTTGTTTAATCTCAAAAGGAGTTGTTAAATTCATTACTGAAAATCCATAATCCTGAGCAACTTCAAGAACTCTCCATCCTAAGGATTTTTTAGGAACAAAAACAAGAACCTTTTCTTCCTTTTGTCTAAGTTTGATTACAGCATCAAGAATTTTTGATGCTGTTTTCACTTCTGCACCATTTTTAACTTTCACTGAAGTTTTAAAATCTTTAAGCAAATAAATTTTTCTCTCAAGAGGAACCGGTCTCCACTCACTTTCTATAAGAACAGAACAATCCATCCATTTTGATATCTCTTTAACTCCTGGCAAAGTAGCTGAAAGTCCTATAATTGGAATATTTCTCTGAAGAGCATAAACTATTGCTTCTTCAACAATCCATTTTTTTACAATTTGATGGATTTCATCAAAAACAATACAGTCTATTCTATCAAGCCAGTTTCCTTGATTCCGAAAGGTATAGGCTAAGTTTTCATAGGTGCTCAGCACAATTTCTGAATCAACAGGTCTTAGAAGTTCAATAATGTTGTCTCCTGTCCTAACACTGAAAGTTTTATAATACCTTTTAAACTCCCTTGCCTTTTCATACACAAGTGATTTTGTTGGAGCTACATAAACTTTTATTCCTCCCTTTTCATTACTAAGGAAAAAAAGATAACCAATCAGGGTTTTACCTGCCGATGAAGGAGCTGAAACTATTGCATTGCCTTCAGTATAAAGATAATAAAAAAGACTTTGAAGAGGATTAAGAAAACTAAAGGGTATTTTTGAATCTACAATATCACTTCTTACAAGCTTAGCTTCCTTTATAACTTCACCGATTTTGTAAACTATCTTTCCATCTCCGTTAAGACTGAATAAACTTTCTTTTAAAAGGATAACTTCTTTCATAATTTTGAAATATTTTAACCTACTTTAAACCTGTGATATTATAAAAGTTATGGATCTGTTTAGCGAAATATTAGGTAAATTAAAGGGCGACTATGTTGATATTTTTTTTGAAGAAAAAATAACAAATCAATTTCAGATGGAAGAAGATAAAGTTCAGAAATGCACGGTAGTGTTTGACAAAGGATTGGGAGTAAGAGTAATCACAGATGGAAAAACATTTTATGCCTACACAAATGATATAACAGAAAATGGAATTGATGAATTGATTTTATCTTTAAAGATTAATCCCGCCCCGGGCATTTTAAGTCTGAAAAAACTACATCCATCAATCCAATTTTTCATAAAAAACAATCCTGAAGATGTTGATATTACAGAAAAAATAAATTTTATAAAAAGGGCAAATGATGTAGCATGGAAAGAAAGTCCAAAAATCAGACAAGTAAAGGTTTTGTATGCTGATTCAATTCAAAAAATTAAAATAGCTAATTCAGAAGGATACTTTACCGAGGAAGAAAGAATTCATACGCTTTTTTTAATCCATGTTGTAGCGTATGAAAATGGAATAATTCAGACAGGATATGAAGCAGTAGGTGGCCTGAAAGGAATTGAACTTTTTGAAGAGTTCTTGCCAGAGGAGCTTTCACTTAAAGCAACAAATAGAGCTTTGATGATGCTTAAGGCAGGACGCATAAAAGGGGGAAGAATGCCTGTTGTAATATCTTCTGAAGCTGGTGGAACAATGATACATGAGGCAATAGGACACGGACTTGAAGCAGACCTGGTTCAGGAGGGTCTTTCAGTTTACAGTGGAAGAGCGGGTGAAAAAATTGCATCAGAATTAATTACAGTAATTGATGATCCAACACTTCCAAACATGCGTGGTTCCTATGTTTTTGATGACGAAGGAACACCCTCTCAGAGAACAGTTTTAGTTGAAAAAGGGGTTCTTGTTAACTATCTTTACGATAAGTACACAGCAATGAAAGAAGGAAAGACATCAACTGGAAATGGAAGAAGACAGTCTTATGAGCATTATCCAATTCCAAGAATGAGCAATACATTTATTGCACCGGGAAATCATTCTCCAGAGGAAATAATTCGCTCTGTTGATAGAGGACTTTTTGTTAAAAAAATGGGAGGCGGACAGGTAAATACAGTTACAGGAGAGTTTGTTTTTGAGGTTCAGGAAGGATATTTAATTGAAAGTGGGCAGATTGGAGAACCTGTAAGGGGTGCTTTAATAATAGGCACAGGCCAGGAAATACTTCAAAACATTGATATGGTTGGAAGCGATCTTGGTTTTTCTATTGGAACATGCGGTAAAAACTCTCAAGGAGTTCCTGTTACAGATGGAATGCCCACAGTAAGGATTCCTGAAATTGTTGTTGGTGGAGAAATAGTTTAGTTGTTTAATTTTTTCTTTAACTGTATCATTTTTACCACATTAATTTTTTTAAATTGTGTTCCATCAATATAATTAACTATGGCATATTTTTTGATATATTTTCTTGATGCCTTTTCAGAAAACCATAAAATCGGAAGTTTTAATTTCCGGGATAGGAATACATACAGGGAAAAAAATAAATCTCAAACTTCTTCCAGCTCCAAGAGATACAGGAATTGTATTTTACAGAACAGACAAGGGAATTTCAGTAAAAGCAAAACTTTCCTTTGTAATTGATACGTCATTTGCCACAACTATAGGGATTGACGGGATAAAGATAAGAACTGTTGAGCATCTTCTTGCGACAATTCATGCATTTCAGATAACAAACCTAATTATAGAAATAAATGGTTCAGAAGTTCCTGTTCTTGATGGAAGTGCTATTGATTTCGCAAGAATGATTCTCAAAACAGGAATAGCAAAACAGGGCAAAAAAATACCTGTTTTTAAAATAACAAAACCGATTTTTTATGAGGAGGCTAATTCAAAGGCAGTTGCAAAACCTTACAGAGGGCTTAGAATTACTTATAAAATTTTTTATGAGCATCCCCTGATTATGGAGCAGAAATTTTCAATTGATGTTAATGAATACAGTTTTATCAAAGAAATAGCACCTGCAAGAACTTTTGGATTTTTAAAAGATGTTCAGTATCTTTTTAAGAATGGTTTTGCAAAAGGGGGTTCTTTACAGAATGCCCTCATTCTTGATGATAAAAGAGTTGTTGGAGGAAAACTCAGATTCAAAGACGAATTTGTAAGGCATAAGATTCTTGATGCAATTGGTGATTTGTATCTTCTTGGCTTTCCTCTTCAGGGACATTTCATATTTGAAAAGGGTGGACATACTGCACATATTAAATTTCTAAGATATTTAATTGAATCAGGTTGTTTTGAATTAGTGGAAGAGGACAGTTTAGTCTTCAGCCCAATGTTTAGGGTCAAGAGCATCCCTCAATGCCTCACCGAGCAGATTGAATGAAAGGACTGTTAAGAATATAGCTACACCAGGGAAAAGACTCATCCACCACGCAACTGTTATATAATCTTTCCCAACACTTAATATTCCTCCCCAACTTGGCTCTGGTGGCTGGATACCGAGCCCGAGAAAACTCAGCCCGCTTTCAATCAATATTGCCCCACCAACTGAAAATGTAGCAGCAACAATTACAGGATATATCGCATTTGGAAGAATATGTTTAAAAATGATTCTTCCTGAGCCTGCACCAATTGCTCTTGCTGCGAGAACAAATTCTCTTTCTTTGAGTGATAATACTTCAGCCCTTACAAGCCTTGCAACATCCATCCATCCAGTTAGCCCTATTACAATCATGATTATATAAATATTTGGTTCAAGGACAGCCACTACAGCAAGGATAAGGAATAATGCTGGAAAAGCAAGCATTACATCAACAAATCTCATTATGACTGTATCAATAAATCCTCCATAGTATCCTGCTACTGCACCAAGCAATGTTCCTGTAGCTATAGCAATTCCCATTGCAAGGAAACCAACTTTTATTGAAACCCTTGCACCGTAAATAACTCTTGAAAATACATCCCTTCCAAGTTCATCTGTTCCGAAAGGGTGTTCCTTGGATGGAGGTTCAAGGACTTTGTAGACATTAATTTTGTAAGGATCATATAAAGCTATGTAAGGAGCTATAACCGCAACAATGAAAATGCATAAAATAAAAAAAAGACCCATTATAGCAAAATTGTTTCTCAGAATTCTTCTCAGTATCAGCCTAAACATTTTTTCTCACCCTTATTCTCGGATCAATAACAAAATAAGTTATGTCTGCAAGAAGATTCCCAAGCAGGGTAAGCATTGCACCAATAATAAGAATTCCCATTATTGTGGGATAATCTCTTGCCATAGCAGATGAATAGAAAAGCTGCCCCATACCTGGAATTGAAAAAATGCTTTCAAAAATAACACTTCCTCCAATGAGTCCAGGAAGTGCAAGCCCAAGCAGTGTTACAACAGGCAAAAGAGCATTTCTTAATGCATGTTTTACAATTACAACTCTTTCGGGTAATCCCTTTGCTCTTGCTGTTCGTATATAATCCTGCCTGAGCACTTCAAGCATGCTTGAACGCGTATATCGTGACATTCCTGCAAATCCTGCAAAGGACATGATTGTAACAGGCAAAATAAGATGCTTTATCCAGTCTATTATTCTTTCATATAGTGGCATTGTTTCAACACCTATGCTCTGAATTCCAGAGATAGGAAGCCAGCCAAGATTTACACCAAAGACAATCATGGCAAGCAAAGCAAGCCAGAAGGTTGGGACAGAAAAACCTGTGAAAACAAAAACTGTAAGGGCTCTATCAAAAATACTTCCTGGTTTTAAGGCAGAATATACACCAATAGGAATTGCAACAGAAAGAATAAACAGAAGTGATAACAAATTCAGAGTTACTGTAATTGGAAGTCTTTCTTTGATTTTTTCCTTGACGGGTCTTCCATCAACAAAGCTTTTACCAAGGTCCATTGTAATAACCATTCTCAGCCAGTTCAGATATCTTTCATGAAGGGGCCTGTCAAGCCCGTAAAGTTTTTTAAGTGCCTCTACAGCTTCTGGTGAAGCCTTTGGAGACAGTTCTTCCTGAAATGTTGCTGGAGAACCGGGTGCAAGATTTATCACCACAAAACATATTAGAGTAATACCAAAAAGAATTGGAATCATAAGAAGAAATCTTTTTATGAGATAAGAAAGCATATTATTTAATTTATCAAAATCTCCATAAGATATGACAGATATCACTTAAAGAAAATTGACTAATAAAAATATAAGCCTATATAATTAGGAAAAAATGCAGAAATTCATCAATAAATTAATTGCTCTAATTGAAAGATATCATCCCTTTAATGTGAAGTATTTCAAATTCTTTCTCACCATTACAATGTTCCTTCTTTTAAGTTTGGTTTTATTTCTTGGATGGCTATCAATCGGAAAGATTAAAGAAATTGTTACTGAAGACTTTAATCAACAGCAACTCATGCTTGCCAGACATGCAGCAAGTCAAATAGAAAACTCCCTTGAAATATTAAAAAGGGAGTTGATGTTACTCAGTCTTTCACCCTCAATTCAGTATTCTGAAAAAGTTGCATTAAAAAACAGAATGAATATAGCATTTTCAAGTGTGAAGTATGAGGGAGTAATGGAGATAAAATTTATTGAGAATCAAACTCGCAGGGTATATAAAATTAGGGAAGGAACCAAATGCTTTATAGATAAGCCTTCCAGGAGCGATTTAGATTTTTTAATTCAGGCTTTTTCAGAGAAGAATAAAGGAGAAATAATTTTTACAGAAGTGACTCAGTGTATGGAAGATCCTAAAAAACTCATTATGCAAATGATCTCTCCTGTATGGCAGACATCTATAGATGAGTCGCATCCTGTTGCCACAGGCAAATTTTCAGGTGCTCTTGTGTTTACTGTTGATGTGAATTATCTTGTAAGTAAGGTAGCAAGAAAAATAAGATCAGGCAAAACAGGCTATGCCTGGGTAATAGATAACAAAGGAATGTTTCTTTATCATGAGGAAGAATCTTTTATAGGGCAGAATGCATTTATAGCAAGAAAAGGTAAAAAACCAACAATATCTTTTGCAAAAATTAATGAAATCCAGAGAGAAAAAATGCTCAAAGGGCAGGAAGGAACAAGTTGGTATATTTCAGGATGGCACAGAGGAATTGAAGGAGAGATAAAAAAGCTCATTGCTTACTCACCAATTACATTGAAAAATAATCCTCAAATTATATGGTCTATTGCTGTTGTAGCTCCAATAAGTGAAGTTGAAGGTGCTATTCATTCTATTTATGTCCAGCAACTTATACTTCAAGTTCTAATAATTATGATTATTTTATTTGGTGGTCTTTTTATAAATTTTATTCTTGTCACATGGTCAAATATTCTTGAAAAGGAGGTTGCAAAAAAAACAGAGGAATTAAAAAAATCAGAAGGCAAATACAGATCCCTGGTTGAGAATGCAGAGGATATTATTTTTACTATTGACAACGAAGGGAAAATATGTTCAGTAAACAGACATGGAATAATCTTTTTTAATAAAAATGAGGATGAAATTCTGAATAAAGAAGTATCTGAAATTTTCAGTCCTGATGGATTAATTTTGAAAATAAACATAAATCGGATATTTCAGACAGGAGAAAGTAGACAGATTACACATAGAGTGACATTAAATAATAGAGAATTCTGGTTTAATACAAACCTGAGAGCTTTGAGAGATGAGAATGGAAATATATATTCTGTTCTTGGAATAGCCCGTGATATTACAGATAGAAAAAAGATGGAAGAACAGAGTTACTATACAGAAAAGCTTGCTTCTTTGGGAACTCTTGCAGCAGGAGTAGCACATGAGATAAACAATCCTCTTGCGATAATTCTCGGATTTACAGACATGTTGCTTGAAAAAACTCCTGTAGATTCACAAGAATATGATATCTTGAAGACTATAGAAAAGCAGTCTACAAATGCAAAGAGAATTGTTGAAAATCTATTAAGTTTTGTAAGACATAAAGAACAAAAAGAACAACTTGTTAATATTAATGAATGCATAGAAACAGTTCTTGATGTAATGAATAACACACTCGTTATTAATAACATTGAGGCGAAAAAGGATTTACAGGAGCATCTGCCATTTACAAAAGGTAATCCTGGAGAGTTGCAGCAGGTTCTTTTTAATATAATTAACAATGCTGTTTATGTTATGAGAGGTGGAGGATTACTCACAATTTCCACCAAATATGATGGAGAATGGATAGAAGTTCGTATTTCTGATACAGGACATGGTATTGCAAAGGAACATAGGCAGAGAATTTTTGATCCATTTTTTACAACAAAGGAGGTTGGAAAGGGCACGGGACTGGGTTTGTGGGTTTCATATAACATTGTTAAAAAACATAATGGTATAATTACATTTATAACAAAAACAAAAGAGGAAGCTACAGAGACAGGAACAACATTTATTATAAAATTGCCACCAGCAAGAGAGTAAATAAGGAGGAGACTTTATGGCAGAGAAAATTTTGATAGTTGATGATGAGCCTGATATGTTAAAACTTCTTTCTATGATATTGAAGGAGAAAACACCCTATGAAGTTATCACTACAAATAATCCTGTTGAAGCAGTTGAATTAGCAAAAAAAGGTAATTTTGACCTTGTCATAACGGACCTCAAAATGCCAGGACTTGATGGTTTACAACTTCTTGAGGAAGTAAAAAAGAAAGATGAGGATATACCTGTAATTATAATCACAGCCTATGGAACAATTGATGCTGCTACAGAAGCAATTGAAAAGGGAGGTTTTGATTTTATAACAAAGCCCTTTAAAAAAGAGCAGATACTTTTTACAATTGAAAAGGCTATGAAGTGGTTGAAAGTGCAGAGGGAAAACAGATTGTTAAGAGAGAAACTGAAATCTCAGAGCTGATTTATGTTTCCTTAATATGTTTCTTTATGAAGTCATCTGTATACATCTGTGCCACTGCATCATTGAAAAGTACCATATCAAGCTGTTTTGTATAGGCTGTTAGTTTTCCAAGTATTTCAAGTGTTTTTTCAATTGTGGGAATGTCATATTTTGGTAATAAAGCATCTATAACATCTTCTTTCACAGTAACTCTGAATCCCATTTTTTTTAGAATTTCAGTTATCAGTCTTACTCTTCTTAATCTTCTGTCAAGGGCTGCGCCTCCACCTTTAAAGAAAAATTTAATGTAATTGTCATTTATATTTCCTCCAGCATAGGCTTCAATCATTGAAAAATGATAGCCAAGTCGTATGCTGAAGTTCATATAATTTTTGGTTACAATGCAGAAACTTTTTTTCCCTGTTTCCTTAAGTTCATCTTCTGGAATAGATACTGTGTGAGCAACCATCTCAAGAAAGCCTTTTGCATCAACAGGAGGAGGTCCGGGCCATTGCATTGATTTCATTCCTTTAAGCAATGCTTTAAGTGGAATGGAGTATATATCCTCTGGTGTTGCTTTCTTTATCCCTTCTTTTAACCCTCCTTCTATATCAAGAACCAAAACTCCAATAGGTATTCCTGCCAAAAGAGGAACAGCATGTATTTCACCTTCTTCATATTTATTCCACATGGTAAACATATCATGCATGACCATTTCGTGGCAAAATCTTGTGATATCATGTAGAGTTTTACAGTTTTCAGGCTTAAAATCTTCAGTTGTAGGGTCAACAAGATAAAGAGGGACAATTAGTTTTAAAACCTTGTCAAGAGTTTTAAACAATAAAGTTTCTTTTAAAGGTTCTTTAAGTTTGCTATAAGCTTCAATAAGTTCATTTACTTTACCTTCATAAATTACACAATTTATGGCATCTACAGTAATTTCCTGTCCCTGTTTAATTGTTTTTGTTGCAACTTCTGTGTTTAATATTGTTGGGACATTGTATTCTCTTGAAAGAGATGCCATATGACCTGTTGGGCTTCCAACATCTGTAATTATGGCAGATGCCTTATTCATAACAACAACATATTTTGGATTTGTATGTTTTGCAATGAGTACATGTCCCTCAGGAAAATCATTCAGTTCTTCCTCTGATTTCAAAACATAGGCTTTTCCATATCCGATTCCTTTACAGGCAGTGATGCCTTTTTCAAGAAGAATATTGTATCCCTTTATTCTTGTTGGCAGATATACTTTTGTTTCAGATTTTTTCTTGGGGATTCTTAATTGCCTTGCCTGAAGAATAAAAATATTTCCTTCTTCATCAATTGCCCATTCTATATCCTGTGGAGATTGGTAGTATTCTTCAATCTTTATTGCTAATTTTGATAGTTTGAGAATCTCTTCATCAGTTAAGGAAAGTTGGGCAATATTGTCAGGTAAAGGAATTTCTTCTATATCTCCCTGTTCTCTGCAGATAATCATTTTATTTTGTTTTCCTGGAAGTTTTTCTATAATTTCTCCTTTTCTGTTAACTACATAGGTTTCAGCAGTTACAGTTCCATCAACAACTAATTTACCAAGTCCTTTAACTGCATTTATTATTATATTTTCGCTCTCTGGATTATTTGGATTCCTTGAATACATAACTCCACCAGCTCGGGCATTTACCATAGAGAGAATACCCACTGCCATGACCATTTCCGTTTCAGCAAATCCCTTTGTTTTGTAGTAAAAAATCGCTCTTGTATTAAAAAGGCTTGCAATAACTTTTTTGTAGTTGTGAAGAATCATTTCTTCTGGAACATTTAAGAAAGAGGAGTACTGACCTGCAAAACTGAAGTCAGAGTCTTCATGAATTGCACTACTTCTAACAGAGACCATGGATTTTTTATTAAGCTTTTTACAAAGGTTTTTATAGGCAGATTTTATTGAATTTGCAATTTCTTCAGGAACCTCTGATTGTATAATTAATTCCTGAATTTTTTTGCTTCCCTCATTTAATTCTTCAATTTTGTTAATGTCAATGCTATTAAGTATTTGAGATATTTGCTCTTTTAGATGCGTTTTTTCAATAAATTTTATAAATGCATAAGATGTAACAGCAAACCCTTCGGGAGTAGGTATCCCTAAAATGTTTTTGAGTTCTGAGAGATGAGCAATTTTCCCTCCTGAAATTAATACAGAATCTTTATCAAGAAATTCAAGGGGTATAGTAAAATCAGTCTCTGGAATTTCAATTTTTGAAACTAAAATTTTTTCAATTTTTTCTCTGATTTGATTCAAAACTTCTTCTAACTTGTAATATTTTCCATCTGAAAGAGCATTTAAATTTTTAATAATTTCACTGACTGAATCTGAAACTTCTCTGACATTAGTTTTAATATAATGCATGTCAAAAAGATATTCACCAGAAAGCTTTTCTTCAAGGTCTGCCATTATGCTTAAGGCATGGTTATTTTCATTAAGAACCCTTTGAAAATATAGGTACTTTTCTTTTAAAAGTTGTTTCAGTTTTTCTTTTTCCTCAGTATTTTTCTTTTTAGACTTAAAAAACCCGAAAAAATCCACCATTTTTAATTATAAATGATTTTAATTGGTTTATAACATAATTTTTTTTGACAAAAAAACCTTACTTCAGTATGATATATAAAATTACAATGTTACATTATAACAATAT
>CAZDXM010000081.1:0-30419 GCA_964509535.1 uncultured Thermodesulfovibrio sp. | reverse complement strand
GTAATACTCACTGTAATAGTTTTTAACATCTTCAAGTGTTATTGACTGAATATCCTCTGTCCAGCCAATTACAGGTTTTCTGTAAGGATGTATTTTAAATGCTGTACTGATTACTTCTTCAATTATCAGGCTTTCAGGATCATCCTCATAGCGCTGCCTTCTTTCTTCAAGAACAATCCTTTTTTCAAGCTCAAAATCTTCTGGAAGAAAAAGCAGGTTTGCCATTCTGTCAGATTCAAGCTCTATGGAGATATCAATTTTCTGTGAACTGAGCTTTTGAAAATAAACAGTGTAGTCTTTAGTTGTAAATGCATTGTCTATTCCTCCATGTGATTGAATTATTTTTGAAAAAACATTGCCTGGATAATTCTTGCTTCCCCTGAACATTAAATGTTCAAGAAGATGACTTATTCCCGACTTACCTTCAGGTTCATCAATTACCCCTGCTTTATACCAGACCTGAAAAGTTGTCAGAGGCACTGAATGTTCCTCAATAAAGATTATCTTTAGTCCGTTTTTTAAAATTTCCTCTTTAATCTCACTGAATGCCATAACAGGAAATATTAAAATAAAAATAAATGCTAAAGCAGTTTTTCTCATTTTATTCCAAATTTCTCAGCCATTTCTTTGATTGTTTTCTTTAAAATTTCTAAATCGGATGATTTTACAACATAGGCATCAGATGCCCAGACCGAGAAGTCATCTCTGTAATCATATGCAGTTAGCATAATTACAGGAATATTTGGATCTTTCTGTTTTATCTGTCTTAAAACCTGAATTCCATCAATATCAGGCATCATTATGTCAAGGGTTACCATATCAGGCTTTTCGGTTTCAAAAAGCTCAATGGCTTCACGTCCTGAGTTTGCTGTTATAACCTCGTATCCTTCATCTTCAAGCTCAGCTTTATAAAGCATAAGTATGTTTTTTTCATCATCAACCACCAAAATTTTCATTGTTTCCTCCTCCTTTATAAACCGGTAAATAAATTCTAAAAATTGTTCCTTTGTTAATTTCACTCTCTACATTGATTATACCACCATGTTCCTCAACTATCTTTTTTGATATTGAAAGTCCCAGTCCTGTTCCATTGATTTTTGTTGTAAAAAATGGATCAAAAATTTTTTTAATGTTCTCCTTCTGTATTCCACATCCTGTGTCTTCAACCTCTATCATAAAATATTCTTTGTCTGTCTGAGCTATCTCCCAAGGGAGTTCTTCAGGTCTTTTTATTCTAAGAATTATCATTCCATTCTCTGTAGCCTCATTTGAATTTGTTATCAGGTTTAGAAAAACCTCCTTAAGTTTATCATAGTTGCCGAGCACTGGAAATTCTTCCTCGATTTGGATTATAAACTCATTGTTACGTTCTTTTAAAGTAGATTCAATAAATTTAGTAACATCATCTATTAGTGCTGTTATGTTGAAAGGCTCCTTTGAAATAGAATATGGTTTTACAAAGCTTAGAGTTTCATTAAGAATTCTTTCCAGCCTTCTTACTTCATCAATGATTACCTTTATGTATTCTTTCAGGTTTTGATCCCTCAATTCTTTATCAAGTCTTTTTGCAAATCCTCCTATTGCTAATAAAGGATTTCTTATCTCATGGGCAACCTTTGCAGCCATTTCTCCAAGTACAGCCATCTTTTCCATTGATATTATCCTTTCTCTTAAATTTTTAAGCTCTGTTATATTTTTTGCAACATTTATTGTTCCTATGAGATTTTTTTTGCTGTCAAAAATTGGAGAGCTTGAAAGAATATAAATACCATCAAGATAATCCTCTTCAAGTTCACTGACTGTGGGTCTGCCTGTTTCAATAGCTTTTCTGTGAGGGCAATCTTTGGGTGGATGCTCTGTATTATGAATTAATTTGAAGCATTTTTTATTAATAACCTCATTTTCTTCTAAACCAAGTTTTTCAAGAAATGAGCGGTTAGCCTTTTTAATTGTATAAGTATTGTCAGTATAGTAAATTAGGTCTGTGATTGAATTAAAGAGCATTTCAAGCTCTTTTTCTGCCTTTTCTACTTTATCAAATATCCACGCATTTTCAATTGCACCCGCTACCTGATCAGCAAATCCTTTCAAAAAATTTATATCCTGTTCTGTAATAGGTTTTCTTGTATAGAGGTTGTCAACCCATACAACTCCAATTGGTTTATCTTTTGAAATAAGAGGGACAATAGCATATGCCTGGCTTCCAAGTTGCTGAATTATCACAGGATCTGCCTCTTGTTTATGAACATTTTTTATATTGAAAATCTTTCTTTCCTTTACAGCCCTTACAAGAGGCGTGTTTTCACTGAGGGGGATAGAGATGTTTTTGCAGAGTCTGTCAAGAAAAGTATCTTCATCAAACTCTTTTTGACCGAGCTCGTCAAGAACTTCAAAGAGGGTTTTCTTTTCACGTGCCATACTTGACCATATCTGCCACGCCTCTTCATAACTTGAAGGACCGATAGCTACAGCACCTCTCAGAACATTATTTTCTTCATCTATGAGAAAAAGAATAGCCCTGTTAAATCCCAATCCCTCACCCATTGTGATAACAGTAAGAATCATTCTTAAGAGCTTGTTTAACTCAAGCGTGCTTCTCACAGCAGAATTTATGAAAAGGATTTTTGTTAATTCCTCATTTCTTCTTATAAGATCTCTTTCAAGATTTTTCTTTTCTGTTATATCCCTTATTATCCTGCTGATTCCTATTATTTGTCCTCTGGCATCCTTTATTGGTGAGATGGTCAGATTTACCTCAATGAGTTTTCCATTTTTGGTTAACTTAACTGCTTCCAAGTTTTTCAGAGTTTCACCCTGTTTAATTTTTTCAATGTAAAATCTATCCACTTCCTGGAAAAAATCAGGAATGATGCTAAGAGGTTTTCCAATTACTTCCTCTTTTGTGAATCCAAAAATTTCTTCAGCACCTCTGTTCCATGCTGTAACAATATTATTTAGATCAGTAGCTATAATGGCATCAGCTGAACTCTGGATGAGGTTTTCAACATAGTTTTTAAGTTCCTGTATTTCAGCTATTGTTTTCTTTGTCTGAGTTTCTTTTTCTTTTAACTCATTAAACTCTAAGGATTTATGAATAATCAATGAAGCAATTGACGAGAAAAACTCTCCATTAAGTTTGTCCTCATCTGTAAAATCTGTATAAGCTCCCTCAGGAGAAATTTTATTATAGACAGAAACAATTCCAAAGGTTTCCTTATTTATTTTAAGCGGAATAAAAATTGCTGA
This sequence comes from uncultured Thermodesulfovibrio sp., assembly GCA_964509535.1. Classification (GTDB taxonomy): domain Bacteria; phylum Nitrospirota; class Thermodesulfovibrionia; order Thermodesulfovibrionales; family Thermodesulfovibrionaceae; genus Thermodesulfovibrio. The sequence goes on along the minus strand of CAZDXM010000081.1, from coordinate 27,173 downwards.
ATGAGCTTCAATATCAAGCTTCATACCATTGGTAAAGGTTTTTATATTCCCATTCTTTATGATTTCTCCATAAATTCCCTCATCTGCCGGGATAATGACCCTGTCTGACACAATATTGCAGGTTGCTACGATGTGTAAATATCCTTCTCTGAGAAGTCTTAAAACCGCACCCTGAGCATTCATAAGGGCTGTAATATGATATGTCATTTTTTCAAGAAGGACCTCAGGATTTTCAAAAAATTCAAGTAATTTTATCAATTCAACCTGTGTAAGTATTTCTTTCATTTATCAGTCCTTCATAGAGTTCAAAATATTTTTTACAGGAATTACTCCAGGAAAAGTCTCTTGTCATGGCTTCATAAATCATCTCAGAAAACCTTTCTTTATTATAAAATGCTTCAGTAAACCTTGAAACAGCAGAGATTAGATCGCTACTGCTGTATTCATTGAAAAGAAAACCTGTTATACCATCTTCAACAGTATCTGCAAGCCCCCCTGTTTTTCTACAGATTGGCAGTGTTCCATATCTCATTGCAATAAGCTGGCTTAATCCACATGGCTCGTACCTTGAAGGAACAAGAAGACCATCTGCACCTCCATAGATTTTATGTGCCAGAGCTTCATCAAAACCTATGTATGCAGAAACTGTAAATGGATAAATTTTTTGAAGCTCTATTATCCTATTTTCATAATAATCCTCTCCCGTTCCTTCAAATATGAAGTATACTCCCATTTTAACAAGATATGGTATTGCATCAAAGACTATGTCAAGACCCTTTTGAGATGTCATCCTTCCTATGAATCCAATAAGTGGATGCTCTAAAGAGCATTTTATTCCAGATAGCTTTATTAAATCTTCCTTATTTTTCAATTTTTCATGAAAATCTTTTATTCCATAATTCTTTACAATGTAGTGGTCTTTTTCTGGATTCCAGATTTTGTAGTCAATTCCATTGATAATTCCTGTCAGTTTATCCTTAATTTTTCTTAAAACTCCATCAAGACCGAACCCATACTCAGGATTTAGTATTTCTTTTGCATATGTTGGACTGACCGTTGTAACAAAGTCTGCATTAAAGATTCCTGCTTTTAAAAAATTGACCATTCCGTAAAACTCAAGTCCGTCCATATGAAACATTTCCCATCCAAAGCCTGTTACTTCAAGCTTTTGTTTTGGGAAGATACCCTGATATCCAAGATTATGAATCGTTAATACAGTTTTTGTGTTTTTAAATTGGTGAGCCTCCCTGTAAAATGTTTTCAGATAAAGAGGGATTAGTGAGGTATGCCAGTCATGACAGTGAATGATATCAAATCTTAAATCAAGAAGCCTGCATACTTCAAGAACAGCTCTTGAAAAAAATACAAATCTTTCAGCATTGTCAAGATATTCACCATAATTTGTTCCATAAAGCTCTGCCCTGTCAAAGAAATCGTTGTGTTCAATGAAAAAGAGATTACCATTTTTTGAGGGTTCAATTAAAAGATTGTCTTCAGAGTCTACCTTAACTTTTGCTGAACGAGCTGCGCCAAAACAGGTTGCTGCTCCAATCTGTGCTCCATAAACTATTCCTGAGTCCGTGACTGAATTGTAGAAATTTTCTTTTGTTGTTCTGTGAAATGGCAAAAAAAGTGTAACATCAAGACCTGATTTGATGAATTCTTTAAAAAGTGCTCCAACAACATCACCAAGTCCACCTGTTTTTGAAAATGGAAATGCCTCTGCTGAAACAAGAGCAATCTTCATACCTTTGCCTCCCTCATAAATCTTGCTGCTTCTTCAGGAGGGGTTGGATTAATGAAAAAACCAGAACCCCACTCAAATCCTGCAGTTCTTGTAAGTTTTGGAATAATTTCAATGTGCCAGTGATAGTACTCATTCAGTTCGTCCTGAAACGGTGATGTATGAAGAACATAGTTATAAGGAGGTGTTTCAAGAACTGTGTCAAGTTTTTTCAGGGTTTTCTGAATTACGTCTGCAAGAAGGGTGAAGCTTTTTTCTTTTGGCTCAAAGCGAGATTCATGCCTTTTTGGAAGAATCCATGTTTCAAATGGCTCTCTTGGTGCAAATGGAGCTAAAACTATATATGCCTCATTCTGATATATTACTCTTTTTTCATTATCAAGTTCCTGTAAGATTATATCACAGAATATGCATCTGTCCCTCAATTCAAAATATCTCTTTGCTGATGCTATTTCATCCTTAACGATCTGAGGAATAACCGGTAAAGCAATTAGCTGGCTATGAGTATGTTCAATTGATGCACCTGCTGCCTCACCTTCATTTTTAAAAACAAGGACATATTTGAAACGAACATCTTTTTTAAGGTCTGTGATTCTGAAATAATAAGCCCATAAAACATCCTCAACAGCCTTTAATGGCATTGTTGAAAGAGATGCCAGATGGTCAGGTGTTTCAATAATAACCTCATGGGCACCAATTCCATTCATTTTGTCATAAATGCCTTCTCCTCTTTTGTTCAGTTCTCCATGAATCTGTAAAGCAGGAAATTTATTTGGCACAACTCTTAATGACCAGCCGGGTGTATTTGGTGGTGTATTTGGTGGTCTGAAGGCTATTATCTCATGAGGTGCAGTATATTCATTACCAGGGCAGAAAGGGCAGAAACCCTTGAGTTTTCTTTTCTGGCTTACAGATGCAAAATCAGATGGTCTCTTACCTCTTTCAACTGCAATTATCACCCATCTTCCAGATATCGGATCCCTTCTTAGCTCAGACATGATTTTCCTCCGTTAAATTCAACTCAATTTATTCCTCAGCTACTGCCTCGGATAGATGTGTACATTTGGTATAATTATAACATTGTGGCAAGACTTTTTCATTACAAGATTATAAATGACGCATTTGGAGATCCTTGTATTTTAATAAGGCTTTTCGGAGAAAAAAGATCCCTTCTTTTTGATCTCGGAGATATAAGAAAAATTCCCTTCAATGAAATTCTAAAAATAACAGATATATTTGTAACTCATACCCATATTGACCACTTCATAGGATTTGATCAGGTGTTAAGGGCTGTTTTAAGAAGACCCGAGCCTCTCAGAATTTATGGACCTGAAAACATTATTGAATGTGTTCATGGTAAGCTCAGAGGCTATACATGGAATCTTGTATCAGACTATCCACTGCAAATTGAAGTTTATGCAATACAAGAAACTGTGATAAAGAGAGCAAGGTTTCATGCTCATGACAGATTCAAGATTAAAAGACTTCACAGCATTCAATTGAAAAATAACCTGATCATTCATGAACCTCTTTTTAAAGTCAAAGCACAGGTTCTGTCTCACGGAATTCCTGTTGTTGCCTACAGCATAGAAGAAGAGTTTCATATAAACATTAACAAGGTGGAACTTGAGAAATCAGGATTTAATACAGGACCGTGGCTTGGTGAGCTAAAAAAATTAATAAAGCAGTATTACTACTATGATTCTAAGGAAATTCTTAAGGCAAAAAAAACATCAAATACAGTTAAAGTTAATACTCCAAAAGGGCAATTTAAAATTGAACAGCTTTTCCATATTTTAAAAATCACAAAAGGAGAGAAGATATCCTATGTAATGGATGTTTCTCCAACACAGGAAAATATTCAGAAAATAGTTGAGTTTGTGAGAGGCTCGGATATTTTATTCTGTGAAGCTTACTTTCTTAGTAAGGATAAAGACAGGGCAATTGAAAGAAATCATTTAACTGCAGATATTACAGGCAGTATAGCAAGGCAGGCAGAAGTACAGGAGCTTGTGATTCTTCATATATCTCCAAAATATATTGAAAATCCTCAGGAAGTTTACAGAGAGGTGGAGCTATCAAGGTCAGGCAGTTTACAGCAAGGTTAATAATTTTTTTTATTGTTCTATTTTCATCTGCTGCTTTCATTCTGAGCAGTTACTTCATATATAAGAATGCAGAATCAGCTACACTGCAATCCTTGCAGATGCAGGCAATCGGTATAACAATTACATTGAACAGTTTTCTTCAGGAATCAGGAGTTGAAAGGCTTAAAGGCAGTACTGTTTTCTCAGAGATACTGCTTGATGAAAGATGGCAGGGAGTTGCCTTTATTGCTCTTTACAGCAATGACGGTATGATCATTCTTCATTCAAATCCTGAAATGATAGGAAAAAGAATGGAAGAATTAAAAAAAATTCTTATTCAAAAAAAACCTTACTATCATTTTATAGTGCTTGGAACAGGAGAGAGAGTTTTTGTATCTGACTCAGAGATTGAATTTGGTGGGATTAAATATATTTTAAGGGTTGCTTTGCATACATATCCTGCTGAAGCTGCCCTGAGAAATGCAAAGATGCAGATTTTCATTATGACCATATCTGCAGCTCTTATAATTTCAGGGGGTATTTTTGCGGTTTCGCTCCTGAGCAGGATAGAAAGAATGAGGCTCAGGATGCGTGAACTTGAGAATATTTCAATGATTTCCAGGATTCTTGCCCATGAAATAAGAAATCCTCTTGGAAGCATAAAAGGTTTTGCTCAGCATCTTTCAAAAAAAATCACAGAGCCATCTTTAAGAGAGCATCTTGATATAATAGTAAAGGAAAGTCTGAGACTTGAAAAGCTTACAGATGAGCTTTTACTTTATGCAAATCCACAGAAAATAAATCTTGAAGAGATAAATCTCAAAAGTTTTTTAAATGATATAATAATGCTTTTTATAAATCAGAACGAATCAGTAAGATTTGAAATTCTGGTTGATGATATTTATGTCAGAACAGACAGTGACAAACTTAAGCAGATACTCAATAATATTATTCAGAATGCAGTTGATGCATTAAATGAGGTTTCTGAAAAAAATGTCATTATCAGGGCTAAAAAGTTTAATGGTAAAATAAAAATTGAAATAAAAGACACAGGAGTTGGGATGGATGAGGAAATTTTAAGTCACATTTTGGAGCCTTTTTTTACAACAAAACCGAAAGGGACAGGACTCGGACTTGCGATAGTAAAAAAACTTTGTGAAGGTTTAAAAATCAACCTTCAGATCAGAAGCAAAAAAGGCGAAGGCACACAAGTATGTCTAATTCTGCCAGAATCTTTATAGTTGAGGATGATACTTCATTTGCCTCCTTTCTTGAAACAATTCTTAAGGAAGAGGGTTACATAATAAAGGTTTTTAATGATCCGGAGAAAGCATTGAAAGAAATAAGGGAGTTTTCTCCAGAAGTTGTGATTACAGATTTAAAGATGCCAAAAATGGATGGAATAAAATTTATTGAAAAGGCGAGAGACATTCTTCCTGATACAGAATTTATTGTAATCACAGCCTTTGGAACGATTCCATCCGCTGTTGAGGCAATGAAAAAGGGAGCGATAGATTATATCACAAAGCCTCTTTCATCACCGGAAATTTTTCTTGAAATAATAGGAAATATTTTAAAGAGAAAAACTGAAACACAGGGACTTCCTCCTAATGAAATTTTATTTGCAGGAATTGAGGATGTGTACAGAATGATTAAAGATGTAGCTAAAACTGATACAACATTGATACTTTATGGTGAAACAGGAACAGGGAAATCCGCAATAGCAAAAGCTATTCATATTATGAGTGGTAGAAAGGGTTCTTTTATTGAGATAAACTGTGCATCAATTCCTGAGACATTAATTGAGTCTGAACTTTTCGGATATGAAAAAGGGGCATTTTCAGGTGCGTTTAAACAGAAGCCCGGTAAAATAGAGCTTGCAAATAATGGAACACTCTTTCTTGATGAGATTGGTGAACTGAGCATGGCTGTTCAGGCAAAGCTTCTTAAAGTTTTGCAGGATAAAAGTTTTGAAAGAGTCGGTGGAGTTGAAACAATAAAAACAAATGTGAGATTTATAACTGCCACAAACAGGGATTTAAGAGAGATGGTAAAAGAGGGCAGGTTCAGGCAAGATCTTTATTTCAGAATAAATGTTTTTCCACTGCATATACCACCACTGAGACAAAGAAGGGCTCATATACAGAAGATTGCCGAATATTTGGCAGACAGAATCTGTTTTAAACTGGGCAAAAAGACCATGAGACTGAGTAATTCCTCTATACAAATCCTTAAAACTTATTCCTTTCCAGGGAATATTCGCGAACTTGAAAATATGCTTGAAAGGGCAATTATTTTATCTAAAAAAGATGAGATAGATATAAAGATTGAGGGTTATGTAAATTCTGAAAAGGGAGAACTCAAGGCTGTTGAGAAAAAAACAATAATTGACGCTCTCAGAAAAACAGGAGGTAACAAAAAGAAAGCCTCAGAAATTCTCGGAATATCTCTGAGAACACTTTATTATAAGATTAAAGAATACGGGCTTAAGTAAAATATGATATAATCAATCAATTACAGGGAGGTTTTAAAAATGGTTCTTCTTGGAGTAAATGTTGATCATGTCGCAACTGTAAGACAGGCACGCAGAACATTTGAGCCCGATCCTGTTATGGCTGCCACCCTCGCAATTCTTGGCGGAGCAGATGGAATAACAGTTCATTTAAGGGAGGATCGCAGACATATTCAGGACAGAGACCTTAAACTTTTAAGGGAGACTGTTCCATGTGAGCTTAATCTTGAAATGGCTGCCACAGAGGAGATGATCAATACTGCCTTAAGTGTTCTTCCAGATATGGTTACAGTAGTTCCTGAAAAAAGGCAGGAACTCACAACAGAGGGAGGGCTTAATGTTTTAGGTCTTAAAGACAGTCTCAAAGAAGCAATAAAGAGAATCAAAGATGGTGGAATTCCTGTAAGCCTTTTTATAAATCCTGAACGTGCTGATATAGAATGTTCAAAGGAGATCGGTGCGGACATGGTTGAGATACATACAGGTTATTATTCGGAAACAAAAGGAGACAGACAGCTAAAAGAGCTTGAAAGAATTAAGGATGCTGTTCTTTATTCAGTTAGCATCGGTCTTAAAACAAATGCAGGACACGGTCTTAATTACTACAATGTTAAACCTGTTGCAGGAATAAAGGGATTGAGGGGTCTTTATATTGGTCACAGCATAATTTCAAGGGCTGTTCTTGTCGGTATTGAGGAAGCAGTAAGGCAGATGAAAAAGCTGATTCAGGAGGCTTGCATGAATGTTTAATGTTAATGTTATATACCAGACACTTTCTCAATACTTAAGTGAGGTTAGAGAATTAATTCAGGAGTATACTGACCACAGATGGATTGTTGCAGAGATAGCAAAGGTTGATATTGATAAGACAGGTCATTACTGGTTTGAACTTGTTGAAAAAAAGGACAATGAAATAGTTGCTCAGGCAGGAGCAGTAGTTTGGAAAAGCAATATTGATACAATTTATAACTTTTTTCTTAAAACAGGAATTGAACTCCAGAAAGGAATAAAGATTCTTTTTCTCGGAAAAGCCACATTTCATGAGAAATACGGATTTAAACTTAATATTCTTCAGATTGATCCTGCATTCACTCTTGGTGAGATGGCTCTGAAGAAAAAGGAGGTAATTGAAAGACTTACCAGAGAAGGGCTGATTGACAGAAATAAGTCTATTCAGATACCAGTTGTTATTCAAAGAATTGCTGTAATATCAAGTGAAACAGCTGCAGGTTATGAGGATTTCCTGAAAATTCTGAAGGCAAACAAATATGGATATAAGTTTTATATAAAACTTTTTGATGTTTTTGTTCAGGGTGAAAATGCTGTTGCTTCAATAATTAATGCTTTGCAGAACTGTGCTTCAGACAGAGAAAACTACGATGCTGTTGTTGTTATACGTGGTGGTGGCTCTGCTGTTGATTTAAGCTGTTTCAATGATTATGAGCTTGCCAGAAACATTGCATTGATGCCGATTCCTGTATTGACAGGTATAGGGCATACAAGGGATGAAACAGTTGCAGACTGTGTTGCATGCAGAAGTTTTAAAACTCCATCAGAGGTTGCGAAGTTTATTCTTGATGGTGTTCTTGATTTTGATTTAAAGATTGATTATTTAAGAAAGATGATCCTTCACAGGGTTGACTTTTCGCTGTCCAGCCAGAAACAGAGAATACTTTCATTGAAGCATAATCTTCATAAAAATACCATTCATCGTATAAAAAAAGAGGAAGTAAATCTTAACAGTTTAAATCATAAAATAAAGCTCAACTGCTCGGAATATCTTGCAGAGGTAAACTTCAGAATAAAATCATATAAAGAAAAGATAAAATCAAGACTTCAAAGCATATTTGCCATTAAAGCTCTGCATATAGATAGATTTTCAGAAAAACTTCATCTTTTAAGCCCTGAAAATATTCTTAAAAGGGGTTACAGTATTGCGTATCTTAATGGAAGAATTCTAAAAAACTCCATGGATGTAGAGGTTGGTCAGAGTATTCAGGTAAAGCTATATAAAGGCAAGGTCACAGGTAAAATCACTGAAAGGGAGGAAGAAAATGGACAACCTCAGTTATTCTAAGGCTATGAAGGAGATAGAAGAAATTCTGAAGTATATAGAATCCCAGGAAGTTGATGTTGATGTTCTTGTTGAGAAGGTAAAAAGAGCTTCTGAATTAATACGTTTTTGTAAAAATAAGCTAAAAATGGCTGAACAGGAGCTCCAGAAAACACTGATTGAACTTGAAGAACCATCCACAGAAGAAGAGGAACCACTTTCATTTTAAAGATGTCATGGAAAGAAAATGTTTACTTTGTTTTGGTTGAGCCAAAAGAAGCAGGGAATATCGGCATATCTGCAAGAGCTATTAAAAATATGGGATTTACAAAAATGTCTCTGGTAAATCCTGTTCCCTTAACTGATGAAGCAAAATGGATGGCATGGCGAAGTGAGGATGTACTTGAAAAAGCTGAGATTTGCTCAGGAATTGATGAAGCTATAAAGGACAAAGCACTTGTTGTGGGGACAACGCGTAGAAGAGGTTCAAAAAGAGGTGCTATTGTTGATGTAAGGGATGGTGTTAAAAGAATTTATGAAGTTGCTCAAAAAAACAGAGTTGCAATACTATTCGGCAGGGAAGACAAAGGACTGTTTAATGAAGAGGTTGAAAAATGCGGATATCTTATGACAATTCCCTCATCTGATTTACAGCCATCCCTTAACCTCGGTCAGGCTGTCTTAGTTGTTGCCTATGAGCTTATGAGGTGTGAGGAACTGAGGGATTATCATATGCAGCGGCAGTTTTATGTTGACCAGACAGAACTTGAGAAGCTTTATGAGAGGCTTTATAATTTATTGAAAAAATCAGGCTATATTCCTGAGGGTGAAATTGAAAAAAGAATAATGAACAACTTCAGGCACCTTTTTGGAAGGACAGGACTTACATTCTGGGAACTCAGGATGCTGCACGGTCTCTGCACCCATTTAGAGGAACTATTAAATAAATCTATGGAGTATAAAAATGAGTCTCACACATTTTGATGAGAAAGGAAGAGCAAGAATGGTAGATATTACTGAAAAACCAGTTACTGAAAGAGTGGCTACTGTAGAAGCACTGATAAAGATGAAGCCTGAAACCCTAAAGCTGATTCTTAACAAAGAAATTTCAAAGGGTGATGTATTTCAGGTTGCACGCCTTGCAGGAGTGATGGCTGCAAAAATGACACCCCATCTAATTCCATTATGTCATCCACTGCCAATTACATCTGTTGAGATTGATTTTGAGCCTGATAAAAAGAATTCTCTGGTAAAAATTAAAACAACTGTAAAGACATCTGCACAGACAGGAGTTGAGATGGAAGCAATGGTTGCTACCTCTGTGGCAGCATTGACTGTTTATGATATGTGTAAAGCAGTTGACAGAGAGATGACTATTGAAGAGATAAAGCTTGTCTATAAATCCGGTGGCAAAAGTGGTGAATTCAAAAGAAACATTTAGTTGTCATCCCTTCCTGAGTCGCCATTAAAATAAATCTGTCTTTCAACCTGTGGATGAAGTCTTATGAAAATTGTGATTGTATTGCCCTGTTTTTTATAAACTGTTTCAAGTGGTTCAAGAATACCGAATATCCATGGGAAATAAATTGGTTTCAGCTCATAACCATAAATATTTTCTCCTTCTTTTATTGCAGAGCATTTTATAAAACTCACAATTGATGAGTCTTTTAAAATCTCTTTTGCAATTTTTAAACTCTCATTTTCATTTAAATTTTCTTTGACTGAGTATTTAAAAGATGGTGCATACGGGAGTATTTTGAGTTCATCATCTGCCCTGTCAAGAATTATAAATGTTTCAGGATCATTTATAAATGAGTTGGAGTAAATTATTAAATTGTAAACTCCCTTTATGTCCTGCTCATTGCACTTCTGAAGTGAGACTTCTGCATAAAGCCACTGAGGGATTAAGAGGATTAATATAATAATAGATAGTCTGATGAATTTCATATTTAATTATACTAAATTTTTGGCTTTGATGTCCTGTAAATTAAAAAACTTATTCCTGCAATAATCAGAGTTAGCATAAATATAATCCAGCTCTGAAGCTCAATATAAACAATCTTTTCTACATAATGAATAATGAATGAGCCTGTATATGCCAGAGATGGTGAATGTTTTGAACGAAGCCATATTTCAAGATGGGTTAATGGACAGTACCAGCCAAAAATTTGAATCAAAAATGCAAATCCAAGACCACCAATATGAAAATATTTTATTAATCTATATTTCCTTGCCAAGAAAGCACCTGAAATCAAAAACAATATCCATAGAAAATGAACCAAAACAACAAGGTCTGCCAGAATTCTGTATACCACATTTAAATATAACAGTGTAAAATAAATTATGGAAATTAAATACATTTTTTATTTTTTAGTTGGCGGAATAGTTGTCAGCACAGTAACATACTTTGCATCTCACAGCAAGGGTCTTATAGCAGCATTCTTTGCAAATTTACCTGTGATTACATTTGTTACTTTTCTGACAATTTATTTTGAATCCGGATGTGATGCTGTAATTTTATATGCAAAAAGTTTGTTGATCATGCTACTGCCATGGCTTATTTACATTTTTGCAGTTGTATTGCTCAGTTCAAAAATTGGTGTGCCTGTCAGTCTTATTACAGGTTTGATAGGATATTTAATTTTTGCCTTCTTAATAATAAAGATGAAAACAGGGGGATGACCCCCCTGACTTTTTGTTATTTAATCGTAACTCTGTGACCTGTAAGATTTATTATCAATATTACCAGAGCAATAATCAGAAGGGCTAAAAGCAAAGCAGTACCAGCATCTCCTGCTATTTTAAGTTCATCAATTTTCAGTGCAAGTTTGTGTAATGTCTGCTCATCAAGCATTGAAACTCTATCCATTATTTCCTTTTCAGAATAACCAAAATCCTTAAGTCTCTGGGATACAATCTTCATCTCAAGAAGTTTCTGAATTTTTTCAATGTCCTGAAGTTTTGTATTAAGGGTTACCTCTGATGGAATAAAACCAGCACCAACCGACTGTGCAATCCCGATTATCAGGATTGCCACAATAAGGTAAACAGATAGTAACTTCTTAAACATAATGCACCTCCTATTTGGTTTTCAGTTTTCTTATTTTTTCAAGTGTATCCTCATAAATTTTAATTTTATCTAAATTACCTTTTTCAATGTCTATAGCTTTTTTTACAAGCTTTTCAGCATCCTCAAGTTTCTCATTTTTCAGACAATAAAGCCATCCCAGATTGTTATAAGCATCTGACAGGTTACTGTTTTTCTGGATTGCTTTTCTATAATATTGTTCAGCTTTTTCATAATCTCCCTGATTCAGATAAAGATTGCCAAGAAAAAGATATCCTCTTGCATCTGATTTTGATGCTTCTTTATAATGCTTTTTAGCTTCCTCAAAAAGTCCCTTTTTTTCATAACTCAATCCAAGCTGAAGATGTTCTTCAGCGGTTAATGGATCATGAAGGACAACAATCTCTGGTATGCTACAGCCTGTTATTAAAAGACATATCAATATCAGCAATTTTAAAAACATTTGTAAATTATACCATAAAGGGTTATAATTTACTGATGCCATACTTTGATGTTTCAGTTCCTTTAAAGCTTAAGACACTTACATATCAGTATGAAGAGGATAAAGATTTAACAGGCTTTGCGGTTGAAGTTCCATTAAGAGGCAGAACGGCTTATGGCATTATTCTTAATAAAAGAGAAGCTCTGCCGGGTATACCCGAGATAAAAAAAATTATTAGAGTTTTAGGCAGGGCATATTCAGAAAGGTTTGTCAGCTTCCTTCAATGGCTCAGTTTTTACTATCTTTCAGAAATGGGCTCTGTATTAAGAATTACATTTTTTGAGGAGGCAGTAAAATTTCTTAAAGCAAAAAAAAGAAAGCTTACAAGACAACCTTTGTCTTCTTCAATTTATTTTGTATATCCTGAGAGGATAAATGAGGAAACAGTTTCAAAAATTGCTGAAGCCACCATGATGAAGAAATATAAAACTTTTCTCATACACTGTCCAAATATTGCTTATGAAATTGCACTCATAATTGAGACTGCAAAAAGACTGAGGACTTCAGAAGGAACCATACTTTTAATAATGCCTGAAATAAAAGATGCCAGAATACTTTACAGTCTCATTAAAGAAAAAATTGATGAAGTTGTTCTTCTGCACAGTGATATGAAGCATTCTGAGCTTTTCAGTTCAATAAGCATGATAATGCAGGATGAGGCAAGAATCATAGTGGGAACAAGGTCAGCCTTATTTGCACCTGCAAAAAAACTTTCCTTAATTATGGTAGCTGATGAGTCAAGCTGGCTTTATAAAGAGGAGCAGACTCCGAGATATCATGCAAGAGATTGTGCGATAATGAGAGGATTTATTGAAGACTGTCCAGTTGTGCTAACAGCGGAAATGCCATCAGTAACATCCTATTTTAACTCAATTATTGGAAAATATGAACTCATTGATGATTTTAAAACAGTTAAACATTCTGATATAAAAGTTATCAGACAGCCATACAGAAGCACTTTTCACCCAGAGACAGTGCTTTATTTAAGGCAGTATTTCAAGGAAGGAGTCCTTGTTACAGCTCCAAGAAGCGGTTATAGTATTCTGAGATGTTCAGAATGCGGTGAGGTAATGAGATGTAAAAACTGTGGATACACATTTGTTTTTCATAAATCTCTCAATGTTCTTGAATGCTTCAGATGTAATATTGTAATAAAAGCTCCCAAGGAATGTCCTTACTGCTTCAGTATGGATATTCAGCCTGTTGGAACAGGCATTGAAAAGATTAAAGAGGAACTTGAAAAAATTTTTTCTAAAAAAGGGTTGGAGATAAAGGAACTTGAATCAGAGCATGAGGAACTGAAGGGAATCTATGTAATACAAACAGGAAAGATAAAAAAGGGTTATGCACCTGTTTTTAAAGGAGCTGTGATTGTTGATTTTGATTTTTTTCTCTCCATCCCTGATTACAGAGCTCTGGAAAATGTTTTCAGAAAAGTGCTATCAATAAAAAGGTTAATCAAGAATGATGGAACCCTGATTATTCAAACAGGCAATCCAGGTAATGAGTTTTTGAAGTTTATTCGCTCTTATAATTTTAGAGATTTTTATTTTTATGAACTCAAACATCGTGAAAATGCCGGGTTTCCACCCTTTGCAAGGCTTATAAAATTGATGATAAAACTTAAGAAAACAGCCTCAAAGGAAACTCTTAAAACCATTAAGGAGTTACTGAACTGTGAAACATCTGCTGAGATTCTTGGAGGGTACACAGATGAAAGCAAATCAGAGTTTATATTCATACTTCGTTCAAAAGAGAGGAAAAAGCTTACAGAAGAAGCACATCATTTAGTGAGTAAACTTAAAGATTTAAAAGGTGTTTCCCTTAAAGTTGAGGTTGATCCTGTAAGTTTAAGAATCTAAAAAAAGCCCTGTCCTATCTTTTTTAAATATTTCTCTGGCTCTTTCAATATCATTTTTTATGTTTTCTTTAAGTTCATGAGGAGATTTAAACTTCTTTTCATCGCGAAGCCTTTCAATAAAATGAATTCTTATTTTCTTTCCGAGAAGATTATCTCTAAAATTAAGAATATGAACCTCATAACTTAGAGAGCTGTTTCCAAATGTTGGGTTTTTCCCGATATTTGCAACACCTTTTAATGTCTTTCTGTCAGGAAGTGTTACCTTTACCGCATAAACTCCCTCTTTTGGTATGATTTCCTGCTGTGGAGATATATTTGCTGTTGGATAGCAAAGAATTGATGCTCCCCTTCCGGCTCCTTTAATTATTTTTCCATCAATATGATAAGCTCTTCCAAGAAATTTGTTTGCCTGCCTTATATCACCCTGCAGTAAGGCATCTCTTACAGCTGTGCTACTTAAAACTTCTCCCCTTCTTTTATATGCTTTTAACACAGTTACCTTAAATCTGTATAATCTGCCAAGTTTTTTTAATAACTGAGCATCACCCTTTCTGCCTTTACCGAATCTGTAATCATAGCCAACAACAACCCATTTTGCTTTAAATTTTTCAACAAGAATATTTTTTACAAAATCTTCAGCCTCTATTGATGCAAACTCAGGTGTAAAGGGTATACAGACAGTAATATTTATTCCGCATTTTTCAATGAGTTTTATTCTGTCTTCAGTCGTTGTTATCAGCTTAAGAGAGTGATCTTTATAGAGAACCCTCACAGGATGAGGTTCAAATGTTATTACTACAGAAGTTCCATTAATCTCAGATGCTTTTCTTGTAAGAAACTTAAAGATTTTTTGATGCCCGATATGAACTCCATCAAAGTTACCAATAGTTATAACAGGATTTGGAAAGTCAAATTTTTTAATCTCTCTAATTACCAGCATACTTTCTCTCCATTATTGTAAGTTTTTGAAATATTTCTTCCACCTGTTTCATTGTATTTTCAATGCTTCCTGAATTATCTATTATAAAATCAGATTTTGATTTTTTCATTTCAATTGGAAACTGACTTTTGATTCTTTTGATAGCCTCCTGTTTTGTTATGCCTTTTTTCTCAAGCCTTTCAATAGCTGTATCTTCAGAAGTAAAAACTGTGACTATTAAATCAAATCTGTTCTGATATCCTCTCTCAAAAATAACAGGAGCTTCAATTACAACAATTTTTGGTTCTCCTGAGGAGGGAATTCTGTCTATTATTTCATCAATTTTTTTAAAAACTCTTGGATGCAGGATATTTTCAAGATATATTCTCATTGAAGGATTTTCAAATACTATATCTGCAATTGCCTTTTTGTCTACCTTTCCATCTTTTATTACTTCCTCACCGAAAAGTTTTTTAATTTCCTCACATACCTCACGTTCTTTCAGTAGTTCAGCAACAATTCTGTCTGTATCTATTACATGAGCACCGAGTCTTTGAAAAATACGGGCAACAGTGCTTTTACCCATTCCAAAGTTTCCTGTAAGTCCAACCTTGATCATTCCTTTATCATCTCCTTAAGCTCTTTAAGTTTTTTTAATGCTTTCTGTGGAGTAATATTTTCAAGGTCTATCTTAGCTATTTCCGCAATTAAAGGGTCTCCTTGGAAAAACAGATCAAGCTGTCTGCCCATTGCTTTAAATGTTGATAGTTCTCTTTTTTCAAGCTTTGCGAGCAACTGTCTTGCTCTTGTTAAAAGTTCTTCAGGAAGTCCTGCCACGCGAGCAACCTGTATTCCATAGCTACGGTCAGCACCACCCTTTTGTATTTTCCTTAAAAATATTATCTCATCTCCCCATTCTTTAACAGCAACTGAATAGTTCTTTACACAATCAATATTGAATGCAAGCTCTGTAAGTTCATGATAGTGGGTAGCAAAGAGTGTTCTTGCTTTTATTTTCTGAGCTATGTATTCAACAGTTGCCCATGCGATGCTTATTCCATCAAAAGTGCTTGTTCCCCTTCCAACCTCATCAAGGATTATGAAGCTTCTTGATGTTGCATTATTTAGAATATTTGCAACCTCTATCATTTCAACCATAAATGTGCTCTGTCCTTTTCCAAGATAATCTGATGCTCCAATTCTTGTGAATATTCTATCAACAATGCCTATTTTAGCTGATGTTGCAGGAACAAATGAGCCAATCTGGGCCATAAGAACAATCAGGGCATTCTGCCTCATATATGTTGATTTTCCAGCCATATTAGGACCTGTCAGTATAATTATTTTTTGATTCTCACTGCCAATTGAAAGGTCATTTGGGATAAATCTCTGTTCAGGAAGCTTTCCAAGCTGGATAAGTCTTTCAATCACAGGATGTCTTCCATCAATTATCTCAATAATTTCATCATCTGTTAATTCAGGCTTTGTGTAGTTATATTTTGATGCAACAGTTGCCAGTGATAAGATAAAATCAATGTATCCTGTGGTCTCAGCATTTTTAAGTATTTTTTCAACAGAGGGGATTATTTTTTCAATCAATTCAATAAAAAGTTCATGTTCAAGTGTTTTAAGTCTTTCTTCTGCTCCAAGTATTTTAGTCTCAAGTTCCTTTAATTCTTCTGTTATAAATCTTTCAGCATTTATTAGTGTTTGTTTTCTTATATAATGAGAAGGAACGAGATGAAGATTTGGTTTTGTTACCTCAATATAGTAACCAAATATTCTGTTATAACCGATTTTTAGAGAACTTATTCCTGTGTTTTGTCTTTCCTCGGCTTCAAGCTTTGCAATGTAATCCTTACCGGAGACTGTAAGTTTTCTTAAAAAAGCAACCTCATCATTGTAAGTTTCCTTAAAAATGCCTCCCTCTGATGTTAAAGCAGGAGGGCTGTTAACTATGGCTTTATCAATAAGTTCTGATATTTCTTCAAGAGGGTGAAGGTTTTCTGAAACTTCTTTAATTTGTTCAAAATCTGATTTTGAGAGTTTTTCTTTTATTTCAGGAATTTTTTTCAGAGCTTCCATTAATGCTCTGAGTTCTCTTGGATTAACATTCTTTGCTCTTATTTTTAAAGCAATCCTTTCTATATCCGGGAAATCTTTGATGGATTGTCTCAGGGTCTCTCTTAATAGAAGATCTTTATAAAAGGCTTCAACGCATTTCATTCTCTTTTCAATTTCTTCCCTTTTTAAAAGCGGAGATGATAGAGCATTTTTCAGGAAACGATTTCCCATAGGAGTGAGGGTTTCATCAAGAAGCCAGAAAAGAGAGCCATCCTTAGAGCCATCAAGTGATGAAAGAATTTCAAGATTTTTTTTGGTTGATGGGTCAAGAAGCATAAAATCAGAAAGATTAAAAACTTTAATTCCTTTAAACTTTACAGATTGTTTAGTTTCTTCAAGATAACTTAAAAGACCGCCTGCTGCCTGAATTGCTGACTCAAGCTCCTCAGCACCATAGCTTTTTAAGGATGCAACTTTAAAGTGATGTAATAACATTTTATATGAAGTAAAATAATCAAATTTCCAGTCCTCAATGAAAGTTTTATGAAAGGGAATTTCTTCAAATCTGTAGGTATCTTTACAACTTGATGGAAGCAGAATTTCTTTTGGCTCAAATCTGAGCACCTCTTCATTAAAGTTTTTTTCTGTTTCGTAAAGAATGAAATCTCCTGTTGTTATGTCTGAAAGAGCTATTCCTGTTTTTTTTCTAAAAGGATATACCGCCATTATATATATATTTTCTTTAACTCCTTCAGGAAGATATGTTCCTGGCGTTAAAACTTTTACAACTTCTCTGTCAACAATACCCTTTGATTTTTTTGGGTCACCAATCTGTTCGCATATTGCCACCTTATATCCTGCAGAGAGAAGTTTTTCAATATAGGAATCAGAGGCAAAATATGGAAATCCGCACATTGGAACAGATTTTTCTTTTGATTTATTTCTTGCTGTAAGTGTGATTTGAAGAATTTTTGATGCGATTTTAGCATCTTCTCCGAATATTTCATAAAAATCTCCAAGTCTGAAAAGAAGTATAATATCCCTGTAGTTTTGTTTGATTTTAAAATACTGTCTCATAAGTGGAGTGAGTTCAAGGGTGTCTTCTGAATTCATTTAATTATTATAAATCATTATCCCTTAATTTGCCATTAGGATTGGCTGTCCTAATAGCAAATTCAGGCATTTATGGTTTATTATAAATCATGCGTTTTCCATTAAGCATTGGTGTTTGTGGAAGTGGTAGCGGAGCTGGAAAGACCCTGTTCATTGAAAAGTTGATAGGTTTTTTAAAAAATAGATTTGACAGACAGATAAAAATTATTGCAATAAAATACACAAAAACTACTCTTTATTCCCAGATTATCTCTGAACAGGAAATTATTGATCAGCCGGGGAAAGACACTGCAAGAATGAAGAAAGCAGGAGCAGATACTGTTTACCTGATAAAGGCTACTGAGGAGGATTTACCAGAAACAATTGAGAAACTTAAAAATGAGATGATGCATCTTTATTCAGATATAACAAAGATAGTTTTAATCATGGAAGGAAATTCTCTGGTAAGATTAACTCAGCCTGATGTTATAATATTTTTTAAAGCTAAAGATTATGTTAAACCTTCAGGAAAAACTGTTGCTGATCAAGCGGATATTATTATTGAAGGAAAGTATTCTATGGAGGATATTATGAAAGAGATTGAAAAGATTCAACAAAAAAAACTTATTTATCAGCTTCTCAAAGAAAGAAGCAATGACGGAAAAATTACATGTACTGAGGCAAGAAAGATAGCTGAAGAAATCAATGTAGCATATATTGAAGTTGGAAAAGCAGCAAATGAGTTAAAGATAAAAATCCGTAAATGTGAGCTTGGCTGCTTCTGATGGGAACAATATTTTTTGAGCTTGCACTTACACTTTATTTTGCTGGATTTTTACTGAGTATTGTAGGGCTTTTAAGAAAGAAAAGCGATCTTGACAGAGCAGTATTTTTATTAACCCTGGCAGGTTTTTTCCTGCATACAGTTTATATTTTGGTAAGATACATAAAATCAGGACAGGCACCTGTTTTTTCAATGCATGAAGCAACTTCTTTTTTTGCTTGGAGCATTTTAGCTGTGTCCCTTTTAATAAATCTCACTTACAAAGCAAGGATTTTATCTTTTGGTGTTATACTTGGTTTTATTTTAATGTTCATAAGTGCATTTTTCCCGAGAAGCTTTCCTGTTGTAAAGCCCGAATTAAAAGGCTTCTGGATAGATATTCATGCCCTGCTTGCGGTTTTCGGAATAGCTTTATTCAGCATTGCTTTCATTTTCAGTATTTTGTATTTAATTCAGGAAAGAGCAATAAAATCAAAAAAATTCGGAGGTTTTGACAGGATTTTGCCAAGTCTTGAAGTTCTTGATAAAATCAACTACCGTCTTATATACTGTGGTTTACCTGTTTATACTGCTGCACTCATTGTGGGTTTAATAAAATATTTAAGCTTGCTCGGATTTCATTTTGACCCAAAACAAATATGGAGTTTTCTTACATGGGCTGTATATTTTTTAATTTTCTATTTAAGGGTTAAAGGAGACTGGAGAAAGAAAAAGGCAGCGTATCTTACAATATTCGGTTTCCTTCTTGTGATATTTGGATTCTTCGGTATAAATCTTTTAACAGAAAGTTTTCATAAAAGGCTATGAGTTTAATTGTTGTTGGACTGAATCATAAAACAGCACCTGTTGAGATAAGAGAAAAACTTGCCTTTAATACTCAGAACAGTATTAAGGAGGGTTTAAAAAAATTAATTCAAACTGAAGGTATTAATGAAGCTGTAATTTTTTCTACCTGTAACAGAGTAGAAGTTTATGTTTACTCTAACCAGGAATACGAAAACATAGTAGCAAATTTAAAACAATTTCTTTCAGAGTTTCACAATATTTCTGTAAAAGATTTTGAACAATATCTTTACATTTACTATGACAGAGATGCTGTAAGTCATCTTTTTAAAGTTACATCAAGCCTTGACTCAATGATTGTAGGAGAACCTCAGATTACAGGACAGGTTAAGGATTCTTATGAGGTTGCTCTTTCAGAGAGGACCACTTCCTTAATTCTTAATCATCTAATGAACAGAGCACTTTTTACAGCTAAAAGAGTAAGAAATGAAACAAAAATTGGCGAAAATCCTGTATCTGTAAGTTATGCTGCTGTAGGACTTATTAAAAAGGTTTTTGATGAACTTTCAAAAAAATCCATTCTTCTTGTTGGTGCAGGTGAGATGGCAGAGCTTGCAATGAGGCATCTTATAGGAAGCGGAATAAAAAATGTCTATGTTACAAACCGAACATATGAGCGTGCAGAAGAACTTGCCAGAGAGTTTAATGGTAATGCAGTTGCATTTGAAAACCTTAAAGAGCAGATTACAAAGTCTGATATTGTCATATGTTCAACTGGTGCTCCCCAGTATGTCATAACAGAGCAGATGATTAAAGAAGTTATGCCTTTAAGAAAACACAGACCTCTATTTTTTATTGATATATCAGTCCCAAGAAATATTGACCCAAAATGTAATGACCTTGACAATGTCTATCTTTACAACATAGATGACCTTCAGGATGTAGTTGACTCTAATATTCTTGAAAGGAAAAAGGAGGCTGAGAAGGCTTTAAAGATTGTAGAAGAAGAAACAGAGAAATTTTTTCAATGGCTTAATTCACTTCAAAGTGTTCCAGTGATTGTTTCAATAAGAAATAAGGCTGAACAGGTAAGGCAGGAAGAACTTGAAAAATTTAAATCCCGTTTCAAAGAGCTTCCACCAGAGGTTTTAGCTTCTGTAGATTATCTTACCCAGAGTATCATAAATAAGATAATGCATTCTCCAACAGTTGCTTTGAAAAATAACTGTGACAGTAAGGAAATACTTATTTTTGCGGCAAGGAGGTTATTCGGACTTGACAGTGAAGAGGAATAAATTAATAATTGGCACAAGAGGAAGCAAGCTTGCTTTGTGGCAGGCAAACTGGGTTAAAGAAAAGCTTGAAACACTTTATCCAGAATTAAAAATTGATATAGAAAAAATTAAAACAACAGGAGATAAAATCCTTGATGCACCTTTGGCTAAAATTGGTGGCAAAGGCTTATTTGTAAAGGAAATAGAAGAGGCATTGCTTTCAAGAAAAATAGATATGGCAGTTCACAGCATGAAGGATGTTCCAACAGAGATTCCGGAAGGATTACATATTTCTGCAATATGTGAAAGAGAAGACCCAAGAGATGCCTTTATAAGTATTGATGGGAAACCTTTGAAAGAGCTACCTCAGGGAGCAACGGTTGGAACAAGCAGTCTCAGAAGAACGGTTCAGGTTAAAGCCTTGAGGGATGATTTAAATATAACTTCACTTAGAGGCAATGTGGATACCAGAATAAGAAAACTTAAAGAGGGACAGTTTCACGCAATTTTACTTGCAATGGCTGGTTTAAAAAGAATGGGCTTTGAGGATTTGGTTACAGAGTGTATCCCTGAGGATTTAATGATTCCTGCTATTGGGCAGGGAGCAATTGGAATTGAAACAAGAGTTGATGATTATTTTGTAAATGAGACAGTAAAAAGTTTAAATCATGAGGAAACTGCTCTTTGCGTACTATCAGAGAGGGCATTCTTATCAGTAATGGGCGGAGGATGTCAGGTTCCTCTTGCCTGTCATGCAAAGATTTTCAAAAATAACACTCTAAAAATAGTTGCAATGATAGGAGACCCTGATGGTGAAATGCCAATGATAAAGGGCAGTAAAGAAGGAAAGATTAAAGAGGCTCAAAAACTTGGTAAAGAGCTTGCTGAAGAGTTACTTGGCAGAGGAGGCAGGCAGATACTTGAAAAGATTTATATAGGGAGAAAAGCGTGAATAAAGGAAAAGTTTACCTTGTTGGAGCTGGTCCTGGTGATGCAGGATTAATTACATTAAAAGGAATTAGGGCA
The DNA here is from genome assembly GCA_964509535.1 of uncultured Thermodesulfovibrio sp. Taxonomy (GTDB): domain Bacteria; phylum Nitrospirota; class Thermodesulfovibrionia; order Thermodesulfovibrionales; family Thermodesulfovibrionaceae; genus Thermodesulfovibrio. The sequence continues at coordinate 5,405 of CAZDXM010000081.1, read as the reverse complement.
ATTGAGCAGGCTGATTGCATTGTATATGATTTTCATATAAACCCAAGACTTTTAACTTATGCAAGGAAAGATGCTGAATTTATATATGCAGGTAAAAGAGGCGGTCATCATGAAATGACTCAGGATGAAATAAACAGAGTTCTTGTTGAAAAGGCAAAGGAAGGTAAAATTGTTTGCAGACTAAAAGGTGGAGATCCCTTTGTTTTTGGAAGAGGAGGAGAAGAGGTAGAGATTCTTGCAGAAGAAGGAATAGATTTTGAAATAGTTCCAGGAATTAGTTCTGTCATTGCTGTTCCAGCCTATGCAGGAATTCCTGTTACTCATAGAAAAGTTGCATCTGCCTTTACTGTAATAACCGGAAATGAAGACCTGTCAAAACAGGATAGAATTTTTACTCACATAAGGGCTTCCAATGCACCGGAAACTATGATTTTTTTAATGTGTGTAAAGAATCTCAATACAATTACAGAAAAGCTTATTCAGGAAGGGCTTTCTCCACAGACTCCCTCTGCAATAATAAGATGGGGGACAAGAGCAGAGCAGAGAGTAATTACAGGAACAATTTCAGAGATAGCAGAGCTTGCAAGGCAGAATAGGATTACTCCTCCAGCAATTCTTGTAATTGGTGATGTTGTAAAATTAAGAGACAAACTAAACTGGTATGAAAAAAAGCCTCTACATGGACAAAGAATTCTTATTACAAGGCAATTAACTGAAGATTATTTAAAGCTTGAGGATATGGGAGCAGAGCTTTTTGTGTTTCCAACAATAGATTTTTTACCACCAGAAGATTTTTCAGAACTTGACAGAGCAATAAATGAGATTAAGAGTTATAATTTTATAATTTTTCCCTCTCCAAGAGCAGTTTCCTTCTTTTTTGAGAGATTTCTTAGTATTGGCAGAGATGTGAGGGCTTTGAAAGATATTCTTATTTGTGCAATTGGTAAAGAAACAGCTAAGAGTTTAAGAAACTACGGGATAAATGCAGATATAGTTCCCGATGAATTCAATTCTTCTGCCTTGGTGAAATTATTTAAAGATAAACTCTTCAGCCTAAAGCCTTCAGCCTTCAACCTTAAAATCCTTTATCCCCGTTCAGATATTGCACTGAAAAGTTTTGTTGAGGAGATGCAAAAGCTCGGTGTAAAAGTTGATGCACCGATTACATACAGAACTGTTAAGCCTACAGAGCATGGTAAAAGACTCGCAAGATTTTTAAGAGAAGGAAAGATTACAATTGCTACCTTTACATCTCCGTCAAGTTTTAACAATCTTATAGAAATACTTAAAGATGAAGCTAAAGAGATGCTTAAGGAAGTTACCATTGTAGCATTAGGAAATACAACTGCAAAGGCAATTGAAGAAAGGGGCTATAAAGTAAGTATTATTTCTGAAAAATCAACAATAAAAGATATGGTAGAGGCAATAATTAAATGGGTAATGCAAAAAAAATGAAGAAAGGCTGTCTTTCTCTCATGAGAGACTTTTGGACAGTTCTAAGCTCGCTCTGCTACAGCCGCAAAACTCACCCTTCAGGTTCAAACAGTTGCGGCTGTGGACGCTTCGCTTCGCTAAGAACTGTTTGCCAAAATTCTCTAAAATCGCTCAAGACAGCTTTTTCATCAAGAGAATTTAAAGAACAATAAAAGATATGGTGGAGGCAATAATTAAATGGGTAATTCAGAAGTAATAATTGTAGGCGGTGGAATTTCAGGGTTAAGCCTTGCATACTTTTTACTAAAAAGAAATCCTGAACTTGATATAAAACTAATTGAAGCAGACAAAAGAACAGGTGGTAAGATAATAACTGAAAAAGTATCAGGTTTTCTTTGTGAAGGGGGAGTTAACGGATTTTTAAGTAACAAACCATCAACAATTGCCCTAGCAAAGGAATTAAATATAGAACCTGTAAAGGGAAGTGAAAGCGCAAAAAAAAGATACATACTCATTGATGGTAAACTTAAAGAGGTGCCTTCCAATCCTTTAAAATTTTTCTTATCTTCTTTGCTTTCTTTTTCTGGAAAAATAAGACTCATTCGTGAATATTTCATTCCACCTCTAAAAGAAGAGAAAGATGAATCAGTGGAAGAGTTTGTAAGCAGAAGAGTTGGAAGGGAATTTTATGAAAAACTTATTGATCCTATGTCAACGGGTATATATGCCGGAGACCCTTCAAAAATGAGTATGAAAAGCTGTTTTCCAAAGGTTTACTTTCTTGAAAAAAAATATGGAGGACTTATAAAGGGATTGCTGGCTTTGAAAAAGGAAAGAAAAAATGTAAAAGCTCAGCCAGAGACTGTGCTTATGTCTTTTAAAGGAGGTATGTTAGAACTTATTAATTCCCTTGAAAGCAAACTTGAAGGAAGAATAATTAAAGGTAAAAAAGTTACAGGTTGTAATTATGAAAATGGAACTTATAGAGTTTTTTTTGAAAATGGAGAAACCATTGAAGCAAAAAAAGTTATTTTTGCCTGCCCAGCCCATGAGACAGCTCAAATACTTAAAGATTTTGATAAAGAGATTTCAGATATTTTAAACTCCATTCCCTATCCACCTTTGAGTGTTGTTGCCTTAGGATTTAAAAAAGAGCAAATAGGTTTTGGGACAGACCTCTATGGTTTTCTTATTCCCTATAGAGAGAAAAGAGAGATTCTTGGAACTCTTTTTGACTCAAGTATTTTCCCAAACAGAGCTCCTGAAGGTTATGTTTTACTAAGAAGCATGATAGGCGGAAGAAGAGCACCAGAGCTTGCATTGTTGTCCGATGAAAAACTAATTGATTTAGCTTTGTCAGAACTAAGGGAGATTATTAAAATCAAGGGAGAGCCAAATTTTATAAAAATATTTCGTTGGGAAAGGGCAATTCCACAGTATGAAGTTGGTCACGAAGAAAAACTTACAAGGATTGATGAAATACTGAAAAAATATCCAGGATTATATCTTACAGGAAATGCCTACAGGGGTGTAAGTGTAAATGATTGCATTGAAAACTCATTAAAATTGTCTGAGAAGATATAATAGAAACTGTTATAATTAATCTATGAAAAAGGTTATAAATGAGTTAAAAAAAGCCTTAAAAACTGAAAAAATTCCAGGGCTTGTAGCTGTTTATTTGTATGGTTCTTTAGTTAAGGGAATAGTTAGAAAGGACAGTGACATAGACATTGCCATATTGCCTGCTCCTTATGTAAATAAGGAAGAAATTTTACTTTTAGTTAGTCATGTAGAAGACATTATCTCAAAAACTTTATTCAAATTTGGCATAAAAAGAGATATAAGCATAGTAAATATGGCTGACAAATTTACTTCCATTTTACTTCTTTTTTCCATAATCTCACAAGGGATTTTAATATATGAGGCAAAAAATTTGAGACAGTATAGAATAGAGTTTCAGAATATGATAATCAGAGAATATCATGATTTTGCTCCCTATTACTTAAATGAAATAAAAAAGAGATATCAGCATGTATAGAAAAATTCAATATTTTTCAAAAATTGAAACAGTGGAAAATTCTCTCAAAAAATTATATGAGATAAGAAAAAAAGTTCCAGATTATGAGAATTACATAAAATCATGGATATATAAAGACTCTGCTGAAAGAAATCTGCATCGTGCAATTGAGGCTATTATTGATATTGGAAAGATGCTTATTTCAGATAAAAAATTAAAAATTCCAGAAAGTAACAGGGAAGTATTTATATTGCTTGCTGAAAACAATTTATTTCCAGCCGAATATCTTGATTTAATTTTTAAAATGATAGGCGTTAGAAATATAATTGTCCACAGTTATGATAAAATTGATGATTCTGTTTTATACGGAATTCTTAAAAAAAATTTAAATGATTTTAAAAAAATCCTGCAAATATTAAAAGAAAAAATTTGATTCCCCTATGACGAATGTTTCTTGATATCTTATCTTTTATAATAGTCGGACTTTTATTAAGGATTCTTTTTACAGTTATTGGTGTTTCACCCGAAAAAATAGATTTTATCCGTGACAGAATCAATTATTTTGTTTTTTATTACATTATCCCCTTTGTTTGCTTTAAAACAACCTATACGATGCCTTTTAGTCTAAGTCATTTAAAAATTTCAGTTGTTGCAAATCTTACAATATTAAGCTGTGTTGTAATTTCATGGTTTATTTATAAAAAGATTGCACAAAGCAAAAATATTAAGCCTGAAGTAATAGGTTCTTTAATAATGTGTTCTGCTTTCGGAAATGTTCTTTATATTGGTTTGCCTGTTTTGACAAAGCTTTATGGAGAGGAGGGAATGAGTTATGCCTTTACATATGACCTTCTTGCAAGCACACCACTTGTATGGACTGTTGCGGTAGCAGTATGTATGAAGTATGGAAGTGCAAAAAGTTTTAAACTGAAAGACTCACTTACAACTATACTTAAAATTCCACCAATTTGGGGATTGATTTTGGGTATTATTTTAAGACAACTTGATATTAATTTGTCAGACAGCATAATAAATATTTTTAAGGAAATTTCAGGCTATGTTATCTCATTAATGCTTATGATTGTCGGTGTATCACTTAAGGCTGTTCAGCCTGCAAGATTCCTTCTTTTAATACCTGCAATTGCGATTAAAATGCTTATATCACCGCTGTTGGGATTATTTTTTGCAACTTTTACAGGACTAACTGGAATTCCATTTAATGTTTGTATAATCCAGGCAGGCATGCCTTCCATGCTTATGAGTATGATTTTCGCAACAGTATTTGAAACTGATTCAAGAACAACAATTGAGATGATTTTTTTTACAACCATTGTTTTTTTTATTATTTTTTCAGTATTCAGAGGGTATTGACATATAAGCATAAAAAGTTATATTGTAACAACAAATGTTTTTTTTAAAATTATTCAATTTTCTTGTTATTTCTGAACAGGTAAAAACACTGACAAGATTTTTGGTTCAATTTTTCACTCAGTTAAAAATCTTTCTAGTACACATTCCTTTGTATCAACCTATATTGCATTAATAATAAGCAATGGAGAAGGTATAGGAAATCATTTTCAAAGCCTAAGAAGTTTAAAGGGGGTGGTAGTAAGAAGTTAAGAGTGCTATAGAAACATAGCATAAAAACCAAAAAATTAAAAAGGAGGAGGCAGTGGAATGAGTAAGTTAAGGAAACTTTATGAGTTGATGTTAACTGGGGCAATATATCAAGCCCAGTGGGAAAAGAAAATGTCGGACAACATTCTGAAGAACAAGAAGAGGCTGTTAATTTTGATTGCTCTTATATCTCCAATAGTTATTGTATCTTTTGTGGGTGCAGCGGACTTTCTTGGTGGTAAATCAGCCTATGCACCATCGCACTATACAACTGTTATATTTGTAGCATCAGTGGCAGTTGGAATGGCAGCAGGACTGATAACAGGATGTATAGGTG
>CAZDXM010000080.1:0-2547 GCA_964509535.1 uncultured Thermodesulfovibrio sp. | reverse complement strand
ATTTAAGGAGATACCATATACATCTGTAAGAAATGAAATAGAAAAACTCTTATTTGAAAGGGAGTTAAATAAAAAACTTAAAGAACATATTGATGAATTAAAAAAAGATGCGGAAATTAAAATAATTTTTATTCCTTAAACTCAAAAATGAGAGCAGATTCATCACATTCAGGAAATTTTGGACATTTTATGCAGTCTCCCCAAATCTTTTGAGGAAGTTTAGATTTGTCTATCTCTTTAAAACCGAATCTTCTAAAAAACTCAGGTAGATATGTAAGAACAAATACTCTTTTTATTCCGAGTCTTTTAGCTTCCTGTAAACTTCGTTTTACAAGCATGCTACCAATTCCTTTCTTCTGATGCTCACTTTTAACTGCAAGAGACCTTATTTCTGCAAGGTCTTCCCACAAAATGTGCAATGCACACATACCTTTAATTTCGCTGTTTTCTTCAGCAACATAAAAATCTCTGAGATTTTCATAAAGTTCGTTTAGAGAGCGTGGCAACATCTCACCTTTTCTGGCAAACTCATTAACTAATTTATGAATTGTTTTAATATCAGAAATTAGAGCTTTTCTAATTTTCAAGGATTGAATAACCCCTCAGAATAAGTTTTTTATTAATCTCTATTATTTCTTTTCTTTTTGGAGGGATAACTTCTTCAATTGTTTCGATGACTTTATCAATGCTAACAGTCTTTAAAATCTTTATGAAAGCACCCAGAAGAACCATATTTGCGAATTTTGGATCAGCAATTATGGCAGCTTCCTTTGATGCTTCAATTGGAAAAATTTTTATATCTTTACGGGTATTTGATGTTTTTATAATTGAAGAGTCATATACAAGAATACCTTCAGAAACAACCCTATTTATGAATTTATTATATGATGCTTCATTTAATACAATAAGATAATCTGCATTTTTTATTATTGGTGAACCAATAAGTTCATCAGAGATAACCACTGTGCAGTTTGCAGTTCCTCCCCTCATTTCAGCACCATATGAGGGAAACCAGGTTACCTCCCTGTCTTCTTTCATTGCAGCATGGGCAATTATTTTACCTAAGAACAAGACTCCCTGACCACCTGAACCAGCTATTATTATACGGTACTCCATTTATCCTTTATAACTCCAAGCCTGAATTCTTTAATCATGTTTTCTCTAAGCCATTTTAGTGATTGTTCTGGAGTCATACCCCAGTCAGTAGGGCAGGGTGAAAGCATCTCAACAAGACTGAATCCTTTATTTTCAAGCTGATACTGAAAGGCTTTTTCAATGTATTTTTTGGTTATTACAATATTTTTATAACTGTCAAGTGAACCTCTTGCAATAAAAGAAGAACCTTCAACCTCTGCAAGAATTTCTGAAACATGAAGCGGGTATCCATCTCTTTTATAATCTCTCCCAAAAGGAGTGGTTGTGGTCTTCTGTCCTTTAAGCGTTGTTGGCGCCATCTGACCACCTGTCATTCCATAGTTTGCATTGTTGATGAAAAAAACAGAAATGTTTTCACCCCTATTAGCTGCATGTATTATTTCAGCTATTCCTATTGCTGCAAGGTCTCCATCACCCTGATAAGTAAAAATAACTTTATCAGGGCATACTCTTTTCATCCCAGTCGCTGCTGCAGGTGGTCTTCCATGAGGTATCTCAATCATGTCTATATCAAAGTAATCATAGGCAAATACAGAACATCCAATAGGTGCGATACCAATTGTTATCTCTCTTATTCTCAACTGATCAATAACCTCTGCAATGAGGCGGTGAGCAATGCTGTGACCGCAACCGGGACAATACCTGAATGGCACATCTTTTAATGATCGGGGTCTTGAAAATATTTTTTTCACAATTTGTTATTATAGCAAAATTTTTGATAATTTTTCATTATTCCTTCAAGAATTCCGCTTTCACTGATAATAATATTCTCTGCATTTGAACACTCAGCAATTGTTTCTAAGATTAACAATCCTGCACAGATAATATCTGCCCTGTCTGAAGGAATTCCTTTAATTTTTTTTCGTTCTTTTAGAGAGATAGATAACAGTTTTTCAAGTATTTGTTTAATTTTGGTTACATGAATCATGCTCATATGAGTTTTTTCAGGACAGTAGCAGGATAATCCAAGATTGATCATGGCAAGAGTTGAAGCTGTTCCACCTGTTGTAATAATTTTATCAATATTTAATTTTGGAAGGAATTTTTTAAATTCTTCCACAATAAATTTCTTAGCTTCATATACAGAGTTTAATAAAGGAGGGTCTTCTTTCAGAAAAATTTCATTAATTTTTAATGCTCCTACTGGAATAGATCCCATATTAACATTATCATTCTTTAAGTATATCCATTCTGTACTTCCTCCACCAACATCTATTAAAAAAATTGAAGATTTCTTTTCAATTTCTTCATTCATAACCCCACATAAAGTGTAGTATGCTTCCTGTTGTCCTGAAATTATTTTAATTTTTATTTTCAGTGTTTTTTCTACTAAATCACAGAAAGATTTAGCATTTTCTGCTTCTCTTAAAGCGCTTGTACCAACTGCAATTA
>CAZDXM010000079.1:0-3095 GCA_964509535.1 uncultured Thermodesulfovibrio sp. | reverse complement strand
GTTCAGACAATGGCATAATGCTTTTACACTTATAAACAAAAGACTTACACTTGATAAAAAAGCTCAGGATGCTAATTTTGTTAAAAATGTTACAACTAAGGCAATTGAACCAGCCTATAATTTTTACGGAATCCCTGCTGTAAAAATTTCTGAAAAAGCCGGGCTTGCAACAGGATTGCTTGTTTTCTATGTTTTATATACAATTTGGTATGGATTTGGAGTTCTCTATCTTTTTGAAGGTTTAGGGCTTTCCACAAAGAAAGCAAAAGTAAAGAAGGAGGTCTAAGATGGCAATTGGAGCATGTCCATTAACAAAGGTAGATAAGATACTTTTAGCAACAGATGGTTCAGAGGCAGCAAAATTTGCTGCTCAGGCTGCTGTTGAACTTGCGAAACCATGTGGAAGCACAGTTTATGCAATATGCGTTGCAGAAGTTCCTATATTTGCAGCAGAGTTTGTTGAGACACTTCCACAGGTAATAGATGCTCTTGAGATAAGAGCAAGGCAGGCTCTTGATGATGTGAAGGCAATTGCAGATAAAGCTCAGGTAAAGTGTGAGACAGTCAGCTACACAGGACCTGAACCATACAAATACATAATTGATGAGGCGATTAAAAACAGCGTTGACCTAATAATACTTGGGAAGAAGGGTGTAATGCTTGGGGCAGTAGGCAAGAAAGTAATTGGAAATGCATCCTGCAAGGTTCTTGTTGTTCCGGTTGGAGCCAGTTTGAATTTTGAAAAGATTTTGATAGCAACAGATGGTTCGGTTTACAGTCAAGTAGCAGCAGCAGAGGCAATTGGTATGGCAAAAAGATTCGGTAGTGAGCTTGTTGCAGTTTCAGTTGCGAAAAAGAATGAGAATATTCCTTATGCAGAAGAAAGTGTAAAGATGATTAAAGAGGCTGCTGAGCGGGAGGGAGTCAGGATTCAGGCAGTTGTTGCAAAGGGAGAACCCTTTGAGCAGATTGTTGATGTAGCGAACAAGAATACTGCGGGTTTGATAGTTATGGGAACATATGGTAAAACAGGTATAGAGAAATTCTTCATGGGAAGTGTAACAGAAAGAGTAATTAGCACATCAGCCAGACCAGTAATGGTCATAAGAAAGTAAAGAATAGAATTCTGAGGGGCTGATGCCCCTCAGAATATTTTTTTCAGATATTTACATTCATTGGTATTGACACTAAAGTGAAAAAAATTCTATTGTAACAACAGATGGTATTTCTTAGGTCATTCAAGGTTCTTGTTATTTCTGAAGAAGCAAAAAAGATGTATGATATTTTTGATTCAATAGGGATTACCCTTAAAAAGTCTTCTCATGCAAAATTGAATTCTTCATCAAAGTTTTATGGTTATGACATAGCCTTTCTTGATATTGATTCAGAAGGTTGGCAGAAAAGACTTATTGAAATCAAACAGTATATGCCAGTAATTGCTTTTGGTAAGCCAGATATACAGAAGGCTGTTGAGGCAATGAAACTCGGTGCAACAGACTTTTTAAATAAACCATTAAAAAATGAATTTGTAATGAATATTTTTGAAAAATTAAAAGATAAACCAAAAGTTGAAATACCGGGACTTATTGGAATAAGCAGAATTATGGAAGATGTCTATTGCGGTATCAGGAAAGCAGCACTAACAGACAGCAATGTCTTTATTACAGGTGAGTCTGGCACAGGTAAAGAGCTTGTTGCAAGGGCAATACACAATTTAAGTGAAAGAAAGGACAATCCCTTCATAGTGATAAACTGCTCTGCAATACCAGATACACTGCTTGAGTCAGAGCTTTTTGGCTTTGAAAAAGGCTCTTTCACAGGAGCTAACTTTACAAAAAAGGGATTGATTGAATGGGCTGATAGAGGCACATTATTTTTTGATGAAATTGGTGATGTTTCCCCTCTTTTCCAGACTAAGGTTTTAAGGGTTATTCAGGAAGAAGAGTTTATAAGAATTGGCGGGAATCATCCCATAAAGGTAGATGTAAGATTTATTGCAGCTACCAATAAGGACTTACTAAAGGCTTGTAAAGAAGGCTCTTTTAGAGAAGACCTCTATTACAGGTTAAATGTTATTCAGATAGAACTCCCGCCTTTAAGAAGCAGAAAGGAAGACATACCATCTTTGGTGGAATTTTTTATAAAAAAGCATTCATCCAAAAGAAAAGATGTTCAAATTAGAGGGATTACAGAAGAAGCACTTGATGCATTGATGAATTATTCCTTTCCAGGTAATGTTCGTGAACTTGAAAATATTATAGAAAGAGCAATTGCATTTACAAATTCATCAGAAATAACTGTTAAAGATTTACCTTCCTATTTAATAAAAACCTCTTCATCTAAAAAAACCATACATGGAAGTTTAAGGGAAGCTGTTGATAACTTTGAAAAGGAGCTTATATGGTCTGCTTTGCAGAAAAGCAGAGGCAATATTTCAAAAGCAGCTGAACTTCTTGGCATTCACAGACAACAACTTCAGAGAAAACTGAAACAGTTTAAAATTGCCACATAAATAACTGATGCAACTTTTAGTTGCATCAAATATTCCTTTTTTAAGCCAAAAAATTTTTGAATAAAACAAAATGCAATAATATGTTGCATCATGCTTATTTTATTTATTTTAAACCCTTAATATTTTTTATTCTCTTGTCTGGCATGCCTATTGCACTTTTTATTTTTAATGAAGAAGGTCTGGAAAAAGATGAAGGATTTGCTTGTTTCAATAACAATTTCTAAACCGAAGGAGTTTGACAGACTTAATCAGAAGTCAAAAAAAGCAAAAAGAAAGGGGGTGAAAAAAGAAAAAGTCTGAAATGTATTGTATGGGAAGGGGGAATTTTATTTTAAAAAACTAAAAATTAAAAAAGGAGGAGGCTTGGGAATGAGTAAGTTAAGGAAACTTTATGAGCTGATGTTAACTGGGGCAATATATCAAGCCCAGTGGGAAAAGAAAATGTCGGACAACATCCTGAAGAACAAGAAGAGGCTGTTAATTTTGATTGCTCTTATTGCTCCAATAGTTATTGTATCTTTTGTCGGTGCAGCGGACTTTCTTGGTGGTAAATCAGCCTATGCACCATCGCACTATACAACTG
>CAZDXM010000078.1:0-8482 GCA_964509535.1 uncultured Thermodesulfovibrio sp. | reverse complement strand
ATATAGGGATTGAATTCTTGTATTTTTTCAATATTTCGCTAAATTCTCCAATATCTGCAATCTTTCCATCTTCAACAACGACAGCTCCGTTTTCAATTATTTCATCTTTTTTATTCATTGTAATCACATGCTGAGCTCTTACAATAAAAGCTGAATTCATTTTTGCTCCCTTTAGATTTTTAATTCCAGTTTTGGATAGTTACAATAAATTAAATCGCCTTAAAATTTCAGCAACTTTTTCATCAGTTTTTGCAAGACTTCTTAAGGCTTCAATAACTGTATTTAATTTTTCCTGGTCTTTTGCTAATGAATCTTCTATTAATTTGGTTTTTGTTTCAAAGGGTCTTATCATTGTTCTTCTATCCCAGATAGCAAAACCTATGGTTGCTCCAGTTATTCCAGTAAAAATAACAACAAGCATCCACATAAAAGTTATTGTCTGTTCAAATCTTTTATCAATCTGTTCAAATCTTTTATCAATTTGTTCAAAGCGTTTATCAATCTCTGCAAGCTTTGTTTCAATTCTTATAATTCTATCTCTGTCTTCAAGAGTAAAAGGCACTTCCTTTGAATGGGAAGTGGTTGCCATACAAAATATGATTAATAAAGACATCAAAAAAATTTTTTTCATTTTTCCTCCATGCTATAGTTTATCAAATTTCTAAATACTTATCAAAACAGCTGCTGCAGTAAATACAAATACTGTTACGCTGATATAACCATTCATATTAAAGAAAGCAATGTCAAGCTTTGAGAGGTCATTTGGTTTTACAAGTCTGTGTTCATGTAAGAATAGGTAAGCGACAACTGCCATTCCAAGCCAGTAAAATATATTTAGCTTAAAAATTAAGCCAGTTAAAATAAGAAAGCTCCATGCAATAGAATGGAAGAGTCTCGCAAGATATATTGCCTTTTTGACTCCAAAGATTCGTGGTATTGAATAAATGCCATATTTTTTATCAAAATCCACATCCCAGAGAGCATAAAGTGTATCAAAACCAGCAAGCCAGAATATAACTGTCAAAACCATTGGAATTATTTCCCAATCAAAGCTTCCCCGAACAGCAATCCATGCTCCCAGCGGTGCAAGGGCAAGAGCTAATCCAAGCACAAAATGGCATGCCCATGTAAATCTCTTTGTGTATGAATATATAAAAAGTATGAAAATAGCAACTGGAGAAAGTTTAAAACAAAGGGGATTTAACATCCATGCAGAATAAATAAATATGACAATTGAGACAACTGTGAATAAAACTGCCTCCCACAGCTTAATTTTTCCAGTTGGAATTTCTCTTTTTGCTGTTCTCGGATTAAGAGCATCTATTTTTCTGTCAATTATTCTATTAAAACCAAAGGCAGAAGCCCTTGCAGTAACCATAGCAACAGTAATCCACAATATTTTTTTTAAATCAGGAATTCCGCCTGCAGCAAGCATTGCTCCTGCAAAAGCAAAAGGAAGGGCAAAAATACTGTGTTCAATTTTAATCATTCTCAGATAAAGAACAGCCTTGTTCAGTATGGACATAACAAAATATTATAACATCTGAGCTCAAGAAGCAAAAGGGAGGGTCTCCCCTCCCATATTCTTAATTGATAAGCTCTGTTTCAAATCTGTTTGCTGCAGCTCTAATTAATGCTTTCTCCATAAGATAGCCCACTATAGAAATTAGTTTACATTCATTTTTGAATTCGCATCCTGTGCATTTTTCACCAAGATTTGGAGTTTGAAGGCATTCAACTATCTCAGGGAAGCATATTTTGAGGACCATCAGGTTAACTAACAAATTGTTTTCTTCATCCATAAAACCTCCTTTCTCAGGCATAAAGCCTGATATGGTTTTAGTTATTTAAAGAAGACCTCTGAAACTCAGCTTATGTAGCGGAGGTTTCAAATTCACAACGGATGAAGAGATGATTTTTATTGCTCCTCAGGGTATTTAATTAACTTTAATTAACTAAAAAATAATACCATTTATTCTATGATGAATTCAAGTCAAAGTGAATAGAAATATTACAATTTTACAGTGGTTTATATTTTTTGCTTGACAAATTAGGCTCTGCCAAATTAAATAATCAAAATAAAAAATTAACAACACGGAGGAGATATGAAGTTAGAAAATTACAAGTTTCACAAAGAACATACCTGGGTAAAAATATCAGGAAAAAGTAAAAAGGTTAAGGTAGGCATAACAGACTATGCCCAGGAATCACTTGGAGATATTGTTTACATTGAACTTCCGGAGATTGATACCCATATTGATGCCAATACAGAGATGGCTGAGATTGAATCCACAAAGACTTCTTCACCAGTTATAGCTCCTGTTAGTGGAACCGTAGTAGAAATAAACGAGGAACTTATAAATCATCCTGAAATCATCAATGATGACCCTTATGGAAAAGGTTGGATTGCTGTTATTGAGATGGAGCATCCTGATGAGCTTGAAGATTTGATGGACTACGAAGAATATGAAGGTTACCTTGAAGAAGAGGCGTAATGAAAGTTCTTGTAATCGGAGGCGGTCCTGCAGGTTATGTCTCTGCTCTTACAGCAAGAAGGCTTGGAGCAGAAGTTGTATTAATTGAAAAAGATGAACTCGGTGGAACATGTCTAAACAGGGGCTGTATTCCTACAAAAACTTTTATATATTCGCTTGAACTCTTAGATAAATTTAAAAATCAGAAATATAGCAATCATCAATCCTTTAAAATTTCTGTAGATCTGGCAACTCTAATGCAGAGAAAAAACAATGTTGTTGAGACTCAAAAAAAGGGTCTTGGTATGCTTCTTAAACAGGCAGGAATAAATATTATTAATGATGAAGCAGAGTTAATAAATCCAGAGACAGTAATTCTCAAAAAATCTTCAAAAGAAATAAAGGCTGATAGGATTATAGTCGCAACTGGCTCAAGACCAGCTCAACTTCCTATGCTTGATTTTGACGGTGAGAAAATCCTTTCAAGTAATGAGCTATGGAATCTGAAGAATATCCCACAATCCATAACAATCATAGGTGCAGGCGCAATTGGATGCGAGTTCGCATGGATTTTTCACCTTCTTGGCAGTAAGGTCTCTCTAATAGAGCTAATGCCGAGAGTTTTACCTATGGAGGATGAAGAAATTTCTAAAGCACTTGAGAGACTCTTCAGAAAAAGGAAGATTGATTTTTACACAGGAACAAAAATTGAAGATTTAAAGAAAAACCATGATTCCGTAGAGATAACACTTTCAGACAGAAGGAAAATTAAGTCAGATATTGTACTTGTTTCTGTTGGAAGAGCTTACAATACCGAGCTTTTAAATAATACTGATGTGAGACTGGGAAATAAAAAGGAAATCATCGTGGATGATTACATGCAGAGCAGTATTGAAGGAGTTTATGCAGCAGGAGATGTAAATGGAAAATGGTTACTTGCCCATGTTGCATACAGGGAAGGTGAGGTTGCAGCAAAGAATGCTCTGGGAAACAGAGAAAAGATGGATTATACTGTTATTCCTTCAACAATTTTTACAGTTTCACAGGTTGCTTCTGCAGGTTTAAAAGAATTTGAGGCAGTGCAGAAAGGGATCAACATTAAGAAAGCAAGCTTCCCATTCAGAGCTATTGGAAAGGCACATGTTACAGGAGAGATTGATGGTTTTGTAAAAGTAATTATTGATACAGATTCAGATACTATAATAGGTGCACATATAATTGGACCAATGGCATCGGAGATTATTCACGAGCTTGCACTGGCTATTAAGCTTAAAGCAAAAGCAAAACAACTAAAACAGTTAATTCATTCCCATCCAACTCTCTCTGAATGCATAGGTGAAGCGGTTGCAGACATTCATGGAGAGGCAATCCATAAATTAGAAAGATAACATGATTGAAATTTTAAAGATTACTTTCATATTTTTATTTATCCTTTTTTTGCTCCGTAGAAAAATAAATATTGGCTATACACTTCTTGCAGGTTCATTACTGTTTGTTATATTTTATTCTTTTAATTTTGAAAAAACATGTAGCAGTCTGCTTAAAACTTTAACTTCTCACACCACATTAAATCTGTTATTCTCTCTTACATTGATAAAATCTTTTGAGTATTCACTGAGGCAGACAGGTTTGATGCAGTCAATGACAGAAGCTTCTCAAACACTGTTAAATAATAAAAAGTTTTCTATAATATCAATGCCTCTGATAATCGGTATGCTACCATCACTTGGTGGAGCTTATCTTTCAGCGCCAATGGTTGATACAGCCACAAAAAATCTTTCCATGTCAAATGAAGAGAAGGCTTTTATAAACTACTGGTACAGACACCCATGGGAACTTATTTTACCTCTTTATCCCGGAATTGTCCTTGCTTCTGCTTTGGCAGGAATTCCATTAAGAGATTTAATTCTTTTAAATCTTCCAGTGGCTATAATATTCTTTATATCTGGATTTTTTTTAAGCATGAAGAACCTTAAAAGTGAGAAAAAATCAATAAAAGCATTTAAAATGTTAAAAAATTTGTATAGCTTTATTCCGATAATACTCGTTCTTTTGCCTGTTATATTGCTGAAGGTTGATCTCTCCATAACTCTTTTTTTGAATATTCTGATAATTTGCTTTTATTTCAGAGTAAAGCTTAAGGAAACAATTTCAATAATAAAATATGGATTCAGCCTGGATGTAATTGTTCTTGTTCTTGGAGTAATGATTTTCAAGGAGATGCTTCAGTCATCAGGTGCGGTTGATGGAGTTGCAAAGGCAATAACACAGTCAGGAGTCCCTTATTTAGTTGTTTTTATATCCGTGCCTCTTTTTATAGGTCTTATAACAGGAATAAGTGTTGGTTTTGTTGGAAGCACATTTCCTCTTTTACTTCATCTTAAGAAGATAGTACCATATGAGATATCCATTGCATTTGTATCCGGTTATATTGGGGTGCTTATTTCACCGCTTCATCTGTGCCTGATTCTTACGAGAGAGTATTTTAAGGCTGACATGTTCGGAATTTACAGGAAAATAATACCCGCATGCATAATTATATTTTCTACTGCATTGATAGAATTTGCTGTTTTGAGATATTATAATTAAACTTCATTTTCAGGAGGCTTTTAATGGGAGAGATTATTGACATAATTGCAAGGGAAGTTCTTGACTCAAGAGGAAATCCCACAGTTCAGGTTGATATTTATCTTGATAGCGGATTTATGGGAAGAGCAACTGTTCCATCAGGAGCTTCAACTGGAACAAGGGAAGCGCTTGAATTAAGGGATGGTGATAAAAAGAGATATCTTGGCAAAGGTGTTCAGAAGGCTGTAGAGAATATAATAAATGAAATAGCACCGAATATTATAGGAATGGAGTCTATTGACCAGGAAGGGATTGATAAATTCCTGATTGAACTTGACGGAACAGAGAATAAAAGCCGTCTCGGAGCAAATGCGATTCTGGCAGTCTCAATGGCTGTCTGCAAGGCTTCTGCTGAGGAATGCGGACTCCCGCTTTACAGATACATTGGAGGCAGTCACGCAAAAGTTCTTCCTCTGCCTATGATGAACATAATAAATGGAGGGGTTCATGCAGACAACAATCTTGATATTCAGGAATTCATGATTGTTCCAGCAGGTTTTAAAAAATTTTCAACTGCTCTGATGGCATCTGTTGAAGTTTTCCATACTTTGAAAGGGATTTTAAAAAAAAGAGGACTTGGTACAGCGGTTGGTGATGAGGGCGGCTTTGCTCCAATGCTTGAAAGCAATGAGGATGCAATAAAACTCATTCAGGAAGCAATAAAGGAAGCTGGATACGAGCCTGGTAAAGATATTTATATAGCTCTGGATTCTGCTGCATCAGAGTTTTACAGTGATGGATTTTATAATATAGAAGGTAAAAAACTCAGTTCAAAGGATATTGTTGATTACTATGAAACTCTGATTGAAAAATATCCTATTATTTCAGTTGAGGATGGTATGAGTGAGGCTGACTGGGAAGGATGGGAAATACTCACTGAGAGGCTTAAAGAAAGAATCCAAATTGTTGCTGATGACCTTGTTGTAACAAATCCAGTTATAATTCAGGAAGCAATAAAAAGAGGAATCGCCAACTCAATTCTTATTAAGCTCAATCAGATCGGTACGGTTTCTGAGACCCTTCAGGCAATAGAGCTTGCAAAAAATAACAAATATACAGCTGTTATATCACATCGTTCAGGAGAAACAGAGGATACTATGATAGCAGATCTTGCTGTTGCCTGCAATACAGGATTTATTAAGACAGGCTCACTTTCGAGGGGGGAGAGGATTACAAAATACAACAGACTTCTTCAAATACAAGAAGAACTTGACGAAGTGGCTGTTTTTAAAGGACTTTCAGCTTTTTACAATCTCGGGCTTTAGTATGAGGAGGTATACTCTTAAAGCACAACTTTTAAGAGAACAGAGAAGAAAAAACAGAATATTTTTAATTGTATTTTTTCTTATCATGGCCTTTTTTTGTTATAGCTTTTTCTTTGCAGATATGGGATATTTAAAATATAGGCAACTCAAGCACAATGAGAAAAAACTTATAAAGGAAATAAAAGAAATTTCAGCAGAAAATGAGCTTTTAAAAAGAGAAATTGAACTTTTAAAAAAAGACCCTAATTATCTTGAAAAATATGCCAGAGAGAAATTTGGACTTGTGAAGCCTGGAGAGATGGTTTTTCAGTTTCAGTCTCAAGAAAATGAGCATTAATTTAGCAATTCTCTGGCATATGCATCAGCCTTATTATTTTGATCCTGTAAAAAATAAATTCATGCTTCCATGGGTAAGATTACATGCCACAAAGGATTATCTTGATATGCTTGTCATTCTGAAAGAGTTTCCAGATGTGAAGGTTAATTTTAATATTGTTCCTTCATTATTAAAACAGCTTGTAGAGTATGAAAATGGTGCAACAGATATATTTCTTGAGCATACAATTGTTTCTGCTGAAGAGCTTGACGAAGAGCAAAAGGTTTTTATTCTTGACAATTTTTTCCTCGCAAACTGGAAAACAATGGTGGAGTCATTCCCGAGATATAAAGAACTCCTTGAAAAAAGGGGCAAAACATGCACTGATCTTAAAAAAAGAGCAAAAATATTTACTGCTCAGGAATTGAGGGATATTCAGGTTCTCTTCAATCTTGCATGGATAGACCCATTGCACAGGCAGAATGATGCTTTTTTAAGAGAACTCACTGAGAAAGGCTCTAATTTTACCGAAAAAGAAAAAATGCTTCTTGTAAAAAAACAAATGGAGATTATTAAAAAAATAATTCCCGCTTATAAAAAAATGGCTGAATCAGGACAGATTGAACTCAGTATTTCTCCATTTTATCATCCAATAATGCCACTTGTTTATGATAATTATAAGGCAAAAGAATGCACACCTGACATCAGCCTGCCAGAGTATAATTTCAGGGCACCTGAAGATGTTAAAGCACAGATAGACAAAGCTATATCTTATTTTGAAAAAATATTTAAATTCAAACCTGCTGGAATGTGGCCCTCTGAAGGAGCTATAAGCGAAGATGTTATAAGATTGATTGGAAAATCAGGTATTAAATGGATAGCCACAGATGAGGAAATTTTAAGCAGGTCAATACAGGAAAAGCTCAGACATCACGATAATTTAATTGATCCATTAAAGTTGTATCAGGTTTATGAATTTGAAGGAGTAAAAATTTTTTTCAGAGACCGAATTCTTTCTGACTTAATTGGGTTTGTTTATTCAGCATGGCAGCCAAAGAAAGCTGTTATGGACTTTATCTCCAGAATAAAAAGAGCTCCCAATGGTAGCATTGTCAGTATTATTCTTGATGGAGAAAATGCATGGGAATATTATGAAAATGACGGACTTGAATTTTTAAGAACGCTGTATCAGAGCCTTCAGGATGAAAGGGATATTAAAACAGTAACATTTTCTGAATATTTAGCTAAAAAACTGGATGTTAAATCTTTAAGAAGGATTTTTCCGGGCTCATGGATTGGAGCTAATTTTTCAATATGGATAGGTCATGATGAAGACAACACATCATGGGATTATCTTTATAGGGTGAGGCAGGATTTAAGACTATATCAGGAAGTAAATCAGGGAAAAGATCTTGCAGATGCATGGGAGGAAATTTATATCTGTGAGGGAAGTGACTGGAACTGGTGGTATGGAGATGAGCATTATACTGAAACAAAGGATGTTTTTGATGAAATTTACAGGCATCATTTAATAAGTGTTTATTTAAAGACAGGCAGAGAACCTCCAGCATTTCTTTATATTCCAATAAGCAAGAAAATGAGAGAAATAAAACCAGAAGTAGAACCCAGAGGATTTATCTATCCAAAAATTGATGGCATTGTTACCGGTTATTTTGAATGGCTTGAAGCTGGAAAATTTAACCTTGAGCGGATGGGTGGTAGCATGCATAAATCTGAGGGTTTATTTTCATATTTATATTATGGATTTAACAGAGAGAGTTTATTTCTTAGAATAGATC
>CAZDXM010000077.1:0-17061 GCA_964509535.1 uncultured Thermodesulfovibrio sp. | reverse complement strand
GATCAAAGGAAGAAGAAACTATAGAGCAGAGAAAAGGATTATCATTTCTTAGTTTACCAATGGGAATATATCCCTTTTTAGCAATTTTTACTGCGGAGTCTGGATTGGCATAAATGATATGATAGTCTAAATCTTCAATTTTTTTTTCCTCTTCTTCAAAATCCTTGAAAGTTACTATATTAATCTCTTTTTCTAAAATCAAAGATATTGATTTTATTATATTTTCCCATATTTTAAAATCCCTTTCAGTGCAGTGAGGACAAAAGGCAAATGTTAATTTATCATCTATCATAGTTGCCTCAGCTAAAATTTCGTTATTTTCGCAATTTCATCATTAACTTTTACAACAGTGGAGAAAACCTTATATGTTTCATTAAGCATTGATGCAGTGTTTGTAATCCTTTTAGAGACATCAGTTAATACCTGACTTTGTTCTTCTATTGCCGTTGAAAGAGTATTTACAGCATCACCAACTGTATCTGACATTCCCTTTGTTTTTTCAAAGGATACTCTTATATTTTTCATTTCTTCTTCAATTTCTATAAAAAGTTCCTTAATCTTTTCAACCTCTCCTACTGCAACCATAACTCTTTCGCTGAGATTACCAAGAATTTTTCCTATGTCTTTTGTGAGGGCATCTGTTTTTTGAGCAAGCTTTCTTATTTCATCTGCCACAACTGCAAAGCCTCTACCAGCCTCTCCAACTCTTGCTGCTTCAATAGATGCATTCAAGGCAAGAAGATTTGTCTGGTCTGCAACATCAGAAATTGCAGTAACAATATTTCCAATATTTTTTGTAGCTTCACCGAGATCTTTTATATTCGTTACAACCTCAATTATTTTTTCATTGTGAGATTCTATGTCCTTTACTCTCTTTTCAAGTTCCGCATCCATTGTTTCATTTTGTTTGACCAAGTCCTGAACTTCTTGATTAATAGAAAAAACACTTTTTGACATATCCCTTATGGTAGTGTCAATTTCTTCCATCGCAGTTGCTATTGATGAAACTTCGTCCCTAATTCTTGAAAAATTTGAATCAATTAAACCCATTGTATTTGAGATTGTGGAACCTACAATATTTGATTTAATTATTCCAGATGAGAGAGTTTTGATCAGTGAAAGATTAGTATCTATGTCTTTTTTTGTAAAATTATTATTCTTCTTTTTTTTAAAAAACATTTATTCCTCCCTATCTATAGAATTCATCTGCAATATCAACACCACATCTTAGGTTACTAAGCCAATTGAAAAATCTCTGAATGTGTTCTTTTTTATGAATAATTGCTCCATGCTGAGGTGCAATTCTTTCTATATCAAGCCTGCTGATTCTTTCAAGATATTTTTTAACCACAGTATTTGAGGCAAGATATCTTCTGTGAAATCCTTCCATAAGCTTTAAATGACTTTCAAAGTCTTCTACATAGGGATATCTCTGTCCCTTAGGGAAAATCGCTGCTCCTAAATCCCCTGTGAAAAGAGTTTTTGAACGAGGGTCATACACATGGAAATTGGCAACGGAATGAAGGAAATGAGCAGGTATAATCTCAAGATAATCTCCTGACGGAAGAGGAATTCTTCCACCTCCTTCTTCCAAAGGAATAATTCTTGCCATATCAAAAATTCCATAATGGGGTAAAAATCTTACCCACCATTTTGATATATAAACCTTTGCAGATGTTACACTAAGCCATAGGGCAACTCCAGAGGATACATCAGGGTCTTGATGGGAGAAGAATAAATGTTGAATTCTCTCAAGGTCAACATACCTTGAAACATTGGCAACAACTCTTGGAAAAACATGAACACCACCAGGGTCAAGAATAACTCCGACATTTTTATTTTCAATGAGATACTGATTTACTTGAACAAGCCCTTCCTCTTCATGCTCCTCCCATCCAAGCCATATAAATTTATGGATTCCATCATCATAAAGCACATCTCCTCTTACGATGTCTACTTCTTTGTTTAACTTTTCCATACTTCCTCCAATTTATGATTCATCTAATAATAATAAATTATTTTACAAAAAAAGCAAAAATAATTTAGATGATTTAGCTGGATTGAACGACTTTGGTAACATTTCTTAATGCGAGTTTTACGAGATTTTAATACAACTATATCAGAAATACTGGCAGGATACCAAAAATAGTAACTCCAGTTACGCAAATTAAAATGGCTATCTCAAGATCCCTTGAAACAATCGGCTCAGGTGTTTTTACAGGGTCCTTCATATACATGTACATAACAATTCTTAAATAATAGTATGCGGATATAACAGTAAAAAGTACAGCAATTACAACAAGCCAGCTTAATCCAGCTTTTACAGCCTGAAGAAATATATTGAATTTAACAATAAAACCTGCTGTTGGTGGAACTCCTGTGAGAGAGAACATGAATATTAACATGGCAAGAGCAAGAGCTGGATGAAATTTGTGAAGTCCTTTATAGTTTTCAATGTCTTCCTCATTAAATGCTATGACCATTGCAAATGCACCGATGTTCATCAATGTATAAATTAACATATAAACAACGACTGCATTAAGACCCATCTCACTTCCAACAATTAACCCAAGAGTAATATAACCTGCATGAGCTATACTTGAATAGGCAAGCATTCTCTTTATGTTTCTCTGGGGAAGAGCAAGAAGATTTCCAATAGCCATTGTAAGGATTGAAAGCACAATAAGAAAAGTGCTCCACTCAATATAATAGTCTTTGAAAATTTCAATCAAAATTCTTCCAAAAGCACCAAGAATTGCAACTTTTGGCACTGTAGATATGAATGCTGTGATAGGTGTAGGAGCTCCCTCATATACATCGGGTGCCCACATATGGAATGGAACAAGAGCTATTTTAAAACAAAGCCCGATAATAAACAGTGCGAGCCCTATAAATGCCAGCGCTGAATAATTTGATATTGCCTTCAGTATTGCAAGAAAATCTGTTGTATTTGTTGCTCCATATATAAAAGCAATTCCAAAAAGCATTATTGCTGAAGAAAGCCCGCCAAGCATAAAATATTTAACTGCTGCTTCATTTGACCTCGGATCATATCTTCTTATACCAACAAGGACATAAATACTCAGTGCCATAAGCTCAAGGGAAACAAAAAAGCTTATAAGTTCTCTTGCGGAAACAAGAAGCATCATACCAAGAGCAGCAAAAAGAATTAAGGCTATACCTTCATTCAGCAGGATCATCTTTTCCTTTATATATGACGAAAGAACCAGAATACAGATTGTTGCACCAACAGCAATGATAATTTTTAAATAAACTCCAAGAAAGTCATTTATAAACATTCCTCCAAAGGCTTCACCTGAAAAAAATGGAATCAAAAATGTGAGAATGATTCCAAAAACAACAGAGCTCCATACAAGGATATCATTTTTTATTCTTAAAAGCCCTACTAAAAGCACTGCTGATGCAAATGCTGTAAGAAGTATCTCGGGTATTAAAGCTTCAAAATTTAAAGGAATCTGCGGTATATTCATTTCATCGCCCCCGCTTGAATTACATGATTAATAAGCTCCTTTACAGAGCTGTCCATAAAGCTCAAAAGAGCATTTGGATAAAAGCCTATCCAGAGTACAGCAGCAACCAGTGGAAGCAGTGTAACAATCTCTCTTGCATTCAAGTCACCGTAACCCTGAATATGATGTATAAATTCAGGATTTGTTTTCTCAAAGAAAACCTTCTGATACAGCCAGAGCATATAAGCCGCACCAATAATTAAGGCAGTAGCAGCAAGTACACACATAAGCTTCCATGCCCTGAATGTTCCAAGAAGTATCAAAAACTCGCCAATGAAACCGTTTGTTCCAGGAAGTCCTACTGAAGCAAGAGTGAAAGCCATGAAAAATGCAGAATAAGCAGGCATAACAGTAGCTACTCCTCCATAATGAACAATCAGTCTGGTATGTGTTCTTTGATAAACTATTCCTACGCATAAAAACAGAGCTCCTGTAACAATTCCATGATTTATCATCTGCAGAATTCCACCCTGAATTCCCTGCTGATTGAGTGCAAAAATACCCAAGGTTACAAATCCCATGTGGCTTACAGAACTATAGGCAATGAGACGCTTAAGATCCCTCTGAATCAGACAAATTAAAGCACCGTATATTATGGCTATCACAGAAAGAATCATCATGAATGGTTTCATTGCAAGTGTAGCCTCCGGAAACATTGGAAGATTGAATCTCAGGAATCCGTATGCTCCCATTTTAATAAGAATTCCAGCAAGAATAACACTTCCTGCAGTAGGTGCCTCTGTATGAGCATCTGGAAGCCAGGTGTGCACCGGCCACATCGGAACCTTCACAGCAAAAGCTGCAAAGAATGCCCAGAATAACCAGAGTTGCATTTTATATGGATATGGAATTTTCATCAGGTTCAGAATATCTGATGTTCCTGTATGGAAGTAAAGAACAAGGATTCCAACAAGCATGAGCACGCTTCCGAGAAATGTATAAAGAAAGAACTTTATAGCTGAGTAAATTCTTCTCGGTCCACCCCATACTCCAATAATAAGATACATAGGAATAAGCATTGCTTCCCAGAATATATAGAAAAGGAATATATCAAGGCTCATGAAAACTCCGATCATTCCTGCGTGTGTAAGAAGAACTGCAGCATAAAACTCTTTTATTTTTTTATCTATTTCTTTCCAGGAAACCGTTACACAAAGAATGGTAAGAAGACTGCTTAGAAGAATGAATAGAACACTTATTCCATCAACTCCCAGAGAATACTTTATACCCCACTGTGGAATCCATAAAGCTTCCTCTCTGAACTGCATCTGGGCAGTTGCCCTGTCAAAGGAGATATAAAGCGGAACACTCAGGATAAACTCTATTATTGAAACAACAAGAGCAAAAAATTTAATTAACTCCTCCTGTGCTCTCGGCAAAATTGCAATAAAAGCTGCACCAGCTACGGGAAAGAATATTAAAGTAGTAAGAACAGGATACTTTACACTATTAGCAAAAATCCCTGAAACAATTATTGCACCACCAACAAGAATAACAAGTAAAAGAGAAATCAAACAGTGTTTTCTTAGCTCTGTTTT
This sequence comes from uncultured Thermodesulfovibrio sp., assembly GCA_964509535.1. Classification (GTDB taxonomy): domain Bacteria; phylum Nitrospirota; class Thermodesulfovibrionia; order Thermodesulfovibrionales; family Thermodesulfovibrionaceae; genus Thermodesulfovibrio. The sequence continues at coordinate 11,993 of CAZDXM010000077.1, read as the reverse complement.
CATGCCACTGTTAACTACTACCTGTTCATGCATTTTTTAACCTCACATGCTCAGAATTATTAAAATGAAAATGCAAATTCCAATTATCATGTAAATCGCATACTGCTGCAGATATCCTGTCTGAACCTGTCTGACCCATGAGCCAACTCTGTAACAGAAATTTGGAATGCCATTCACTATTCCTTCAATGATCTTGATGTCTGTAAATACCTCAATAAATTTATCTGCAAACCATAATGCAGGCTTTACAAAAAGGAAGCTGTAAAGTTCATCAACATAGTATTTGTTCCATAGCACTTTGAAAATACCTGAAAATCGCTGTGTAAGTCTTTCTGGAAAAGCAGGATTAGAAATATACATGTACCATGCAATAAATATTCCTGTCAGCCCTGCAATAATTGATACAATCATGACAAATCTTTCCTGCTCATGAGGAACTGTAACAACTGGTTCACCAACAACTGGTTCAAGAAAATGCGGTACAGAGAAGTAACCAACAAGTATTGAACCAATTGCAAGAACTATTAACGGTATTGTCATTATTGGAGGGGATTCATGAACATGCTTGAACTGCTCTTCAGAACCTCTGAATTTTCCATGAAATGCAACAAAAAGAATTCTGAATGTATAAAAAGCAGTAAGAGCTGCTGTTATTGTTCCAAGTATCCATAAAAATTTACCATATGGCTTTCCACAGGCATAGGTAAACCATAAAATTTCATCCTTACTGAAAAATCCTGAAAGCCCAGGTATTCCAGATATTGTAAGCGCAGCTATCAGGAAGGTAATATATGTAATTGGCATCTTCTTTTTCAATCCACCCATTTTATAAATATCAAGCTCACCTGCCATTGCGTGCATTACACTTCCCGCACACAAAAACAGTAGTGCTTTAAAAAATCCATGAGTGTAAAGATGAAATATTCCTGCCCCATAGGCAGCAACTCCACAACCAAGAAACATGTATCCAATCTGGCTTATTGTTGAGTAAGCAATAATTCTCTTCATATCCCTCTGAACAAGTCCTATTGTTGCTGCAAAGAAGCTCGTCACACAACCTATAATTGCAACAACTGCCAGTGCAACTTCAGAAAGATTGTAAATAGGATTTAGCCTTGAAACCATAAATACACCAGCAGTAACCATTGTAGCAGCATGGATAAGAGCACTCACAGGTGTGGGACCTTCCATTGCATCCGGAAGCCATACATACAGTGGAATCTGGGCAGATTTTCCCACAGCACCACAGAAAAGTAAAAGTGCAATAAGAGTAATTAAATCAACATTCCAGCCAAGTATGTTTACTGTCTGTCCCTGAAGCCCGGGAATTTTTGGAAAAACATCAGTATAATTCAAAGCATAAACATTTATAAACAGGAGAAATATTCCGAGTGCAAAACCAAAATCTCCTATCCTGTTAACAATAAAAGCTTTTTTGCCCGCATCTGCGGCTGTTTTCTTATGATACCAGAAGCCAATGAGAAAGTAAGAGCAGAGTCCAACTGCTTCCCATCCAAAATAAAGTTGAACAAGATTGTTTCCCATTACAAGCATGAGCATCGAAAACACGAAAAGATTAAGATAGGCAAAATATCTTGGATAGCCCGGGTCCCCATGCATGTATCCAACAGAGTAAACATGAATAAGCCAGCCAACAAAACATACTACAAAAAGCATTACAGCTGTAAGCTGATCTATAAGATAGCCAAAGCTTATCTTTAAATCATCTGAGAGTATCCATGTATAGATGTTATATTCAATAGTCTTTCCTGAAAAAACCTGAGCAATAGCCACTAACGCAACCACAAGAGAGCCTAAGATTGAAAGAACACCAGCCCAGCTTACTGCTTTTGGTGATACAAATCTACCTATAAGAATGTTAAAAAGAAATCCTGCTAATGGGAAAAGAAGTATCAATATATAGTACTTTTCCATCTTAACCCCTCAGTTGAGTAATTTCATCTGTATGAACAGCAGAAATATTTCTAAATATTGCAAGAACAATAGCAAGACCTATAGCAGCTTCTGATGCAGCAACACCTATTGAAAATAATGTGAAAACCTGTCCTGTTAAACTGCCATTGTAGCAACTGAATGCAACAAAACTTATATTTACTGCATTAAACATCAGTTCAAGACACATAAGCATCACAATTAAGTCTCTTCTAATAATAAATCCCACAAGACCTATTGAAAAGATAACTGAACTGAGTATGAGGTAGTAGTGTAGAGGTATCATTTCTCCTCCTTTGGTAGTTTTTTGGCAAGCATGATTCCACCAACAAGAGCAATAAGAAGAACTAATGAAAGTATCTCAAAGGGTAGCAGATAATATGAATAAAGAAGCTTACCCAGATAACTTGAATCAAGTTTTGGCAGTAACTGACCAATCTGTACCGCATCTTTTACAAAATAAACCAATCCTAAAAACAAAGCTGTACCTATTAGAAGTCCGAATCCATAAAATTTTATGTATTTATTGTGCTTTAACTCTTCCTTAATATTCATTATCATTATTGCAAAAACATACAAAGCAAGCACTCCTCCAACATAAACTATTATCTGGATAACCATCAAAAACTCAGCTTTAAGAAAAAGAAATACTGCTGCTGTGTTTATAAGAAACATTAGAAGAAAAACAGCATTATGTATTATCTTTCTTGCTGTAACCACAAGCACACTCAATGTTGTTAATGCTACAAAGAAATAGATGAAGAAAATTAACTCAACTGTTGCCGGTTTCATCTTTTTCCTCCTTAACAGCTTCCTTCTGCTCTATCAATGCCGCACCTCTTAAAGGAATAGGTTTTTGTTCCTGTTTTGTCTTTGGCCATCTCTTTGGATCAATTCCAGAAGGCTGCCAGAACTTGTTAAAATATGTGTCTTCAGGCCATGTCTGCACAAAATCATCCCAGTTTTTAAGAAGCAGTTCTTTGTCAAAAATTAATTCATCCCTTGAATAAACCGAATACTCATAATTCTCAGTTAATACAAGAGCACATGTTGGACATGCTTCAACACAGTATGCACAAAAAATGCATCTTGAAGCATCAATCTTATACTCTGTAACAACCATTTTATTCTCAATTTTTTCTCTTTTTACTGTAATACACTGTGCAGGACATACTCTTGCACAGGTCATGCAACCAATGCATTTGTCTTTTCCTGTTTTAGGATCCCTGACCATTGCATGTTTTCCTCTGAATCCGGGCCATACCTTTCTCTTTTCAAAAGGATACTGGATAGTTACAGCTTTGCTTACAAGAGTTTTCAATGTCTGATTCAGCCCCTTAAGGATTTCAACCATTAAAGCCTTGTTCAGTATTTCTTTAACTGTCATAGCCCTATCCTTTTAAAAAATGTACTTAATAATTGATGTTACAACTATATTTAAAAGTGCCAATGGCACCAAAACCTTCCATCCAATTGACATTAACTGGTCATACCTGTATCTTGGCAGAGTTCCTCTAATCCAGTAAAACAGGAATATATGAAAGTAAACCTTTAAAAGAAACCATACAATACCAGGGATGTTACCAAGCCATGGCCATGCCTTAAGAAGCACTGGAGGTATTGTCCAGCCACCCCAGAAACATATTGTAGCTAAAGCAGACATGCAGAACATTGCAAGATACTCAGAAAGATAGAATAGACCAAATCTCATTCCAGAATACTCAACAAAATATCCTGCTACAAGCTCACTTTCTGCCTCAGGCAGGTCAAAGGGTACTCTGTTTGTCTCTGCAAACATTGCAACAATAAAGATAAAATAAGCAACAAACTGAGGAATTAAAAACATTCCATGCCAGTACTGCTGCTGTTTCTGAACTATCTCTGTAAGATTGAATGACTCTGCCAGAAGAATAACTCCAACTATGCTTAGACCTAAAGAAACTTCATAACTTATCATCTGCGCTGCTGAACGAAGTCCACCTAAAAATGCATACTTGGAATTTGATGACCATCCAGCAAGAATTAATCCATATGTTCCCAATCCTGCAATACCGAGAACAAATAATAATCCTACATTTATATCACCAATATACCAGCCCTGATTTACAGGAATTACAGAGAATGTTGTCATAGCAGCAACCAGACTTATAAGAGGAGCTATCCTGAATATAACCCTGTCAACCTGAGAGGGAATAACATCTTCCTTGAAAACTAACTTAACCATATCAGCAATTGGCTGAAGAAGTCCATGAGGTCCAACAACCATAGGTCCCAGTCTCATCTGAATGTGTCCTATAACTTTTCTTTCAAAATATGTTGCGTATGCAACATGAAGGAGCAGAATTCCAAAATAAACAAGAGCTATAATTGCTGTTATTATCACTCTTATCAAAAACTCGGTCATCTGTCACACTCCCCTAAAACAAGATCTATGGTTCCTATATTTGCAATAACATCTGCTACAAGTCCACCTTCACAAAGCTTTGGTAAAGCTCCTGCATGAACAAAAGAAGGAGCTCTCAATCTAAGTCTGTAAGGCTTTGCAGTTCCATCACAAACAACATAAAACCCGAGCTCTCCCTTAGGTGCTTCAACTGATGCATACACTTCAGGATATTTCTGAACAAACTCTTCTATGGATTTATCTTCTATATAAAGAGCAACCTCTATATCTTTTTTATCAATCTTAACAGCAGCGGTTGGCATTCTTATTTTTAGAGCCTCCTCAGCAAGGATTGGACCTTCTGGAAGCTTCTCTATACATTGTTTTATAATTCTTGCTGACTGTCTGAACTCAAGCATCCTGCAACGATACCTGTCATACACATCACCATTTTTACCGAGAGGAACTTCAAAATCTACTCTGTCATAAGCATCATATGGGAAAAACTTCCTTACATCATAATAAACTCCTGAGCCTCTGAGTGTGGGACCGGTCAGCCCCCAGTTAATCGCCTCCTCTGCTGTTATAACACCAACATTCTTTGTTCTTCTTAGCCAGACCCTGTTGCGGTCTATTAAAACTTCATATTCTTCAACATGTTTTGGAAATTTATCAATAAAATTATAAAGCTTATCAAGAAACTCGTTGTTTACATCACATCTTACCCCTCCAATTCTTGGATAACTGACAGTAAGACGGGCTCCAGTGACCATTTCAAAAAGATCAAGAAAAACTTCTCTATCCCTGAATGCATACAGAAATACAGTCATTGCACCAATATCAAGGGCATGCGTTGCTATCCAGACGAGGTGGCTGCAAATTCTTGACATCTCAGCCATCATTGTTCTGATAAACTTTGCTCTTTCAGGAACCTGAATTCCAAGTAACTTTTCAATTGCTACACAGTATCCTATATTGTTAACCATGCTTGCAAGATAGTCCATTCTGTCAGTTAATGGAAGGACTGAAACATATGGCAGGTTTTCAGAAAGCTTTTCTATGCCTCTGTGAAGATATCCAACATATGGTGTGCATTTAACTATTCTTTCTCCTTCAACTTCCAGAACCAGTCTCAGCACTCCGTGAGTTGCGGGATGCTGAGGTCCCATATTCACAATAAGTTCTTTAGTATGAACTATATCTCTTTCTACAGTTCTTTTCATATTCCTTTCACTCCCCAACAGACTCTATAATTTCTTTAAAAGGCTTCCATTCTTTTTCTCCGAGTTCACTCTGCACAGGATAATCCTTTCTTAAAGGATAACCCTCCCAGTCCTCAGGTAGCAGGATTCTTCTGAGGTCAGGATGTCCATTGAATTGAATTCCAAACATATCAAAGCACTCTCTTTCATGCCAGTTTGCAGTTGCCCACAAATCTGATACAGTTTCTACCCAGCAATCCTCTTCAGGAACTTCTACCTTTATTCTTATTCTATGTCCATGTTTAACTGACATAAGATGATAAACAACATTAAAGCGGGGTTGTTTTATATCCTTGTAATCCACAGCAGTTAAATCAATTAAATAATCAAAATTCAGGTCTTCATTTTCTTTGAGAAACTTTAAAATCTCTTTTGCTTTATCTCTTTTTATGGTTATTGAGCAATCACTTCTGAATAGGGTAATCCATAAGATTTGTTCAGGAAAATTATCCTTGAGGGTATTTATTATTTCTTTACATTCCATTATCCTCTTCTTTTCGCCTCCTCTCTTATTTTCTGCTGTAGCTTTCTGATTCCTTCAATTAAAGCCTCAGGTCTTGGAGGACATCCTGGAATATAAACATCAACAGGAAGAAAGGAGTCAACTCCTTGAACAGTGCTGTATGTATTGAAAACACCACCACTGCAAGCACAGCTTCCCATAGCTATAACCCATCTCGGTTCTGCCATCTGATGATAAAGATTAACTATAACTGGTGCCATCTTTTTTGTTACCGTTCCTGCAATTATCATTACATCTGACTGCCTTGGTGAGGCCCTGAAAATTATTCCAAACCTGTCAAGATCATAGTGTGACGCACCTGTTGCCATCATCTCTATAGCACAGCAGGCAAGTCCGAATGTTATTGGCCAAAGAGAAGAAAGCCTGCCCCAGCTTGCAAGCTTTCTTAAAGGCATTATTATTGTATTGGCTGCTGGAACAACCTTAACTCCTTTCTCTACTTCAACAGGTTCTGTTAGTGTGTCAAGAATTATCGCCATATTACCTCCATTTAAATGCTTCTTTTCCAAGAGCATATATATAACCAAGGAACAAAATAACTATGAAAAGAATCATCTCAATCAGAGCATAAAGACCAATATGTTTATATACAAGTGCCCAGGGATATAAAAAAACAGTTTCAACATCAAATATAACAAAAATAATAGCTACAATATAAAACTTTACATTAAATCTTTCCCTTGTGTCTCCCACTGCTGGAATTCCGCATTCGTAGGGAGTCAATTTTAATGAATATGGATTTTTAGGTCTGCCTAAAATTGCACCTATATAAATGAGAACAACACCGATAAAAAGTGAAATTAAAATTACTATCAGGACGGGTAAATATTCAGAAGGCAAATAAACTTCAGCGTTCATAGATCCTCCACCAAAAAAATTAGGAATAGAATAGCACACTTAATTATTAATGTCAAGAGAGATTTGATTAAATATTTTTAAAAAGACCATAAAAGTTACTTATAATACGATATTTCTTATTTGTTCAAGAACTTTTGTTCTTATTTCATGAACTGTTGGAATTTCATCATAATTAACAGGTTTAAGTATTTCCTGAAACATTCCTCCACATGAGCATTCCTTTAATTCCAATTCCTCATTATAAAAGACCACTTCTCCTTTTAAACATTTGTTGCATCTGAAAACTTTTTTACTACCAGAAAGTTTCCCTCTTTTTGCTATCTGTCTGCCTTCAATCTCAACAATATCAAGTGAAAAATCAATTGTGGGAGCATTGCTTATAGCTGTTCCTATTCCGTAACCATCAACAATTTCATTAAGTTGCAAAATATACTCTTCATCAATCCCTCCGCTCACAAAAATCTTTATATTTTTAAATCCTTTAATATCAAGCTCCCAGCGACATTCTTTGAGAAGCTGATAAAAATTGCCTTTTCTTGATGAAGGAGTATCAAATCTTACACCAAAAATTTTCTCTCCCATTGCCATAGCAACATTAATGCACTCAAATTTTTCATCCTGAAATGTATCAATAAGTACTATTCTTGGGACATCTTTTTCTATAACTTCATCAAATGCTCTGGCAGCATCCACTGTGGAACCCATGCATAAAATCAGGGCATGTGGCATTGTCCCTGATGGTCTCAGCCCTATAAGTTCTGCTGCTATCACAGTTGCAACTCCATCGCATCCTCCAATATAAGCTGCTCTTTCAATCATGGGTGCAATTGCTGGATGCATTCTTCTTGCTCCAAAACTTATAATAGTTTTGTCCTGAGCAAGTCTTCTCAGTCTTGCAGCTTTTGTAGCAATTCCTGTTGCCTGGCATAAAAAACCAAGAAGTGCTGTTTCATAAATGCAGAAATCCTGATATCTACCTTCAATCTCAATAACAGGCTCAAATGGGTAAAATATACTTCCTTCAGGAATTGCTCTAACTTTAACCGGCAGATTTTTCAAAAGTTGCAGGGCTTCATGAAGCCCTGCAAAAACTGCCCACTTCCATTCTGCTGGAAAACTTTTAGCAACTACCTCTGCTTTTACAGAAGGGTTTATTCCTTTTTGTTTGAGAATCTTCAGTGTTCTTTCAAAATAAACATCTGTGACTTTACCTTTAATTATTTCATCATAATTCGCAATATGAAACATTATCTAACAGTTACTCCAAAAACATTCTTCATAATTCTTAATGCTGCCCTGTGATCATCCTCATCAAGTCCTGCCACACAGTTTTCAGGAATCTCAACTTCATAACCTCTCAGCACAGCATCTGAAACTGTAAAAAGAATACATATATGTGTCACACATCCTGTGATTATAAGTTTCTTTATTTTAAGTCTTTTAAGCAACTCATCAAGCTTGGTATTGTAAAATCCTGAATATGTTTTTTTATAAATAATGTGATCTTGCTGGGAAGGTGCAAGCTCAGATATAACCTTAGCTCCTTCGGTTCCTTTTATTGCATGCGGAGGCCAGCCAAAACGGAAAAACTCAGAATCATCTGGTTCATGGCTGTCACATACATAAATTACAGGAATACCTTCAGCTTTTGCCTTTTGTATCTCTGCCTTTATAAATGGGATCACATCTTTTGTTTTTGGAACACAAAGAGGTGCTCCTTCCCTCACAAAATCATTCAGCATATCTATGATTAAAAGTGCACTACTCACCGTGTACAAACTCAACCTTTGAAGCTGTCAATTCTTCTTCTTTTAAAAGTTTTTCCCAGTATTTATCTACCATATGCTGAATTTGTTCAATAAGTCTTTCCTTTCCTGGTTCAAAGAGATGTCTGAATCTACCCTGAAGTTTGAGAAACTCTATAACAGGTTTTTTCTCTTTTGGTTTAAATGTAATCTTCGTGACTCCGTCTTCAACTTCATAAAGGGGCCAGAAACATGTCTCAACAGCTACTCTGCTAATTAGAATTGCATCATCGGTCCCTGTTCTCCATCCACGATTGCATGGTGTGAAAACATTTATAAATTTAGGACCTTCAAATTCAAGGGCTTTTCTTACCTTTTTCATTAAGTCCACCCAGTGACTTGGAGAAGCCTGTGCAACATATGGAATTCCGTGAGCAGCCATAATTCTTGTTAAATCCTTTCTCTGCTGGGGCTTTCCTGAAATAACAGAACCCACAGGACATGTTGTTGTATTAGCATATGTTGGTGTTGCACCTGAACGCTGAATTCCTGTATTCATATATGCTCCGTTGTCATAACATATATAAAGCATGTTATGCCAGCGCTCCATTGCACCGGAAAGACTCTGAAGTCCTATATCATAGGTTCCACCATCTCCACTAATTGCAATAAATTTTATATCTTTGTCAATTTTACCCTGTTTTTTTAATGCTCTGTACATTGTTTCAACGCCGCTCATTGTTGCTGCAGCATTTTCAAAGGCATTGTGGATCCAGGGCACCTTCCATGCAGTGTATGTTGATATACATGAAGATACCTCAAGACATCCTGTAGCAGATGCTACAACAACGGGATAGTCACAGGCAGCAAGAAGTATCATTTTAACTACAGTTGGTGCAGCACATCCTGCACATAAACGATGTCCTGCAGTAAATCTTAATTCCTTTTTTGACAGCTCCTTTAAATTAAGCGGTGTCGCCATATCACTCCCTCACTCCTATGTATTCCTTTAAAATTTTTATTTCTCCTGTTTTTGCAATTTTCTTTAATTCTTCTATAACCTCCTCTGCATGCTCTGGCATGTAATCCCTTCCTCCAAGTCCGTATATTCTATTAATGAGTAAAGGTTTCTTGTTGAAATTGCATAAACTTGTAGCAATATCAAGATAAAGAGGACCAAAAGAGCCACCAAATGCATCTGCTCTGTCAAGAACGCATACTGCTTTCAAGTGTTTAAGAGCATTACCTATCTCTTCATAAGGAAAAGGTCTGAAAAGTCTTGGCTTTAGAAGTCCAACTTTTACACCCTTTTCTCTGTATTCGTCTATTACATCTTTTGTTGTTCCAGCTGCTGAATTTAAAATAACAATGCCAATTTCTGCATCATCAAGCCTGTAGGATTCAAAGAGTCCATATTTTCTGCCAGATATTTTTTCAAAATCCTTTGCAACTTCCAGAACAACTTTTGGCACCTTTTTATAAACCTCTGCATGTGCTTTTCTTACTTCATGGTATAAATCAGTTAAAATCAAAGGGCCATAGCTTTTCGGATTATCAACATCAAGAAGTGGATAAAGAGGCTTGTATTCTCCAACAAAATCTTTTACAACCTCATCGTCAAGATACTCAATTCGCTCTATTGAATGGCTTATTATGAAGCCATCATAGCATACCATTACAGGAAGCCTTATATCCATGTGTTCAGCAATTCTGAATGCCTGAATAGTGTTATCATAAGCTTCCTGAGCATTTTCACTCCATAGTTGAATCCATCCACTGTCCCTTGCACCCATTGCATCTGAGTGGTCACAGTGAATGTTTATTGGAGCAGAAAGAGCCCTGTTTACAACAGGCATTACAATAGGAAGCCTGAATCCTGAAGCAATAAACAAAATCTCCCACATTAAAGCAAGCCCCTGAGAAGCTGTTGCAGTTGCAACCCTTCCACCTGCTGCTGCGGCACCAACACAGGCACTCATGGCAGAATGTTCGCTTTCCACAAGGATCATCTCTGTTTTTACCTTTCCATCTGAAACAAAAGATGAAAATCTCTGCATAAGCTCTGTCTGAGGGGTTATTGGATAAGCTGCACATACATCAGGTTCTATCTGACGGAAGGCATTTGCTACAGCTTCATTTCCTGTTGCCGCTACAACTTTTGCCATTATTTAGCCTCCTCTTCCATGATAATTGCCTTGTTGCCCTTTTTACCGGGGCATTCTGTTGCACAGATTCCGCATCCCTTGCAGTAATCATAATCAAAACCCTGCATCTTACCATTCTGAACTTTTACTGAATTATCTGGGCAGTAAAGCCAGCAAAGAAGACAGTGAATGCAGTTTTCTTCTATCCAGCGAGGTTTAAATACTCTCCATGAGCCTGTTTTAAAATTTAATGCATTCCCTGGCTCTAAAATAATCATGCCTGGTGGTATCCTTTTCCAGCCTATCATCCCTCTTTTACCTCCTCATATCCTCTCTTTACTGCAATAAGATTACCATCAATTATTTTTTGAGAAAATTTTTTCCCGAAACTTTTTTTAACATCTTCAAGCAAGGTTTCAAGGCTAACCAGACCTGTAACTCTGTTTAAAGCTCCAACCATCGGAGAGTTGGGCATAGGTCTTCCAAAACTTTCAATTGCAATTTTTGTTGCATCAACAACATAGAGTTTTTGGGTAGACTTTAATTTGAGTTTTTCTCTTATCTCTGAAGGATCCTTTGATGAATTTACTATAAATTTGGCATCATCCTTTGCACCTTCTGTAACATCAATAGTTTCTATTAAAGTTGGATCAACAACAACCACAACATCTGGATGGGTAACAGGGCAGTGCATTCTCAACTCCTTAGAACTGATTCTATTGTAAACCCTGAGAGGTGCTCCTGCCCTTTCAGGTCCATACTCTGGAAATGCCTGAACATATCCACCATCACTCAAACAGGCATCAGCAAAAACTTTTGCAGCAGTAACAGTTCCCTGCCCTCCCCTCCCATGCCATCTGATCTCAACTCTTTCCATAGCCCACCTCTCAAAAAGATTTAGGTTTTTATTTTACCATATAGATATTTAAGATGTTAATAAATTTATGAAAAAAATTTTTAAAAACTGTTGACAAATTTTTTGGCTGGAGTTAGTATTATATTAAAATGATTGAAAATTTAAATATAGAAAGCACTGCAGGTGATATAGGTGAAATTCTTTCAGAAGAGGGGAAAAAGAGAGCTGTTCTGATTCATGTTCTTCAGCAGATTCAGGAAGAAGTAGGT
>CAZDXM010000076.1:0-23585 GCA_964509535.1 uncultured Thermodesulfovibrio sp. | reverse complement strand
CTAACTATTGTTTTACCTGCAAAAAAAAATCTTTCTTCAAGAATTAAAAAGAATGGTAAGGTTGCGGTAAGAATGCCGGGTGAATCATTTGCGTTTAAACTTATTAAGGTTTCTTCATTCCCGATCACAGCGACTTCTGCGAATATATCAGGTTATCCGGCAGCTGACTGCATGGAGACTGTGTTAAAATACTTCAAAGATGAAGACAACATTGATCTTATAATTGATGGAGGAAAACTTCCTGGCAAACCTTCAACAATTGTTGATGCAACAGTAGAACCACCAGAAATATTAAGGCAGGGTATTATAAAGCTGGATTTATCTTTTTACTGAGATTACTTCATTGACCTGAGATATCTTATTAATTATATCTGAAAGATGGAAGCTGTCCTTTACTTCAATTGTAAAATCAATTAAAGCCCTCTTATCAGCTGTTGAGTTTGCCTTTACAGCAGTAATGTTGACATGGTTTGCTGAAAGAAGACTTGTAAGGGTTGCAAGAACACCCGGTTTATCAATACATTCAATGCTTATTTTTGTAGGAAATCTTGTAGTATCATCAGTTGTCCAGAAAACTTCTATTAGCCTTTGTTGATCCATATATTTTATATTTATGCAATCTTTTCTATGAACTGAAATACCCTTACCTCTTGTAATAAAACCTATTATTTCATCACCAGGTACAGGCATACAGCATTTTGCAATATGATACAGAACATCATCTACTCCCTTAAGTGAAATAAACTGTTTATATTCTCTTTTTGAAGATATTTTCTTTGGGATTACAACTTCCTGAGCACTCTCAGGATATATTTTATTGACAACCTGATGAACAGATATTTTACCATGTCCTATGAGAAGACATAGATCCTCAAAAGACTGAACTGTGAAAGATTCAAGGACTTCATCAAGCCTTTCTGTTTTAAGAATTGATGGCTGTAATCCGTGTTTACGCAACTCTGCCTCAAGCAACTGTTTTCCTATTTCTATACCCTGCTGTCTTTCTTCCTGTCGTAAAAAATATTTTATTCTACTTCTTGCTCTCTGTGTAACAACAAATTGCAACCAGTCCTTTCTTGGTTTCTGATGAGGGCTTGTTATTATTTCTACAACATCACCACTTTGAAGCTGATAATTAAGCGGAACTATTCTTCCATTAACTTTTGCTCCCGCGCATTTTGCTCCAACTTCAGAGTGAATTGCATATGCAAAATCAACAGGAGTAGAGGCTTGAGGAAGCTCCTTTACATCTCCCTTAGGTGTAAATACATAAATTGTGTCTGGCATAACTTCTGCTTTTACAGCATCAAGAAGTTCCCTGGGATCAGAAATTTCTTTAATAAGGTCTCTGAGCCATGAAACAAGCTTTGCTTCCCTTTCTGAGAGGTCTTTTCTTTCTTTATATCTCCAGTGTGCTGCTATACCTTCCTCTGCGATTATATCCATCTCTTCTGTTCTTATTTGGAACTCAACTCTTTCACCTGCTGGTCCTATGACAGTTGTATGGAGAGATTGATAGTAATTTGATTTTGGAAGACTGATAAAATCTTTAAATCTGCCTGGTATTAATGTCCATAAGGAATGAATTATTCCGAGAATATCATAACAGTGTGTAACAGTATCTGTAATGATTCTTATCCCTATTACATCATAAACCTGTTCAAAAGTGATCTTTTGTTTTATCATTTTTTGATAAATTCCGTAGTAATGTTTTGCCCTTCCAAAGATTTTAAAAGGTATTTTCATTTCCGTAATTTTTTCAGAAAGTATTTTTATAATACTGTCAATATATGCCTGCTGTTCTTCTTTTCTTTTTGCCACCTTCTTGACAAGTTCATTATATTCTTCTGGATAAAGAACCCTAAATGCGAGATCTTCAAATTCATTTCTCATCCACCCTATACCAAGTCTGTTTGCGAGTGGAGCATATATTTCAAGTGTTTCTTTTGCAATTCTTTTTTGTTTTTCAGGTGGAAGGAACTCTATTGTTCTCATATTATGCAGTCTATCAGCAAATTTTATTAAAATCACTCTTATATCTTTAGACATTGCAAGAAACATTTTTCTGAAGCTTTCTGCCTTTACCTCTTCCAGAGTTGCAAAGTCAAGCTTGCTCAATTTTGTAACTGAGTCTACAAGAAATGCAACCTCGGGATTGAACAATTCCTTAATCTCATCAATGCTCATTTCAGCATCTTCCACAGTATCATGAAGAAGTCCTGCTACAATGGTGGTGGAGTCAAGCTTCATCTGAGCAAGTATATCTGCAACTGCCAGAGGATGATAAATATATGGAATGCCTTCTTTTCTTTTTTGTGCACAATGAGCCTCATTTGAAAAAATATAAGCTTTTCTTATAAGTTCAACATTTGCCTTAGGTCTGTACAGCAGTACTTTGCTAATTACATCATCAATTGTTAACATATTTTTTTATCTCCTTATTTTAGTTTAATATATTTAAGATGGATAAGCTACTAATTTACGGAGGGACTCCTTTAAAAGGCGAAGTAATAATAAGTGGTGCAAAAAATGCAGCTCTTCCAATTATGGCATCCACACTTTTAGCTCCTGGACTGCATATTCTTAAGAGAATCCCCCGATTAAGAGATGTTTTTACCATGATTGAGCTCATAAAAATAATGGGTGGGTGTGTTAAATTTGATGATCTGTGTAGAATTGATACAACAAAGATTAATAAATTTGAAGCACCATATGAGCTTGTTAAAACAATGCGAGCATCAATTCTTGTGCTTGGTCCGCTTGTTGCAAGATTTGGCAGAGCAAAGGTATCTCTGCCCGGAGGATGTGCAATTGGTGCAAGACCTGTAAATCTTCACATTAGCGGACTTGAAAAGATGGGAGCAAAAATATCCCTTGAAGGAGGATACATTATTGCAAAAGCTCAAAGACTTAAGGGTGCAAGGATATATTTTGATATCCCAACTGTAACAGGAACAGAAAATCTAATGATGGCAGCCACTTTAGCCAGAGGAAGCACAATTATAGAAAATTCAGCAAAAGAACCAGAAGTTGTTGATCTTGCAAATTATCTCAGATCAATGGGTGCAAAGATAAGTGGTGCAGGCACAAGTATTATAGAAATAGAAGGAGTAAATGAGCTTAAGCCTCCCGAAGAATATGAAATTATACCTGACAGGATAGAGGCTGGTACATTCATGGCAGCAGCTGGGCTTACTGGTGGTGAGGTAATTTTAAGAGGTTGTACAACAGAGCATCTTTATGCTGTAGTTTTAAAGATGAAGGATGCAGGAGTGAGTTTTAGGAAAATAAAAAAAGGCTTAAAGGTGATAGGTCCCGCAGAACTGCAGTCAGTTGATATAAAAACAATGCCATACCCGGGATTTCCAACTGATATGCAGGCACAGTTTATGGCAATGATGACAGTTGCAAATGGAACTTCAGTTATAAAAGAAACTATATTTGAAAACAGATTCATGCATGTTGCTGAACTCAGAAGAATGGGAGCTGACATCACAGTAGAAGGCAATTCTGCCACAGTTAGAGGAGTTAAAAAATTAAAAGGTGCTCCAGTTATGGCTACAGATTTGAGAGCATCAGCATCTCTTGTGCTTGCAGCTCTGGTTGCTGATGGAAAGACTATTATAGACAGAATTTATCATCTTGACCGCGGTTATGAGGAGCTTGATAAAAAATTGAGCCAGCTTGGTGCAAATATAAAAAGAATGTAATGTTATGCTAATAAAAAAATCTTTTGATATTTATGAGAGACTCTCTCTTTTAACAGATAGTGCAGTTTTTGATGTTTCATGTGCATCTTCAATGGATAGAAAAAATTTTTCAAAAAAATCTGACAGTTTATCAGAATTCGGGATACAGAATGTATGGATATCTGATGGTAGATGCATACGTCTTCTTAAAGTACTGCTTACAAATTTCTGCATAAATGATTGCGCTTACTGTATAAACAGAAAAAGAAATGATATTCAGAGGACAATTCTGAGACCTGAAGAGCTTGCAAGAACAACTTACGAATTTTACAGAAAAAAACAGATTGAAGGATTATTTCTAAGCTCAGGAATTATAGGCAGTGCTCAGAAAACAATGGATATGATGATAGATACAGTAAAAATTTTGAGGCTTAAATATAAATTTAATGGATATATTCATTTAAAAATCCTTCCAGGGTCTGATGATTTCTCTATTAAAGAAGCAACAAAGTATGCAGACAGAGTAAGTATAAATATAGAACTACCAACTGAAAAGTCTCTTTCTTTAATTGCTCCAGATAAAAAGCTGAGTTCTATTATTGGAACTATTGATCATCTAAATAAAATTATAGAAAGAGGAGAAACTGCAGCAAAAAGTCAGACAACCCAATTAATAGTGGGAGCAACACCTGATACAGACTATCAAATTCTTAAATTATGTGAACATCTTTATAAAAAAAATTTAACACTTAAAAGAATTTATTATTCAGCGTACATTCCAGTAAATGATGATCCGAGGCTTCCCCAGATATCAAAACCACCTTTAATTAAAGAGCACAGACTTTATCAGGCTGACTGGCTTATAAGATATTATGGATTTCAGGTTGAAGAAATCCTTTCAGAGGAAAAACCTTTTCTGGATGAAAAAATAGATCCCAAACTTGATTGGGCATTAAAAAATATTCATCTTTTTCCTGTTGAGATTCAAAAAGCTTCCTTTGAGAGACTGGTCAGGGTTCCTGGAATAGGGATTACTTCAGCAAGAAGAATTCTAAATGTAAGAAAAAAGTATTCATTAACACCTGAAGGTTTAAAAAATCTCGGTGTTGTAGTAAAAAGAGCAAAACATTTCATCACTATTAACGGCAAATACTACGGAAACAAAAATATAATTAAACTTTTCAAGCAAAGCTATACAGAAAATATCAAACAATACAGTTTAGCTATCTAACAAAATCAAGCATTTTAATGAATCACGAACTTCCCCTCAAACCTGTTTCTCTTCTAATTTGTAATCCCTTAATAGCCTTCCTCCTTAAGTTCCCTTTCAGTGATTTTATACATGAATGTTTTATATGTCCAGGCCTGATAGAAAATAACAATAGGAACAAAGATTATTACAACAATTGTCATGATTTTCAGAGTATAAGGGCTTGATGAGGAATTAAAAAGAGTAAAACTGTATTTAGGATCAATTGAGGATGGTAAAAGATTAGGATAAAGTCCTACTAATCCGCTAAAAATCAATGCAATAATAAATAAAGCGGAAAATACAAAGGCTCTTCCATTTTTATTTTTAATAAGATAAAAACCTGTAAGAAGAAGGCAAGCTACAGCTAAAACTGGAACAATAAACCATATAGGTGTTTTTAAAAAATTATTATAGAGATTTGTAAATACAGCTGTGAAAATCAAAAATAATACAGCAGCAATTGTCTGTAAATACCAGAATTTTTTTGCTCTTGTAAAAGCACGATTAGCTAATTCTTCAGGGACTCTTAATGAAACCCACAATCCACCGTGAACTATGAAGGTAAAAAGAAAGAGCAAACCAACAAGCAATCCATAGGGATTAAGAAGACTGAATAGAGTTCCATAGTAGCCTGAGTCATCAAAGGGAAGTCCCATAAAAATATTTCCAAAGGCAACACCAAAAAGTAATGCTGGAATAAAACTTCCTGCAAAGACCCAGAAATCCCATAATTTTTTCATTCCTTCAGATGTTGATTTCCCCCTTAGTTCAACTGCTACTCCTCTGAATATTAAAGCAAAAAGTATTATTAAAAGGGGAGTATAAAGATAACTAAACATATAGGCATAGGTTGTTGGAAAGGCTGCAAAGGTAGCCCCTCCTGCTGTAATCAGCCATACTTCATTACCATTCCAGACAGGACCTATTGCATGTAATACTGCTTTTTTGTCAATTTCACTTTTGCTGATGAAGGGATAAAGAATCCCTGCTCCAAAGTCAAAGCCATCAAGGGCAAAATAAACTGCCCAGAGTAACCCCCATAAAATAAACCATATAATTTGAAATTCCATTTTTACACCTCCTTTGGTTCAGGACCTTTTCTTGCATATTTTGATAGAAGATAAATATCAATAATACCCAAAGCACCGTAAAAAATTGTAAATCCTATAAAAGAAGCCACAACCTGAGCAGGTTCAACTGCTTTTGAAACAGCCTCGGAAGTTCTCAATAATCCATAGACAATCCATGGTTGCCTTCCTACTTCTGCAACAATCCATCCAAGTTGTCCAGCTATGTAGGGAAGAGGAATTGACCATAGAAGAATTCTTAAGAGTGTGGTGCTTTGTTCAATTTTTTTATATTTGACTAAAGCTAATAAAGAAAGAAGGATAAACAAAAATCCAAGTCCTACCATTATTCTAAAACTTATAAAAGTAAGTGTTACCGGTGGTCTATCTTGCGGTGGAAACTCTTTAAGTCCCTTAATTTCGTCTTGTCCTGCAAGAATGCTCAAAAATTTAGGAATTCCTATAGCTTCAACTGCATTTTTCTCATTAGCTGGATCAGGCAAAAGCAAAAGATACATTGGTGCATCCTTTGTTGTTTCCCATAAAGATTCCATAGCTGCAAGTTTTGTTGGTTGAGTTTTGGCAACCTCCTTTGCATGAAAATCTCCAACTGCAGCAACTAAAATTGAACTTAATAGGGCAAAGATAGCTCCAATCTTAAAACACTTTTTAAAGAATTCAGTTTCATTTTTTCTTAAAATATGATAGGCAGATATACCAAGCACAAAAAATCCCGCTACAACCCAACCTGACATTATTGTATGGAAGAATTTCAATATTCCATAAGGGTTTGTTACAACTGCCCAGAAATCAACCATTTCAGCACGGGCATTGTTAATTACATATCCCACGGGATTCTGCATCCAGCCATTGGCAATCAATATCCAGAGCGCAGAAATATTGGTGGCAAGTGCAACAAGCCATATGGACAGTGCATGAAGCCTCGGTGAGATTCTATTCCAGCCGAATATCCATACACCAAGAAAGGTTGATTCAAGGAAGAATGCTACAGTTGCTTCAATTGCAAGGGGTGAACCAAATATATCTCCTACATATCGAGAATACTCTGCCCAATTCATACCAAACTGAAATTCAAGTGTTATACCTGTAACAACTCCCAATGCAAAATTAATTAAAAAAAGCCTGCCCCAGAATTTTGCCATTCTTAAATAATCTCTGTCTCCTGTTGCCACATATCTGCTTTCCATGTAAGCTACAAGAACTGAAAGTCCTAAGGTAAGGGGAACAAAGATGAAATGGAAAGCAGCAGTTATGGCAAACTGAAGCCTGCTTAATAATACCGTATCCATACTTCCCTCCTAAAATTTTATTGTTGACATCTTGCTTATGATTCTTTCCTTGAGGGCGGGTCCTTTCATGATATCAATACAGTTTAGCTATCTAACAAAATCAAGCATTTTAATGAATCACGTGCTTTTGCTGTAATTTCATAAGCCTCCTTGACTTTTTCAAGAGGAAACCTGTGTGTGATGAGTAAATCAGAGTTTACAATACCCTTTTCTATAAATTTTAAAGCCTCTTTCATATCATCAGGTCCTGAGGAGTAGCTTGTTGTAATGGTGATATCATTAAAGTAAATATCATTTATTGAAATTGTAAGTCTTTCCTCAGGTGGTGTTGGGGTGAATATTAATATAGTTCCTCCCCTTGAAACAAGTTTCAGAGATTCAGATATAACATCTGTTTTCCCAGGACCTACAATCACCACCTGAGGCATTAATCCTTCTGTTATTTCCTTTAACTTCTCAGAAATATCTTCCTTTGAAACATCAATAACATGGTCTGCACCTGCCTGAAGGGCTTTTTCAAGTCTGAAAGCAACCATATCAGCACCTATTATTCTTTTAGCACCGAAAGCTCTTGCAAGCATTATATGTAACTGCCCCATTACTCCGAGTCCTATCACAAGTAATGTATCGCCTTTTTTTACATTTGCCCTTTTCAATGATTTAACAACACATGCTGTTGGTTCAATCAATGCTCCGTCTTCAAAAGAAACCTGCTTAGGGAGTTTAAGGGTATCATTTTTTAGATTAATTTCTGGTAAAACAATATACTCAGCAAGCCCACCAGGAATAATTTTTGTTTTTCTCCATGTATCACACTGAACATAATCCCCTCTTTTACAGTAAAAACATTTCATACATGGAGCATGATGATGTACAGCTATCCTATCTCCTTCTTTTAGAGATATTTCTTTTTTTATGCTTTTTCCTATTTTTACAATCTTTCCTGATATCTCGTGTCCAAGAACAAGGGGAGCTTTTTTTTCAATATACCACGGCATCACATCTCCAGAGCATATTCCACATGCTTTGACTTTAACTAATGCTTCCCTTTCTCCAGGTTCAGGTAAAGGTATTTCTTCAGTCCTTATATCATCAAATTTGTAAAGTTTAACTGCTTTCACTTATACCTTTACGCCTTTGACCGCATCTATGAGTTTCTTTATTACATTATTTAGATTTTCAATCTCCTGAATAACAGAATCGGTTGTATTTTTAATTTCTTCTGAAAGAGTACTTGAACGCTCTGCTGAACGGGCAACCTCTTCGCTGGCTGAAGATTGCTCCTCAGTGGCTGTTGCTATCTGAGTTATCTGATCTTTAACTTTCAAAGAATACTCAGCAATTTGGTTGAGAGACTTTCTTACTTCATTTAATGCTTTCAAGCCTTCAGCTACCTCTTTTGCAGCAGTATCCATGCTCTTTAAAGATTCACGTGACTCATTCTGAACCGCTGTAATTTTATTTGCTATTTCCTCTGTGGCTTTTATTGTCCTTTCTGCAAGTTTGCGCACCTCATCTGCAACAACAGCAAATCCCCTACCCTGTTCTCCTGCTCTTGCAGCCTCTATTGCTGCATTCAGAGCAAGAAGGTTTGTCTGATCAGCTATGTCTTTAATCACGGTTACTATATCTCCAATCTCTTCCACCCTGGTATTGAGTGCGTTTATTGTTTTCTTTAATTCAACTGTTGAACGATTTGCTGATTGAACTGTTTTCATGGCATTTTCAGCAAGTACATGACCATTCTGAGAGGTATTCATGCTTTCTGTTGCTAAATCTGAAGCAGATGCAGCATTTTTTGCAATGTCTGTTATAGTCTGTGTCATTTCTTCAGCTGAGGTGGCAATCTGGTGGGCCAGAAATGTCTGATCAGAAGTTTTTGTTTTCACATTTTCTATATTTTGTTCCAGTGAACCAATTACTGATTGAGTTACACCAACAGATTTCTTTATTTGTCTTATTAATTCCTGAACATACTCTTCTACTTTTATGACCGATCTTGCAATGAGCCCTATCTCGTCTTTTCTTTCCCTGTATCCTTTCCCAAATCCTACTGTGCTAAAATCACCCCTTGATACTTCCTCAAGTCTGGAAGCCATAATCGGAATAGGATTTAATGATTTTTGAGTTACAAAAAATATAAGCAGTGCAACAAGTATTGCACCAGCTATATTTACTCCCCACATTAGGTTTCTTATTCCTGCAACCTCGGTTGCTATTTCATCAATGTAGATTCCGGAGGCAATTAGCCATTTCCAGCCCTCATAATGAGTATAAACAACTACTTTCTGTCTCGGTTTTGTTTCTCCTTTTTCTTTATTAATCCATGGATAATAAATGAGTCCTTCTTTTTTATCAATCATCTCTTTTATAAACTCCCTGCCATGAGCATCTTTTGAATCAATAATATTCTGTCCTTCCTTTACAGGATGCACTATTAGTGTGCCTTTATTTTTTTCTGTGGTATCAAGCACATAAACATATCCTGTTTCACCTACTTTTATTGATCTGATATAATCCTTTATTTTTTTTATCTGATTTGAAATATCAAAGCCGATAAAATATACACCAGCTACTTTCCCTGAGCCATCCTTAACTGGAACATACTTTGTCATGTATTCTTTGCCAAAAAGGGTAGCTTTACCTGTATATGTTTCACCCTTCAAAAGTAAGGGATAAGCAGGATGTGCTCTATCAAGAGTTGTTCCAACAGCTCTGGTTCCGTCCTCTTTTTTAAGTGATGTTGCTATTCTCAAAAAGTCATCTCCTCTTTTTTCAAATATTGTTGCAACAGAACCACCTGTCATTGTAGTAAATCTATCGCAAACTTCATTGTCGGGTTTAATTCCTGTTACCATGGATAGGAATATTTTCATGAACTTTTCAGCGGTATCCTTGCTTGTTTCATCAAAGCTGGCAATCTGTCCTTTCAGAAAATAAACATCTCTTTTCAGTGTGTTAATGTTGTAATTTTCAATCTTTGATTTGGTCTTGAAATAGATTACAGCTGCCACTACCGAGTAAACAATAAGAATTGATACCACAGCCATAAAAAATACTTTTTTGCTCAAAGAAAGAGAATTGAAAAAATTGAAAATGCTTTTTAGCATACTTATCCTCCTTTAGCAATAATTTGTTATTATATATCATGGATTCTGTGAAAAAGCAAGACATTTATTTATTGTGAGCTGTCATCAGATAAAAAATTTAAAAAAAGCAAAATAATCCGCTTTAAAAATGGTAAATGGAACGGAATTAAAAGCATTCCATACAAAAATGAATCAGGAAACTGGGCTTTGATTAAAAGGTTTCCGCTTGTAATGAATAACGCAATAAAATTTGAAGTAAGATACTTTGAAATAACTCCGGGTGGTTGCTCTTCACTTGAGTATCATAATCATGCTCATGTAGTTATATGCATCAGGGGTAAAGGAAAACTCAAACTGGGCAAAAAATACAGAATATTAAAATATTTTGACATTGCATATATAGCACCCAATGAAATACATCAACTGTTAAATCCTTTTAAGGAGCCCTTCGGTTTTATTTGCATTGTTGATTCTGAAAGAGACAAACCTGTTGAGCTAATTTCCTAAGACTTAGTAAACATCTTCAGCTACTTTCACAGTCAAATCCCCGAGCATGTTTGTGTAACTACCAAGTTCGTTATCATACCAGCCATATATGACTGCCTGTGTTACAGGGATCTGTAATTTATCAATAGATGGTTTTCCAACTGTGCACATTTTTGAAATATCAAGTGTTATCATAGCAGTTCTTGTATGTGTTTCACTTCCTTCAATTATTGCAGCGGGTCCAAAAAATCCGATTATATCTGTAGATACTTTCTGATCTTCTGTAAAAAGCAAATATCCACGGGTTTCTTTCTCTGAAGCATCTTTATATATTTTATTTATTAAATCTCCACTTATCAGATTTTCCTCTTCATCTCTGAAGGCCACAACAAGAATAATCAGGGAGCCTGTTACAATCGGGACCCTTACTGATTGAGCAATAAAGCCTATGTTTTTCATTTCAGGCAGAACAAGTGCAAGTGTTTTTGCAGCACCAGTACTTGTAAGAATTATATTATTCATTGCTGAACGAATTTTTCTTAAATCTTTTGCATCTGTCTTAGGCACTCTGTCAAGTACCTGCTGGGATGCTGTTACAGCGTGAACAGTTGCCATTGAGACACTCAGAATCCTTTCAGCTCCAAAATAATCAAGAAGAGGCTTCATCATATGAGCAAGACATGTTGTTGTACATGATGCACCTGAAATAATAAAATGTTTTTTGCTGTCATACATCTCCTCATTAATTCCCATGATAACTGTTACTGAATCCTCAGGGATATCTTTAGTTTTATCCTTAATTTTAAAAGGAGCACTGACTATAATCTTGTGTGCACCTGAATCAAAATGCCCTCGTACAGAACCATCTTTTATATCTGAAGGAAGAGTTGGATCAAGAAATTTTCCTGTTGTATCAACTACCAGTCTTGCTCCATACTTTCCCCAATTTATATCTTTTGGATTTCTATTTTCAGTAAGAATTTTTACTGGAGTACCATCAATTATAAGAGTCGAGTTTTTTTCGTCAATTTTTTCTATAACATTTTTAGAACGATAACCGTATAGATAATTACGAAGCCTTCCATATGTGGAGTCATGTTCAATATAAAATGCTATATCATGTAAAGATGTTCCAGCTTTTCTTCCAAGATTTACAACTATCTGACTAAAATGTTTTCTTCCAATATGATGCCAGAGCGTTAGCTTTCCTATTCTGCCCAAACCATTGATTCCAAGAACTTGCCCTTCCATTTTAAAACCTCCTACAATTTAAAAATACCCAGATGATAGAAAAATTGTCTGGGTTGGATGTTTTCCAAAATAAACTAAACCATTTCTTCCATCTATGCTTATAAAGTCTCCTTTTTTGATTATTTTTTTACCGATTCTGCATTTTTTTTCATTTTGATAAACAGTCATCTTAGAAAACCCAACCACACAAGTTTTACCAAGCTTTGTAGCAATTATGGATGCATGTGAAGTAGAGCCTCCTCTTGCGGTTAGAATCCCATCTGCAGATGCAATATGCACTATATCGTCAGGAACAGTATCTGCCCTGATAAATATGACAGGCACATGAGGCTCCTTAGACTTAAATTCTTTTATATCTTCCACATCAAAAACAACCCTGCCAGAAAGTGCTCCTCCACAGACACCTATTCCTATGCCAAGTTTGTTTTCATTCAGGGTTTCTGTTGGAACGAACACTGTTATAAGCTCCCGCTTAGCATAACTCATCTCTCTTGTTTGAAGAATATATAAATCATTCTTACCCCTTCCTTCAAATGTAAACTCAATTTCCTGGTGATCCCATCTTTCTTTATAAACAAGCCTTTCTACAATTTCCAGCAAAGAATTATAAATTTCAGGAAAGGCTTCTTCAAGAGATTTTTCATTTATTCTTCTTTCAATAATTTTCTGTTCTATTGAAATTGGATAGGTTTTGACCAGCCCTGAGACAATATCCTCTCCCTGAGTTCCTGTTGTATAATCTCCCCACAATACAACTCTATCAGTGGATTCCTTAGGATTTCTTGTAAACAGAACACCTGAGCCTGAGTTAATATCAAGATTACCGAAGACCATCTTCTGGACAACTACAGCAGTTCCCCAGTCTTCAGAAATTCCAAGAATTTCTCTGTATGCTTTTGCTTTTTGTGAATACCATGAGTTGAAAACCTGTGAAATTGCAATTTCAAGCTGTCTGTGAGGTTCTTCTTCTATAAAAATGCCATTTGAAAGAATAAAATCCTTGTATGCCATTGCAACTTCTCTCATCTGAGAAGGAGTAAATTGAATTTTAAGTTCTACTTTATATTTTTTCTTAAAGTCATTGATAATTCTATCAAATTCATCTCTATCAATTCCAAATGACATTCCCCAGCATTGTAAAAATCTTCTGTAGCTATCCCAAACAAACCATGGTTTACCTGTCTGTTTTATGAGCCCTTCTATAATTTTTTCATTAATTCCTACATTGAGAAAGGAATTCATCATTCCAGGCATTGTGATTGCTCCACCACTTCTTACAGAAACTAAAAGAGGATTAGATGGATCACCGAAGATTTTTTTTGTAGTGTTTTCTAATTTTTTTAAAGCCTTGAAGATTTCTTTATTAAGATGTTCTCTGACAGGTTCAAAATTGTCTATGGCCTCCTTGCATCTGAAAACCTCTGTAGTCAAAATAAAGCCTGGTGGTACAGGTATACCTTTACTGATAAGTTTAAGTAAATTATGTCCTTTGTTGCCAAGATGAATTCTGTCATTGATTTCTTCATGAGGATGATAAATATCACATAGAATTTTTTTGGGGTCATATGTCATTAAAAGATCAAGATGTTTATATTCAAGTTTTTCTGCCTGATTGTATGAGGCTTTTATGATTCTGCTGATAAGTCTATCAAGCTGGCTTAAACCAGGATACTGTGTTACAATTTCTCTCAGAAATTTCTCTGATAAGGCATTGATAAGTTCAAATTCTGCAAGTTCATTGTTTTTCAAGTTTTTTGAAAATTTCATCAGGATTTTTTTAAGCCATTTTTTATATGGTGCAGTACAGTAAGTATTCACTATATCACTTACTGATTCAGCAAGATTTCTGAAAATATCCATATATTGAGAAAACGTAAACCTTCTTATTTCAAGTGCAACAGACAGCATTGAAAGAGTATTTACATACTTCTGAGAAAAAATTCCATTCAGTTCAAGAATACGGCAGAAGAGTTTAAGATATTTATCTATTCTAAAAAGAGTGGCTCTTGTAATAAAACTGAGATCTATAGACTGCTCAATTTCATCAAGAAGGCTGTTAAGCAGATTTTCAAGTCTTAAAAAAACAGACAGTGCATTAAACTTTTTTTCACTGTATCTTCCAGAAATAGAAGGAATCCCTGCAACAATATGGCGTTTATGTGTTATATCCTCAAAAGCTTCATATTTTTCTGATGACAATATTATATTTTTTAAGTTTTCAAGATACCCTACAGTAGCCTCAACTTTTTTATACAAGGAATCCTCAGATAAAATTTCAATTAAAAAGCTTGCATCTGGAAGTCCCAGATAAAAGGTTTCTTTTAAAAAAGTTTCAAGCTCCCTGCAATCTATTCTATATTTTGCATACAATAACTGATAAAGCCTGACTGTTAATATTGCTTTTGTTTTCACTGTTTCTGATACATTTAATAAGCTTATTTTATTTGCTAATGTGTCTATAGGAACGGAAAGAATTGCTTGAATTGAACCAAATTTTTCAGATTCTAAAAGATTTTTAAATAAATAGTTAAGTTCATCATAGTGCTCTTTTGCTGAATTAAGCTCTTTCAGAACCTCTTCTGGCACATATTCTTCAAGCAGAGCTCTGTCACCTGTGATCCAGAATTTTATTGCTTTCTCCAGCAAATCAATTACAACAGGGCTGTTTTCAACATGGATTTGCTTTCTTATGAAGTGCATAAGGGGGTCTTTTCTTTTAATTATTTCATCAACCTGTGTTGAGACTACTCTCAGCTGTCCCTCTGCATTTATTTCATTGAAATAAACAGGAATTTTTTTCAGAAGAGTTTTTGCTAAATAAAATACAGGAGAAATCTCAGAATTAAGAAGTTTTGTAATATCTCTTTGAAATAGATCAGTATCCTTTACATGAATGTCTCCAAAAAACAGATAAATACAGAGTGCTGATATCAAATCCTTTGATTCAGATGGATTAAGTGAAATTAAATCAAACCATAGCCTTAAATTTTTCAAATGATAACGATTGATATTTATTGTGTAATTTTCATAAAAACCCTTGAACTGAGGTGTATGAAATCCAAGTAAAATCAGACCTTCAATAAAAGAATTTAAAATTTCTTTGTTACCCAGTTTATAGACAGATTGCCCTATTTCTTCCAGCGAAAATAATATGGAATCAGGAAATGTGTAAAAGAATCTATCAAACTGGGAAAATAAAGAATCAAAAAGTGAAAGAGCATTTTGTAGTTCAATTTCATGAAGGCTGGATAAGAAATTTTTTACTACCCGACCGAGTTCCCTCAATGAAAATTCGTGTATTTCTTTTAGCTGCTCATTATCAAGTATCCAGAATAAATAGTAAATCCTGAGCCAAAGATTATTCCATGAATCACCTGAATCTGAAAATTTTTTTGGAAGTTCTATGAACTTACTAAGAAGTTCTGATTCGGATGAAATTTCTATAAGTTTGTTGATATCATAAATTTCTGCAATGTCTTTGACTATTTTTTCAATTTCTTTAAACAAAAAATCATATGCAGGTTTAACAAGATTCACTCCTTCAATAAAAAATTTTTTAAAATATTCATCCAGAGGAGTAATTGAAAGATAAAATGAATAAAGTATTTTTAGATATTTTCTGTAAAGTTTTATAAAAGAGCTACTTATTTGTTCATCAACAATCTCTTTTTTTATTATGGTTTTTCCTATGTTTTTCAGGATACCAAGCTGAGATATGTAGTTATCAAGCTCTGTAGTGTATAAGTATTCAAAAATATTTGATATAAGATTTGTGTACCGATATTCCCTAACCACTTCATCCATTTCAAGAAGTTTAAGAATGATCTTTAAAAGAGAGTTTAGGAATGCCTGTTTTTCTTCAGCAAAGCTCAGTCCTTCTATTAGGTAATTCATTAAAATACATGTTGCTTCATATCCCTGAGGATGTTTTAAATAGTAATTTATGTATTTGAGAAAGTGATTTCCTATTTCATCTGCTGTCTGAGCAGTATAGGATGCGATTTTTAATTTTTCTACCAGTTCATTGGCATTTTTTAAAATTCCCGGGTATGAGGAGAAGACATTGCTTATTTTTTCATACTGTTTTAAATTTTCAGATTCTTTTAGAATAATCTGTTTCATTCAATTTAATTATATCAAAATTTTATAGTAATTAGAAGCATTCATGTGTTAAAATTAATTAAAACTATTTATAAAATGGATAAAAATAGGCTTTTTTACAACATTCACGAGGAATGTGGAATAGTCGGTGTCTTCGGTCATTCAGAAGCTGCCAACCTAACCTATTTAGGGCTTTATGCCCTTCAGCACAGAGGACAGGAAGGTGCTGGAATATGCTCATCTGATGGAACAAAGCTTTATATTGAAAAATCCCTCGGTCTTGTTGCTGAAGTATTTAATGAGAAAGTTTTAAAAAATCTTCCGGGTTATATTGCTATAGGTCATAACAGATACTCAACAACTGGTTCAAGTACAATTGAAAATGTTCAGCCATTGATGGCTACCTACTCTCTTGGAAGTATAGCAATTGCTCATAATGGAAATTTAATAGATACTGATAGACTGAGGAGCAAACTTGAGAAAGAGGGAGCGATATTTCAAAGTACATCCGATAGTGAAATAATTCTGCATTTGATTGCAAGAGCTAAAAATGGCGATATTTATGAAAGAATTGCAAATGCTCTGGAGCAGATTTCAGGAGCATTTTCGCTTCTTTTAATAACAGAGAATGATTTAATAGCTGTCAGGGATCCTTATGGCATCAGACCTTTATCATTGGGACAGATGCAGGATGCTTATGTTTTAGCATCTGAAACATGCGCATTTGATTTAATCGGAGCCACATATATTAGAGATATTGAACCAGGAGAAATGCTGATAATTAATGATAAGGGAATAAAATCTATCAAGATATTCAACTGTGTCAGGAAAGCTCATTGTGTGTTTGAGTTTATTTATTTTGCAAGACCTGACAGTTACATATTTGATCATATATGTGTAAACACCATAAGAAAAGAGCTTGGTAGACAGCTTGCAAGAGAACATCCTGTTGAAGCTGATATAGTTATTCCTGTTCCGGATTCCGGTGTGTCTGCTGCACTTGGATATGCTGAAGAGAGAAATATTCTTTTTGAATTCGGGTTAATAAGAAATCATTATGTTGGAAGAACATTTATAGAACCCAAACAGAGCATAAGACATTTTGGAGTAAAAATAAAGCTTAATCCTGTGAGAGACCTTTTGAAAGGCAAAAGAGTTGTCGTAATAGATGATTCTATTGTAAGAGGAACAACATCAAAAAAGATTGTGAAAATGATCAGGGAACTCGGTGGTGCAAAGGAAGTTCATATGAGAATAAGCTCGCCTCCAACAATAGGCCCATGTTTTTATGGAATAGATACTCCTACAAGACAGGAACTTATTGCTTCATCTCATAAAATTGAAGAGATCAGAAGATATATAACAGCTGATTCTCTTGGATACCTCAGCATTGAAGGGCTGAGAAAAGTAATTCCAGATGCTGATTCATACTGCATGGCATGTTTCACATGTAAATATCCTATAGAGTTTGAATCTATGAAGATAACTCAGATGGAACTCTTTAAATGAACATTACGCCGCTTAAAAATATATTCAAAATAAATCTTGGAATAAGACCTTATGAAAAGGTTTTAATTTTTAATGATACCATTAGGAAAGATGAGAAGTTATCTTTAGAAGAAATAAAAAGAAGAAATGGTTTGAGAGAGATAGCCAGAGCTTTGAAAGAAATTGCTAAGAATTTATGTAAAGATATTTTATATTTAGAATATCCCGCTACAGGAGGTCATGGTATTGAACCACCAGAAGAAATTTGGCAGATCGGGTTTGGAGAAAGAGTTATAAAAAAACTGAAAAAATCAGCAATATTTGAAAAGCTTGTTTCAAAAAATATTTCAGGTAAAGAACTTTCAAAAGCAAAACAAATTATCAAACAACACTGCGATGATTCTGTAGATGCTGTGATAGCTCTTTCTAATTTTTCTACAAGCCACACAAATTTTAGAGACCTTCTTACCAAAGTATGCGGAACAAGATATGCAAGTATGCCTCTTTTTGATATATCAATGCTTGAAGGTGCAATGTGTGCTGACTGGCGAGAAGTCCATAAGAGGTCATCCAAAATAAAAAGTATTCTTGATAGCACTTCAAAAATTCATATTGAAACTCCTAACGGGACAAAAATAAAGCTTTACAAAGGCAAAAGAAAAGTTCATATAGACTCAGGAATACTCAGCAGAAAAGGTTCTTTTGGGAATCTTCCTGCAGGGGAAGTCTTTCTCGCACCAATTGAAAATACAGCAGAAGGCAGGCTTGTAATAGAATGGGCACCAACAAGAAAACTCAGTTCACCTTTAATATTAAATATAGAAAAAGGAAAAGTTGTTAGTCTTGAAGGTGATGAACCCTATAAGCTTGAACTTGAAAAGAAGCTGAATGAGAGAGAAGAAAACCAAAGCATAGCAGAACTGGGCATTGGAACAAATGACAGGGCAAGTAGACCGGATAATATACTTGAATCAGAAAAAATACTTGGCACAATACATATTGCTCTGGGTGATAACTCCTCTTTTGGTGGTAAGGTAAGAACACCATTCCATCAGGACTTTATATTCTTTGAACCAACAGTTTACGGAATTACTTATAATGGGAAAGAAATAAAAATTCTGGAAAAAGGCATCCTTCTGATATAATATATTTATGAAAGCAAAAATAGAAATAGACCTGAAAGATATACCCTTAGAGAAAATTCAGCGAACATTACTGGAGATTTTACAAACTCTTAAAGCAATAGGCATGGTTGAGAATGGAAAAATTGAAATATTTACACCAACTGGTGTTGTAACTGAAAAGTGTATACTCCAAGAAAACAAAGTAGTTGCCTGAAGAAGAAATCCTCTGCTGTAAGCAGAGCAAAGTAAAATGTCAATAAAAATCGTCTGCCAGAACAAAAAAGCTTATGCTGATTATTTTATTGATGAAACCATAGAAGCAGGTATCGTTCTTACAGGAACAGAGGTAAAATCCCTAAGAGAAGGCAAAGCCAACTTAAAAGACAGTTATGTAATAATCAAAGATGGAGAGGCTTTTCTTCTTAATTGTCATATAAGTCCTTACAGTCATGGAAATATTTACAACCATGACCCTTTAAGAACAAGAAAACTTCTTTTACACAAAAAAGAGATTGAAAGACTAAGAGGTAAAATACAGCAACAGGGTTATACACTTATTCCACTTAAGTTATATTTCAAAGGACCCTATGTAAAAGTTGAAATAGCTCTTGCTCGTGGTAGAAAGAAGTATGAAAAAAGAGATATAATTAAAAAAAGAGAAGCTCAAAGAGAAATTGAGCGTGCTATAAAAAACAGATGATCTTTAGCAAGGGGGCGAAAGGACTCGACGGAGGTAGCGAGGGCTAAGCTGCATGCCGTGGTTCTCACCACCACGTAAAACAGGTGGGGAAAACACAACTGCCAACAACGAATTGGCACTCGCTGCTTAATTAAAAGCAGCCGTCTTCTTAGGTTCTGCTCTGAGGCTTAAGAAAGGCGTCATAAATCAGAGCTTACCTTAAGTGTTTAACCCGACACTTAAGGGAAACTTGAGGGTTGTAGGAACTTAGAAAGCCTGTGGAAGGGCGAGCTAAGTTCCGAAGCTCAAAACTTCCACTAAGCATGTAGATGCTTAGAAGTAGCACCTTCGGACGCGGGTTCGATTCCCGCCGCCTCCACCATAAAAATCCTTAAAAATCAAAAATAATTTTATTCCTTCCATAGAAATATAAAGAATCTCCTCGAGGAATCTCTAATTAATGCGGAATGAGATTCTACCCCTTCGCCTACGGCTCAGGGTCAGAATGACAGGATTGATGGCTGTCACCCTGAGGGACGAAGTCCCGAAGGGTCTATCCTTTAAAAGCGGAATGAGATTCTTCGGATGCTATCGCATCCACAGAATGACGGGAAAGGGGGAAGAATGTCATTTATCAAGGTTAATGGGTGAAAGAAAGTTAAAAATTGCGGATGTGGCAAGAGATATTGGTGTGCACAGAAATACAATAACTCTTCTTTATTACGAAAAAGCAAAAAGAATGGACTTTGAAGTCCTTGACAAACTTTGTAAATATCTTAACTGTAATGTAGGAGATATTTTGGAATTTAAAGAGAAATAACTAAATTACTCAATATCTTCTTTCTCAATAATTATTCCAGCCTGATTAAAGGCTTCTTTAATTTTATCCTCATAATCAGACTTTGATATATTCCCCTCCATTGCCTCTAAATAAATTTTTAACGATACATAATTAAATTTACTGTTGATATATCTTAAAGCATTTGTAAAATCAGAGAGTTTCCCTCCGGGAATTATCACTTCAAGCTTAATTTTTGAGAATAAATCAAAATGAGTTGGAGGCTTTTCTCTTATTGTAAGATTAGAGTTTTTTCCTGTTATCTCTCCTTTTGCCCCTTCCTCTGTGCCTTTATTAATATCAAAGCTGTCTTCACAGATTTCTTTTTTGATTAATATCTCATCATCACTTAGTTCTGGTGAACATTCTTTTTGAAAATAAAGACACCTTAACTTGTTATTCTCTAAGATTCCAAGTCCGAATACTCCATCTCTTACTCCCTGTTTTATTGCTGTTTTTAAAACTTCATCAGAGGGGATTCTAATCTCTCCGGGAGTTTTCAAAAAAGCCTCATAGATTTTTTTTGTTTCAACCCAGTTTTCTTTTAAGTATTTATCAAGCAACACCTTTGGAGCAATCTTTGAAACAATTTCTCCTTCCTCTCTCAATCTTTCGTAAACTTCTTTGTCAAGATTTCTACCAGTTCCTGTGATACCTCTGCCAAGATTAAATTCTTTAAAATCTCCCTTTGAGGGAACTTGAATGATACAATATAAATTTCTCAGATAATCCATTATTTTTTGTTCAGACTTTTTTATTTTTTCCTTTATTTCCCCTTTCTCAGCATCAGTAAAAAGAAGATTGGAATCCCGCTCAATTCTTTCCCAGGCAAGCTTTCTTTTAATTTCTTTCTCAAAAATACCCCTTTGAGATAAGTCAGGACAAAGAAATATAAGAGTGTTTCTGTATACTCTCGGTTTCTCTCCACAGTTTTCTAAAAAATCTCCTATGTTATTTCCATTGCGTAAAATGACAAGCTTTAAATCCTGTGTATCAGGAATATCCCTTGAATGTTGAGGCCAGATATAGGTTTTAAAATCGTTACCAAGTCTATTCTTCAGGTATTCTCTTTCAGCAGTTTCAATTTCATCATCTTTAATATTTTCCATCCTGTCAATTAGTATCTTATTTAGATTTGGCTTATTTGTAAAAACTAAGGCTGTATCAGAAAGGTAAAAAAGATTTTCCTTTAACTTATTCACTGCATCAACAACAATACTGCTACTTACATTAAATTCTGCTGAGGAAAGTTTAACATCTGACAATGTTGCTTCCCTTTCTGGACCGCCTGAGAAGGAATACATGAATATTGTTGTAGCACAGGATGTTCCAAAGCAGTAGGCTCTATAGGCATCACCAAGTGAAGCATCAACTTTTTTAGCTCCAGAATTGGAACCTGTAATATCCTGAGCAATTATGCTGTCATACTCCTGTCCAATATACCTGATAAGCTCTCTTCTTATTTCTTCATTTCCGAGATTAAAATCGGCAAGTCTAATATATGGCTTTCTTGAACTCAGAAGAGAATAAACAACAAGGGCAAGTAGTCTTAAAACTCCCCTTGTTCTCTGAAACTGAGGAATGCTCCCCCATCTTTTATAGAGAACATCAATTACCTCTGGCTGGAAGGGATAACTTCTTGAAAATCTCTCTTTGTAAACTCCCCTATCAACTCCTTCAGGCAATAGATTTTCTCTTTGTGCATAATCAAGAAATTTGGTAATTGTCCTATTTGCCTCATCGTAGTCAATTTCTTGAAATAGTCTTCTCTTAACCACATCTGAGATTTCTTCATCATTTATAGGAGTAAAAACCCTCTCTACTCTACCCACAATGTTTTTCAAGCTTGCAAGAGTTCTCTCTGAGGATTCGTCATTGTAGGGATTGCTTGAGGGAAGACTCAAAAACATTATTGATTTAGGCATTGTCTTTATTACGTTTGTCAAATTCTGGATAAAAACCATAGTTAAAGTAGAAAGACTGCTTTCTCCTATCTTTTCTGCTAATGTAGTCACAAGATAGGCATGGACTTCATCCATTAAAATCAGAAGGGGTTCATGTTTTTGTAAAAAGTTCTTTATAGCATCTCCACCAGGAATCTTTCCTTTAAAGTTCTCTATTTTTCCAGTTAGTTGCTTTTCCATTTCTTCCCAAAGAGTGTTGTCTTTACTACCAAATTTGTCTCCAGAAAAAACAAACACATTGTAACCTCTCATTTTAGCTTTATGGTAAAGATAAATAAGTGTATGGGTCTTCCCGCCTCCAAAGGGTGTTTGTAGCTGAATTACACTGTCTGAGGGTTGTCCTTGTAGTTTTCTCTCTGCAATGTTTACAATTTCTTCCAAACCCTTTGTTTCAAAGGTCTTTGAAAAGAAAGTATCTGCATCGCAATAATCCACTGGCGCGCTTCCCTTATAGACTTCCCATAGGTCAGCTGCGTATGTTTCAAGGGTAAATCTTCCCTCTAATATGTCTCTATGGGGAATTGCAACTTCTATGAAAGGTCTCATTATAGAAGCCTCCTTTGTTTAGGGTCTCTTAAATTTTCTATAATTTTATCCTTTCCAGACAGAAAACCATCAAGAAGTTTTTTTTCCTTTGAATCAATGGGCAGACACTCAGAAATTGCCTGTGCAACTCTGTAGAAATAATCCTTCTGTCCATAGCCTGTTTTTTCAAGAAGTTGAACTATCACATCTCTTTGTCCCTTGCTCCAAAGTAGGAGACATAGATGAAGAACATCAAGTAATTCAGCAGACTCAACCATTTTTAAAATCTCTCTTTCAGTTGGTCCGACAACTTTGACTAAACTTCCTGATTTCTTTATAAGTCCTCTATTTAACTCTCCTGTTAAATCTAAGCCAACACTTGTTGCAAGTTTCCTTGCCTCGTCATATTCAACCTGTGATTCTTTGTAAATCCATCGCCAGAGTATGTAAAATCTTGTAAGTGGAGAAAGCTCTCCTGCAATACCATTGTGTAAAATCTGATGAACTGCATAATCTGTTACAAGCTCACGAACAAACTCAAGAAGTTTATCTGCTCTGATGAGGTTTCCCTCGTAATCCATGACTTTTTCATATTTTCCGAAAATCTCAATAGCTGAGCCAATTCCAGCAATGAAAAAGTCTGCACCAGATACTCCTTCCTGCCAGAGTCTTTCAAGTTTTTGAGTTAGATGTTTTTTTATCTCTTCCTTTACATCACTGAA
>CAZDXM010000075.1:0-35422 GCA_964509535.1 uncultured Thermodesulfovibrio sp. | reverse complement strand
GGAGGAATAAAGTGAAGGTACTTGTCAGTGACAGCATCTCTCAGAAAGGAATTGAAATCTTAAAAAATGCAGGACTTCAGGTAGATGTTAAAACAGGACTTAAACCTGAAGAGCTTAAAAAAATAATTGGTGAATATGATGCCTTGGTAATAAGAAGCGCTACAAAGGTGACTGCTGATATTATTGAAGCTGCAGATAAACTCAAAGTTATAGGCAGAGCAGGAACAGGTGTTGATAATGTTGATAAAGTAGCTGCGACAAAAAAAGGAATTGTCGTTATGAATACTCCAGGAGTAAATACAATCACCACTGCAGAGCATACCATAGCACTTCTTTTCTCTCTTGCAAGAAAAGTTCCTCAGGCTACAGCATCTCTGAAAGCAGGAAAATGGGAAAAGAAAAAATTCATGGGCATTGAACTTTACAATAAAACACTCGGAATAATAGGTCTTGGAAGAATAGGTTCTGAAGTTGCAAAAAGGATGCAGTGCATGGGAATGAATATTTTAGCCTATGATCCCTTTTTAAGTGATGAAAGGGCTGAGGAACTTGGGATTATAAAGACTGATCTTGACAGAATATTTGCAGAATCAGATTTTATAACAATTCATACTCCCTTAACTTCAGAAACCAAATATTTGATTAATAAAAATACAATTGCTAAGATGAAAAAAGGAGTTTTTATAATCAACTGCGCACGAGGCGGCATCGTCAATGAAAAAGATCTTTATGAAGCAATTCAGTCTGGCAAGGTGGCAGGCGCTGCACTTGATGTTTTTGAAACAGAACCGCCAGAAGAAGAAAATCCCTTGATTAAGGATGAAAAAATTATATGTACTCCTCATCTTGGAGCATCAACGCTGGAGGCACAGGAAAATGTCTCTATCGTAATTGCGGAGCAGATTATTGATTTTCTTATAAATGGAACTATAAAAAATGCTGTTAACTTCCCTTCAATCCCATATGATCAGGTTCCTCTTATCAGACCGTATCTTGTACTGCTTGAAAGAATGGGTAGCTTCGCATCTCAAATCCTGAGTAAAAGTATTAAACAGATACAGATTGAATATCTCGGTGAAATTTACACTTTAAATACCCAAGCATTAACAGCTGCTGCACTTAAGGGAGTGCTTGATCCCGTACTTGGAGAGCCTGTTAATTATGTAAATGCTCCATTCATTGCAAAGGAAAGAGGAATACAGGTAAAAGAAATAAAGGGCAAGGATGCGGGTGATTATCAAAGCCTTGTTAGAATAATTCTGATTTCAAAAGATGAGCAGCTCTCAGTAGCAGGAACCCTGCTCAGTAGAAAAGACCCAAGAATTGTTCAAATTGATGATATTTCCCTTGAAGTTATTCCTGAAGGGAACATGGTATTTATGAGAAACTGGGATCGTCCGGGTGTTATCGGAAATATCGGAACGCTGATGGGACAGAATAATATTAATATTGGACACATGCATTTCGGAAGAAAAGAGCCTGGTGGAATGGCTTTTTCAATCATAAGCGTGGATACATCTTTAACAGAGGAAATAATTAAAAAAATAAAAAAGCTTCCAAATGTTCTGGAAGTAAAACCAGTATATATACCAGTTCACTAAATCAAAAAGGAGACTGATATGCCAACAATTGCTATAATAGGAGCTCAATGGGGAGATGAAGGCAAAGGCAAAATTGTTGATTTTTTAACAGAAAAGTGTGACTATGTTGTAAGATTTCAGGGTGGTTGTAATGCAGGACACACAGTTGTTGTAGGAGATGAAAAATACATACTTCATCTTATTCCGTCGGGAATTCTACATAAAAATAAAAAATGCATAATAGGAAACGGTGTTGTTGTTGATCCCGCAGAATTGTTAAAAGAAATTGAAACGCTCAGAAATAAGGGTGTGGAAATAGATAATAACCTGTATATTGCCAAACACTGCCATTTAATAATGCCCTATCATATTGCAATAGAGGAAGAATATGAAAAAAAGAAAAAAATTGGCACAACAAAAAGAGGAATAGGTCCCTGTTACACTGATAAAATTGCAAGAAATGGAGTAAGGATGGTTGATCTGCTTTATCCTGAAACTTTGAAAAATAAAATCAAAACTAACCTTGAAATTATAAATTTTCTTCTCATTAATCTTTATAATTCAAAGCCTTTAAATGAAAAGGACATATTCTCTCAATATCTTAATTACGCGGAAAAACTTAAACAGTACATTACTGATGCTGATATCATGATAAATAAAGCAATAGATGAAGGTAAAAATGTGCTCTTTGAAGGTGCACAGGGAACACTTCTTGATATTGATCATGGAACATATCCTTATGTTACTTCTTCCAATACAATTGCAGGGGGAGCATGCACAGGTACAGGTGTCAGTCCGAGAAAGATTAATAAAATTATCGGAGTAGTAAAGGCTTACACAACAAGAGTTGGTGGCGGTCCTTTCCCAACAGAAATAAAAGATCAGCTTGGAGATCAGATAAGGCAAAAAGGCGGGGAATATGGTGCAACTACAGGAAGACCCCGCAGATGCGGATGGCTTGACCTTGTCGGTTTGAAACATTCCTTAAGAATCAACGGCTTCACAGGAATCGCTATTACAAAACTGGATATCCTTGACGGAATTGAAAAATTAAAAATCTGTGTTGGGTATAAATACAATGGCTCAATCATAGATGAATTTCCAAAAGAGCTTGAAATTCTTGAACACTGTGAACCTGTATATGAAGAACTTCCTGGATGGAAGGATACCACAGCAGGAATAAAAGATTATGATAGACTTCCCGAGAATGCAAAAAAATATCTCAAACTTATTGAAGAGTTTCTGAATGTCAAAATTCAGATTGTCTCCATAGGACAGAAAAGAGATGAAATTATCGTTAGGGAGTCTCCTGTATGATTTAGTTTTTAATGAAAGATGCCCAGTCTGCAATAAAAACTCCTACTGGAAGTTTGCTCCCTTTTGTTTTTCATGCTGGCAAGAGATAGAGCCTTTCAGTTCAAATCGTATTTTTACAGGACAGTTTCATGGAGATTTCTGGAAATACATAGCATCACTGCGCTCATTTGGAGCTTATGAAGGAGTTCTTAAATCCGCTATACACTGCTTCAAATATGGTGGAATAATAAGAATAGGAAGAGAGCTTGGAAAACTAATGAGTAAAATCAATCCACCTGATATAGAAATTTTAATTCCTGTGCCACTGCATATAAAAAAACTTCGTCAGAGAGAGTTCAATCAATCAGCAATTCTTGCAAAGGAGCTTTCAAAAAGATGGAATATTTCTCTCTGTCTTACATCACTTGTTAAAATTAGAGATACCTTAGAGCAGGCTTCTCTTGATAGAAAAGATAGATTCTCCAATGTAAAAGATGCCTATTCAATAAATGGCTCTTTAAAAGGACTTAAAGTAGGATTGGTTGATGATGTTGTTACAACCGGTGCCACTTTAATGGAATGTGCAAAAGTATTGAAAAAAGCAGGAGCAAAAGAAATTCATGCCATCACTCTTGCAAGAGTTAGTTAATAAAAAAATTGCACTATATATCTTACAGCGAGATAAAGTATAAGCACACTTAAAACAAGCTTTATATATCTCTGGGGAACATGTTTTTGGGCTCTTGCTCCTAAATATATTCCTATCATTCCACCCAGACCAAAAAGTAAGCCCAGTAACCAATCAGGGCTTGTCTGAAGTCCTCCTGAGGGAAGAACTGCATAATAAAAAACACCAAAAATTGATGCTGTAAATGTTCCAAGAAGACAGGCACCAGCAATGCTGTGAACAGGAAGCCTGAAAAAAGTTACCAGAAAAGGTGACATCATGGCTCCTCCACCAATACCATAGGTTCCACCAATTACACCAATTATAAATGCAAGTATGAAAACTCCGATTGTGCTGAATGAAAATCTTTCACCCCAGAATTCATATTCTGTTCTAATTAATGAAAAGGAATTTGTTTTTACCTTAGCTTCCTCTGATAGTTTTTGCTCAAACTTCTTTGCCTGTGCTGTCTTTTTCTTTTTGAAGAAATCAAGAAAAAGTCTTGTCCCGATATAAAGAAGAACAAGTCCAACAAAAAATTTAAAAGACTTTGGGTCTGGGAGAATTTTAATTCTTATATAGTAACCAATAATTATTCCCGGCACTGTTCCTGCAACTATAACCCAAGCAAGAGGCCATGCCATTCTTCCTTCTTTAAGATATCTATATATACCCGATGGAATTGCAACAACATTGAAGATAAAGTTAGTTCCGCTGACTCCCGGAGATGTATATCTTAGAACACTAACCTGAAAAGGAAGAAGTAGAAAAGCTCCTGAAACTCCTCCCATTGAAGTAAAAAAAGAAACCACAAGTGCAACAAGTGGAGGAATAAGAATATTTGTTGTAACTCCAGAAACAGGAAAGGTGTATGTGAGAAAATCTAACATAAAATTTAT
Source organism: uncultured Thermodesulfovibrio sp. (assembly GCA_964509535.1). Lineage (GTDB taxonomy): Bacteria > Nitrospirota > Thermodesulfovibrionia > Thermodesulfovibrionales > Thermodesulfovibrionaceae > Thermodesulfovibrio. Next base: position 30,980 of record CAZDXM010000075.1, on the reverse strand, counting down.
TTTATATGACTAAGGGTTATATTTCAAATTAAGATTTCTTATATGTTAATAACTTTAGATTTCATTTATAATTAACTCTTTTGCTCTTTCAATAAATTTTTTTACAAGTTCGGGATCTTTTTTGCCTTTTTTTATCTCAACACCACTGCTGACATCAACTGCGTAGGGCTTTACTTTTTTTATTGCCTCCTCCACATTGAATACATTCAATCCACCTGAAAGAATAATTTTGCCGATTTTTTTTGCTTCAATAGCCAATTCCCAGTTAAAGGTTTTTCCTGTTCCTCCATATTCTAATTTGCTGAATGTGTCAAGAAGAAAGGCTGAGACTTTATATTGCGGTAAAGTCTCCTTTAAATCTCTGCCATCGGGAAGTTTGCCAGAACTGTCAATTCTGAAGGCTTTTATAACTCTGTTAAAGTTTTCACAGAAATCAGCAGACTCCTCTCCATGCAACTGCACTGTATCTATCCCTGTGATGTCTATTATTTCTTTAATAACTTCAACTCTCTCATTCACAAAAACACCAACAGTATTAACAAAAGGAGGCAGTGATTTAATAATCTTTTTTGCTTTTTCAGGCTCTATGTACCTTGGACTTTTTTTATAAAAGATAAATCCTAATGCATCAGCACCACACTCAGCAGAAAACAATGCGTCATCAAAATTTGTTATTCCGCAGATTTTTACTCTAATCATTTTTATATATTTAAAAGTATCATTTTTGAGCCCATTTTTTTATTTTATTGTAAACTATTTGAGGAGTTATTTCCTTCATACAGTTTTTCTCTTCACAGAATTTCTTAAAACAGGGACTGCATTTAAGTTCTGATTTTATTACAAGATGTCCTTCCCCAAAAGGTCCTGTTCTTTGAGGATCAGTTGGTCCGAAGATTGCCACGACTTTTTTGTCACAGGCCACTGCAAGATGCATTGTTCCTGTATCAGGAGTTATTACAAAAAGAGCTTTGTTAAACACTGAAATCAATTCCTTAAGTGTGGTTTTACCAGCAACGGATTTTGCCCTGCCTTTTGTGTATTCTTCAATTTTTGAAGCCTCATCCATATCTGCCTTTGACCCGACAACAACAGCTTTATAAGGTAGCATATTTATAAGCTCAACAAAGTAAGGTATGGGCCAGTTTTTTGTTTGCCATCTTGCAGAAGGTATTATCACGATAAAATTCTCAAATTCTTTGAGCCATTCTGGTTCTTTTGCGGGAGGAAGAGGGAATTTTACGGATTTAGTTTCGCATCCAAGAGTTTTTGCAACTTCAAGATATCGCAAAACCGCATGTTTTTCTGATGGCGCAGAGACTTTTACATTATAAAAAAAATGGCTAAACTCTCTTGCTTCCCTGAATCCTACCTTTAAAGGTGCTTTGCTTAAATATGTAATAATTCCGCTTCTGAGTAATCCCTGAAGGTCAACGGTAATATCATATTTTTCCTTTTTAAGTTGTTTGCCTAAATCTGAAAACTCCTTAATTGTGGAAGAAATATTTTTTATTGATTTCCATTTATCTTTATTAATCAAGAAAACTTTTTCAATTAAAGTATGTCCTGTTAAAAGGTCTTCAAAGCCTTTAGCAACAACCCAGTGAATTTTAACTGTGGGGAAATTTTCTTTCACTCCATTTAAAAAAGCTAAAGAGTGAACTATATCACCAAGAGAACTGGGCTTGATAATGAGAAGCTTCTCAAATCCTTTAAGCATTATCCCTTTTTATAATTTCAACCACTTCTTTTAAATTCATAGCGTCTTTACCAATAAGAATTCCTTTTGAACCAATTATTTCAGCCAGTTGAATATCTGTTTCCTTATCACCGACTACATAGGATTTTCTAAAATCAATACTATATTTGTAACGAGCTATTAAAGGCATTCCAGGGTTAGGTTTTCTGCAAAAACAGGCATCATCAGGATGATGAGGGCAGTAAAAGAAATCATCAAAGTAGTATTTTTCAATAAAAAATTTATTTACTTCTTTTACAAAATTTTCATCTACTATGCCTCTTGCAATCCCTGACTGGTTAGACACGCCAATAATTAGAAAACCTGATTCTTTAAGTTCCCTAATTGTTTCAATATAGGGCGAAATTTCAAAATCTTCCCAGCGGTTTAAATAATTGGCATCTCTGCAAAGCGTTCCGTCTCTATCAAAAAAAACAGCTTTTTTAAGAGGTATTATCTCTTTTAAAGCACTCCATACCTCTTCAACCTTAATGCTTTTCATGCATTTTATATCAGGACAGCTATTTTTAAAACAGGGACTGCACTCAACAGAGGCTTTAATAACTCTGCCTGCAAATCGTGGTGGACCTGTAAGCTCAGGAGAAGTTGAGCCAAATACTGCAACAAGGGGCACTCCAGTGGCATAACCTAAATGCATTATTCCTGAGTCATTGCAGAGCAAAAGGTCGCATTCTGAAATAAGAGAAATTAAATCAGAAAGAGAAGTTTTCCCCGTAAAGTCATAAACATCTGGCATATCAATTTTTAAACCTTCGCCCTTACCACCTAAAACTATTACAGAACCGTATTCTTCAGTAAATCTTTTGACAATTTCAGTGAAGTTTTCAGCTCCCCATTTCTTTGTAGGTCCATATCTGGCACCGGGGGCTACTGCAAGTACAGGCTTTTTGAGATATTTCAACTCTCGCCGAGCAGAAAGCCTTTTTTCAACAGAAGGATTTATCCATGGATAATCAAGGATTAATGATGGATTGAATCTTTTTGGAATTTCAAAAAAATAATCAATGTGATGCATTTTTCTGTCTTCCCTATTGTATGGAACAGGATGAGTAAGAAGCAGTTTTCTGCAATCTCTGTCCCATCCTACTCTTTCAGGTATCCCAGCAAGAAAGGCAATCAAAGCAGCATCAAAGGCATTTTGTAAAAGATAGGCTCTTTTAAATTTTCTTTTTTTTAATTCCTTGATAGTTTGGATTTTTCCCTTTAAGCCTTCTTTATATACTATTATCTCATCAACAGATTTTTCCCACTTAAAAACATCAGCAACTTTTTGTTTTGCTAAGATAGATATTTTTGAATCTGGATGAAGCTTTCTTATACCTTTTACTGCTGGTAAACTCATAACAGCATCGCCAACCCAGTTTACGCTACGGATAAGTATATTTTCCATGAGTTTATTTTAAGCCTATTTACCTGAGCTTTGCAAATGGTATAATTAAAAAATGAATTCAAAGACATACTTAAAATTAGGTGATAAGGTAAAACATTTAAAGCACTCATACTGGGGAGTTGGTGAAGTAATTGAGGAAAGAAGTTCTTCCCTACCAGGTGGTTTATGCTTTGTGAGAATACTCTTTGAGGATGGTGTTGAAAGATCATTTATTAATAACTTTGACCACGAGATGTGCTGTTATTATACCGGACTAAGGCTCATTGAAGAGTTCAATATATGGGAAACATAGTTGAACATTCTTGAAACTTTAAATATTTACAAAACCTTCAAGCTTAAAAATTTAGAAATATCAGCAGTTGAAGACCTGAACTTAAAGATTGATACATCAGATTTTTTTGCTCTTGTTGGAGAAAGCGGCTCAGGAAAATCTACAGTTGCAAAGTTGCTTTTAAGACTTATTAGACCTGACAGAGGGAAAATTCTTTTTAAAGATAGAGATATCTGGCATATTGAAAAGGAAGAGCTAAAATTTTTTAGACGCTCTGTCCAGGTGGTATTTCAAGACCCTTATACATCACTTAATCCAAGAATGAAAATATACAGGATTATTGAAGAACCATTAAGAATCCATAAAGTTTTCCCCCCAGAAGAAACAAAAGCTAAAATAATTGAGATGATAAAAAGAGTCGGGCTTAATGAAGAAATATTTACCTTATATCCCCATCAATTAAGTGGTGGACAGCGTCAGAGAGTTGCAATAGCAAGAGCATTAATCCTCAGTCCAAGTATATTAATAGCTGATGAACCCTTATCATCGCTTGATGTTTCTCTGCAGGCTTCTTTATTGAATCTCTTGATTGAAATGAGGGAAATTCGCGAATTTGGAATTCTATTTATAACTCACGATTTAAATATAGTCAGAACCGCAAGTAACAAGGTTGCTGTCATGCATCTTGGAAGAATTGTTGAAGAAGGGGAAACTGAAAAGATTTTTAAAGAACCACTGCATCCATATACAAAAACTTTACTTAACAGCATTCCAGGATTTCATCGCAGGACAAGAAAAAAAACCATCTGCTTAAGTTCTGAAGAATTTATAGCTTGGTCTTTGACAGGATGCAGATTTTATCCGAGATGTCAGTATAAAATGCCTGAATGCAAAGATAATCCTCCATTGAAAATTATTGATGGCAGAAAATTAAGATGTTTTCTTAATTTTTAATCTTTTTTTCTTCTTATATGTTATTATTTTTTTAAATGAAGATTCAGTTTTTTGGAGCAACGAAAACTGTTACAGGCTCATGTTCTCTGCTGAAGGCAGGAGGTAAAAATTTTCTTATTGATTGTGGAATCTTTCAGGAAAATGATAAAGAATATCTAAATTATGAGCCATTCCCTTTTAATCCGAGAAAAATAGATCTTGTTATTCTCACCCATGCTCATCTTGATCACTCTGCTTTAATTCCAAAGCTTGTTAAAGAAGGTTTTAACTCCAAGATATTAACTACTCCTGCAACTAAGGACTTACTTGAGATAATGCTTTTTGATGCATTGAAAGTGCATAAAAATGAAAACTATAAACAGATTCTATATGAAGAAAAGCACATCCAGAAAGCAATCAAGCAGATTGAAACGCTTCCTTACGGAAAGAGGTATAGCTTTAATGGAATTGATATAAAATTTTTTGATGCAGGACATATTCTGGGTTCAGCTTCAGTTGAAATAGAGGCTTATGGCAAAAAAATTGTTTTCTCAGGAGATATTGGAAGAAAAGATTATCCAATTCTTAGAGACCCTCAGACGCCTCCTGAAGCAGACTATCTTGTAATTGAATCAACATACGGAAACAGACTTCATAAAGGTCTTAATGAAAGTATAAATGAACTCATAGATGCAATAAAGAATACCTTTAAAAGAGGTGGAAATGTTATAATTCCAGCCTTTGCTGTGGGAAGAACTCAAGATTTACTATATGTTCTTAATCGCTCTGTAAAAAGGGGACTTATTGAGCCTTTAAATGTCTTTCTTGACAGTCCTCTTGCTGAAGAAGCAACAAGAATATACCTTTCACATCTGGAAGTATTTGATGATGAGGCATTGAGAGAATTAAGAAATATGAAAAAAACAGCACTTAAGCTCCATTTTGTAGAAAGCGTTAATGAATCAAAAAAGCTCAACGGAATTAAATCAAATGCTGTTATTATTGCTGGAAGCGGGATGTGTCAGGGTGGTAGAGTTGTTTATCATCTCTATCACAATATTCACAGGGAAGAATGCAGTATCATTTTTGCAGGTTTTCAGGCTAAAGGCACTCTTGGAAGAAAAATTGTTGATGGCGAAAAGGAGGTTCCTATACTTGGTAAAATAATTCCTGTTCGTGCAAAAATTTATACAATTGGTGGATTTTCAGCCCATGCTGATCAGCAAGAGCTTCTTCAATGGATTGGAGCAATAAAAACAAAACCTGAAATTTTCCTGCTACATGGTGAACCGGAGATTACAAAGCTCTTTAAAAAGGCAATTGAAGAAAAATTTGGATATACATGCCACATACCTGATAGGCTGGAAACCTATGAACTCAGTTAAATATTATCTGAGTGAAAAATTTTTTATAAAACTTCTTGAGTTTCCAGCTCTTTACAATATAAAAACAGATGAACTTTACAGCCTTGATAAAAATGCACTTAAAATATTGAAAAAAATAGAAGCAGGAAATTTTTCTAATAATATTTCCCGGAAAATTAACAAAGAGTTCTTTGATTTCTGTATTAATGAAGGGATTATTACTGAAAAGCCTGTCAGAAGAATAAAAACAGAGATAAAACAATCACCTTTGCCATCTCTAAGATATCTTGAGCTTCAGGTGACAAAGCGGTGTAATTTAAAATGTAAACACTGTTTTGTTGGCAAATCAGAACCCATTGATTTACCCTTTGAAAAAATCAAAACTGTGTTAAAGGAATTTGAAGCACTTCAAGGTTTGAGAGTTCTGATCACAGGTGGAGAGCCCCTTCTTCATCCAGAATTTGAAAGAATTAATGAGTTCATCAAAAAACTTGCTCTTAGAAAAATTCTCTTTACCAATGGAACTCTTCTTAATGAGAAATGGCTGAAAAAACTCAATGTAGAGGAAATTCAGATAAGCATTGATGGAATAAAAAAAGGTCATGAGATTCTTAGAGGTAAGGGAACATTTAATAAAGCATTGAATGCAATAAAAAAAGCTGTTGATTACGGTTTTGATGTATCTGTTGCAACGGTCATTCACAGAAAAAATATAGAAGAATTCAATGAGCTTGAAAAACTGATAAAAAAATTGAATGTTAAAGAGTGGATTGTGGATGCATTGACAATTTCTGGAAATTTAAAGTTAAACACACAACTGTGGGTTACTCCAGATAAAGCAGGAAATATCATGAAAAGATATGGTTTCTCAAAAGAAAACCATCCAAGAGCTGATGGATACGGTTGCGGTGCACATTTACTCGCTGTTATGCCAAATGGAAAAGTAGCATTCTGTTCATTTTATGAAGATAGCCCAATAGGTGAAATTAATGAAGGCTTGGGAAAATTGTGGGCAATGAAAAATCAGATTCTATTAAAAGACCTTGAATGCTCAAAAATTAACTGCCCTTTTCTCAATGAATGCAGAGGAGGATGTAGATTCAGAGCCATAATGCTTTCAGGTAATAATGTATCGCCAGATCTGTTCAGATGTTACCAGTTTGGGAGACTTCCTTAGCCTTTTCATACTCCTTCCAGAGAGCTTCTTTGCTTAATCCTTCATGCTCAATAAATTCCCATGGCAGATAATCCTCATATGCTCTTATTTCATAGAGACTACTTTTAACCTCATCAAAAATTTTTGCAAAGTTTTCTCCCTTAAAAATCCTTTCAATAATCTTCAAGGCTTTTCTATCACCCCTTGCGAAATAACCCTGCATATATGAGTATTTTGGCATCTCATGCACAAGTTTAAGTCCTTTAATCCGAAGGCTTTCTCTTTTAAGTTTTTTTAGTCTTTCATTAACCAAAAGATAATCTTCCATTCCATGCCATTGAAATGGCGTAAATGGTTTGGGAACAAATACACTTATGCTTACCGTAAGTCTCCGATGAAATACATTACGAATTTTTTTTATGAGTTTGATTATTTCATCTATATCACTGTCTGTCTCAAAAGGTAGACCTATCATAAAATAAAGCTTAAGATTCTCAAGTTCTGTTTCTGAAAGCTTCCTGCAGATAAGCAATACATCTTCTTCTGTAATCTTCTTTTTTATAACTCTACGAAGCCTTTCAGAACCAGCTTCAGGAGCCAGTGTTAAACTCTTACGAACAGCAAGGTAATTTAAAACTTCAAGTGTTGTTTTATCAGCCCTCAAAGAAGTAAAGGAAAGCTCAATATTGGGAATTTTTATTAATTCCTTTAATTCAGAATATGCTGTGAGAGATGGAGCTATAATACCAATCAATAAAGACTCAAAACCCTTTGCTTCAGATATCTTTTTTTTTAAAATCTCCAGAGAAGCTTTTCTTACAGGTTGATAAACATGACCAACAAGACAGAATCTACAACTGAAAGGACATCCACGCATTGTTTCAATAAGAAACATATTTGAAAATACAGTCTCTGATGTCAGTATCTGAGAATAACTGAACCTCTCAAAAAAATTTCTGAAATAAACACGCTTTATTTTTTCTCTGGCATTTCCCCATATTATCTGTCTTCCAGCAAGCTTCCCGGTGGAATCACGTAACTCAGAATATGCCTCAGGGACATAAAAACCCTCAAATTTTAAAATCTTCCTTTTAAAATTATCTTTAAAATCCTTTTCATATGAGTGAGTTTTTACAGTCTTGTAGACTTCAATAAAGTTATCAATGAGTTCTTCAGCCTCTCCAATAAAAAATAAATCAAAGATATCAGCTACAGGCTCTGGATTTGAAAAACAGAGCACACCTCCTGCAACTACAAGAGGATGATAAAACTCTCTCTCATAACTATAAAAGGGAATTCCACTAAGTTGAAGAATTCTTAGTATATTAGGATAATCATTTTCAAAGCAAAGACTGAATGCTATGATGTCAAACTCATAAAGTGGTTTTTTTGATTCAAAGGAAATAAGAGGAAAACCTTTTTCATACTCTTCTATTTCATCCGGATAAGGGAAAAAAGCTCTTTCGCAAACAACATCCTTTTTTAGATTAAAAATTCTGTAAACTGTCTGAAATCCTAAGTTTGCTGTTCCAACATGATATAAATCTGGATATACAAGACATATTTTTATTCTGCCACCATGTTCTTTAAAAATTGTGCCTTTTTCTTTCTTTAACAGCGCATTGATTTTTTCAACTATTTTTCTCATCAAGTATTTTATATTTTTTTCTTAAATAGGCAGGGATGTCTATTTCATCATCTATATCTTCTGGAACCTCCTTTGAAGGTTCCTTGACAACATTGTTGTCCTGCTCTGAAGGTTCTGCAGACAGGACAGGCTCTGTTGAAATGTTTGAGTCTTCAGGTCTTTGTTTAATTAAAGAAGTAAGGGACTCCATGTTCTTTGTAATAATTCTTTTTGTTTCTTTTAATGAAACATGAATATCCTTAGGAGTCCACTTCTCTGCTGATTTTATTTCTATTTCCTCATTTTTATCCTCAAAACCTGTTGCAATTACAGTAACAAAAATTTCATTTTCAATTTCCGGTTTTATTACAGTTCCAAATATTATATTTGCATCTTCATGGGCAATGTCATATACAGTGCCTGCAATCTCCTGAACCTCGTCAAGGGTGAGATCAAATCCACCTGTAATATTAATAAGAATTCTCTTAGCTCCCTCTATTGATGTCTCCTCAAGTAATGGATTATTGATTGCTCTTCGGGCTGCTTCCCTTGCTCCTTCCTGTCTTGTGCCTGTTCCAAGACCTATTACAGCTTTCCCTGAATTCTCTATTATTGTCTTTACATCAGAAAAATCTCTGTTAATAAATCCTGGACTGAGAATCAGGTCTGAAATCCCCTGAACAGCCTGTCTTAAAATATCATTGGCAATAGCAAATGATTTCACCAGTGGAGTCCCCTTTTCAACAACCATATGAATTTTATCATTTGGAATTACAATTATCGTATCCACATATTTTTTCAATTCTTTAATTCCAACAACTGCATTCTGAAGTCTCTTTCTACCCTCAAAATAAAAAGGTTTTGTAACAACCGCAACTGTTAAAATTCCAAGTTCTTTAGCAAAACAAGCAATTACTGGAGAAGCACCCGTTCCTGTACCTCCACCCATACCTGCAGTTATAAAAATTAAATCCGAACCTTCTATACAGGACATTATTGTATCTTTGTCTTCTATAGCTGCCTTTTTCCCAATCTCAGGGTCTGATCCTGCACCAAGACCCCTTGTAAGATCTTTCCCTATCTGAACCTTTACCGGAGCTAAAGAGATTTCAAGATGCTGAATATCTGTGTTCACAGCTATAAATTCAACTCCGTAAACACCTGAAGAAATCATTGTATTTACAGCATTTGTTCCTGCTCCACCAACTCCGATAACCTTTATTTTCGCCACAGGTCTTTCCACTTCCTCAATTTCAAACATAGCCTCCTCCCTTTATATTTTTATGAAATTTTTTATCAGTGACTTAATTTTACCGAATATTCCAGAACTTAAATCTGCCTGAAAATATTTTGATTTAACTGCGTAAATAAGAGCTCCTATTGCAGAGGCTAACTCAGGACCAAAACTTTCATATAGCGTCTCAGCCTGTTCAGAATTCTCATTTAAACCAAGTTCTGAACAGGCTGTTATGATTCCTGAATCAGAATTGCCTATTCTTGCAGGTATTGATAAAAAACCTTCAGCAAGAGGAATGAAGCCACGCATTAAAGATGTTCCTCCTGTAAAAACAATACTGGATACAGAAACATCAACTACACTGATCTCCTTTTTAAGAAATTCCAGTATTTCTTCGCATCTTGCATATATTATTTCTTTCAGTACACTCAGTGAAACTTTGGCAGGTTTTTTATCAACTCCTATAATTTCTATATCTTTTTCATTTTCCTGAAATTTCAAACTGCCAAAATTAATATCTGGCAGGGCAACACCAAATTGAATTTTTATTCTTTCTGCCTCATGAAATGGGATCTTCAATCCAATTGCCAGATCACTGGTGATATGATTGCCTCCTATGCCAAAAACTGCAACATGTCTTAAATATCCATCATAAAACACTGCTATATCTGTGCTCCCACTGCCTATATCAACAACCATTGTTCCTATCTCTTTATCATATTCTGTGAGAGTGGCTTCTGCTGAGGCTATACTCTGAAGAACAAAATTCTCAACTTCAATACCTGCTTTACTGCAGCATGATATAAGATTCTGTATGTGATTGGCAGATGCAGTTACAATATAAACCTTAGCTTCAAGTCTTAAACCTTTCATTCCTATAGGGTCTTTTATTCCATCCACCCCATCAACTATAAATTCTACAGGTAAAATATGAACAACCTGTCTGTCTGGAGGAATCTCCACAGCAGTAGCTGATTCAATAACTAAATCCACATCACTGTCTCTTATCTCTTTCTTTCTTATTTTTACTGCTGCTGTGCTGTAAAATCCCTGAACCTCACTACCTGACGAGCAGACAAAAGCTTTTTTTACTTTCACCTTTAAATTATCCTCAACATCCTTTAAAGACTTCTTGATTGATGATATCAATGACTCCATATCAACAATTTTTCCTTTCTTTAAACCACTGCAGGGATAACTTCTAAGAAAACTTATATCAAACTTACCGTTTTTAATCTCACCTCTTACAAAAGATATTTTTGTTGTTCCTATATCAATTCCTGTAAAAATTTCTTCCATCTGCACCCCTTTCTTTATTCAGCAGGCTTTACTATAACTCTATCTGGAAATCTCAAGTCAATATATTGCACATTTAAACCTCTTTTTTGAATCTCTGTATTAACAACAATATATTTTGCGAATTTTAGTTCAAAATCTCCTTTCCCTACAATAATCGGAAAACCATTGATATAAAGTGTTAAACTATCTGGATCATTACCTTTTATAACTATCTCATCCTGAGACTTTACATATCCTTTTGAATTTATAAAATTTAAAAGCTTTATCGCTTCATTTAGTGTAATTTTATTTTTAAATGGATCAATTTGTATAACTGGTAAAAAAATCTGAGAATTTTGAATCTTTTCAGTAAAATCCTCAAGCACCTGAGCTTCATAATCAATCAGATAAGCACTTCCATTGACAATTGCTATTGCAACAGGGGTGGATTCTTTAATATAAACTGTTAAGGTTCCACTTAAATCTTTCCTTATTATCGCATCTTTTATCCATGGTATTTTTTTTAGCCTTTCATAAAGAGTTCTGGAAGATGGATATATTATGGAATCGCCCTCTTTCACTCCTATGCCTGACCTTATTTCCATTTCTGTAAGATTTTTATTCCCTGCAAAGCTCATCTGTTTTATAGTTAAATTCTTAAACACTAAAAAAACCGATACTCCAATAATGGCCAGAAACATTATTAAAATTATCCATTTTTTATTTTTCATTTTCTTTTAATGCAAGCTCCAGTATTTCTTTAACAAGGCTTTTAAAGTCATACCCAGCAAGTGAGGCAATCTTCGGTAAAAGAGAGGTTTCAGTCATACCAGGGATTGTATTCACTTCAAGAACATATGGATTTCCATCTCTATCCACTATCATATCAACTCTTGTGCCTCCTTTACATCCAAGAGCCTTATGAGCTTTTAACCCCAGAGTCTTCAGTTTTTCATAAAGAGCACTATCAATTTCAGGAGGCAGTATATATTCAGTTAACCCTTTGGTATACTTTGCTTCATAATCATAAAATCTTTTTTTAGGTCTTACCTCAACTCCTCCAAGAGCTCTATCTCCAAGAACACCAATATGAATCTCTTTGCCTTCAATGAATTTTTCAACAATTGCCCTTTCTCCATATTTAAAAGCCTCTTCAAATGCAAATTTCAACTCTGTTTCATTCTTTACTATACTTACCCCTACTGATGAGCCTTCCTGAGCAGGTTTCACTACACAGGGTAAACTTACATCCTTAAAAACAAAGGCTGAAGAAAGATATTCTTGCTTATAAATCACTCTGGAGGGTGGAACAGGTATACCATGATAGAGAAAAATCTTTTTTGTAGCTTCCTTGTCCATTGCCAGCGCTGATGCAAGAACTCCTGAGCCTGTGTAGGAAATACCCATAACATCAAGCATTCCTTGAATCCCACCATTTTCTCCCCATCCACCATGAAGAACTATAAAAGCTATGTCAATTTTTTCAACCTTTATCTTTTCACAGAGTTCTCTATCAGCATCTATAAATACTACATTATATCCAAGCTCTTTCAATGCATTGAATACAGCCTGTCCACTACGAAGAGAAACTTCCCTTTCTGATGAAATTCCTCCAGCTATAACTCCGACTTTCAAAAACTACCCCCCAGTAATTTTATTTCGGGTTGCAGTTCAATAGAAAAAATTTTAAAAACTTTTTCCTTAACAATCTCCATAAGTCTGAGAAAATCTGAGGCTTTACCCCTGCCAACATTTATGAAATAATTTGCATGAATACTACTTACAACTATATCTCCAACTCTCAATCCTTTCAATCCAGCTTTGTCTATCAAATAACCTGCAGAGTTTCCATCAGGATTTTTAAAAACACATCCAGCTGAGCGATCTCTAAGAGGTTGCGTCTTTGTTTTTTTCTCAAGAAAATTTTTCATCCTTTTAAAACCCTGTCCATCATCTTTTATGAGGTTAAATTTAGCAGTTTTTATTATATACTCTTCTGATAAACCAGAACTCCGATACTTAAAATTGATATCCTGTTTTTTTAGAATTTTTATCTTTAAATCTTTATCTATAATCTCAAGCTCCTTAAGACAATCTTTTATTTCATAACCAAAAGAGCCTGCATTGCCCTTTATTGCTCCTCCAACACTACCTGGTATGCCAACAAGTCCTTCCATTCCTGAAAGCCCTTTCTTGACCAGAACAGCAATAACCTTTCCAAGTTTCGCACCACCTGAAACTATAAGATTTAATCCATCAACCCTGATGCTTTCCATCTTTTTTGTATTAATTATCACTCCTCTGAAACCTTTATCACTAACCAATAAATTGCTGCCTCCCCCAATTACATAATAAGGTATACCTTCATTTTTTATTACCATTAATAAAGCTTGAATTTTTTCTTCATCTGGGAATGTGATAATTTCAGCTTTACCACCTATTCTTAAAGTGGTATATTTAGCCAGAGACTCGTTCTTTTTATAGAAAATACTATTTTCTTTACAAAAAGATTCAATCAATCTCATAACATATCTCTCACTGCTTCTCCAATCTTGTAAACATCTCCAGCTCCAATAGTAAATACTATATCTCCTTGTTTGAGTTCTTTTAAAATTTCAGTCTTTATCTTTTCCTTGTCAGGGTTAAACCTCACATTAACTCCAGCAATTTTTAATTTTTCATATAAAACTTCCCCCCTTACTCCCTCAATTGGAGACTCACTTGCAGGATATATATCCATCAAATAAAGCACATCATTTTTCCTCAAAATCTGTTTGAATACACTTATAAACTGCTCCATAAGGTCTCTTGTTCTTGTGTATCTGTGAGGTTGAAAAATAATGCAGAGTCTTTCGGGTTTAAGCCACATTGCTGTCTTAAGCACTGCCTTTATCTCTGTTGGATGATGTCCGTAGTCATCATAAAACTTTATCGCCCGTTTTTCTCCCTTGAACTCAAATCTTCTTTCTATACCTGTGAAATTCTTAAGAGATTCTATTACTTTATCCATTGGCACAGAAAGTTCCTTTGCTACAGCTATTGTTGCTAAAGCATTTAAAACATTATGCTTACCAGGTACTGTAATTGTAAAGTTTCCAAGCTTCCTACCTCTGTAAAAAGCTTCAAAGAAAACACAAGGTGCAGAATATTCAATTTTTTTTGCATAAAAATCAGCTGTTTCATCAAAACCATAGGTAAAATATCTCCTGTTTAAATGTGGGAGTAAATCCCTTGTGTGTCTACATTCCATGCAAAGTACAGAAACTCCGTAAAAAGGAACCTTGTTAGCAAATTCAAGAAATGCTATTTTGATTTTTCTTAATTTTTTAAAATAATCAAGATGTTCTCTGTCAATATTGGTTATAACTGCAATTGTGGGACTTAGTTTCAGAAAGCTTCCATCACTTTCATCAGCCTCTGCAACAAGAAACTCACCCTGACCAAGCTTTGCATTTGTATCAATTGACTTAAGTTTTCCTCCCACAACAACTGTAGGGTCAAATCCTGCATCATTTAAAACTGTAGCAATCAATGAAGTAGTGGTAGTCTTGCCATGAGCTCCTGCAACCAGTATGGAGTATTTGAGCCTGCAGAGCTCTGACAGCATCTCAGCCCTTGGAATCACGGGAATTCCAAGAGACTTTGCCTTAATAAGTTCGGGATTATCTGATTTGACAGCAGAAGAAAAAACAACAACATCTGTCTCATTAATATTATCTTTACTATGCCCTATGAATACTTTTATTCCGAGGTTTTTAAGCCTTCTTACGGTTTCAGATTCTCTTATATCAGAGCCTGTTACTGTATAGCCCATGTTTTTTAATACTTCAGCAATTCCACTCATTCCAATTCCACCAATTCCAACAAAATGAATCTTCTTAAACTGATACATCTACTTCCTCCTCATAAGGGATTCTGCTATCTCTATTATCTTTTCTCCGGCATTTACCTTTCCAAAAGCACAGGATGCCATTTCCATTTCTTTTTTAATATTGGGTTCACTTAAAATTTTTATAATCTTTTTTGCAAGAACTTCTCCGTTTAATTCTCTGTCAAGAATCATCTCACACGCACCGCGACTAAGAAGCCTGCGGGCATTCATTTCCTGATGATTGTAGGCTGCATACGGATATGGAATAAGGATTGATGCCTTGCCAAGTGCTGTAATCTCTGCAACAGTTGAAGCTCCTGCGCGGCAAACAATCAAATCCGCAACTGAATATGCTTCTGCCATCTCATAGATAAATGGTAAAACCGTTACCTTAAATGGAAAATTTTTATACTCATTTGAAACCCAGCCGTAGTCAGACTCGCCTGTTTGATGAACTATCTGGATACTGTCCTTTAGAGGAAGCAAATATGAAAGTCCTTCTACAGCAGCTTTATTTATCTTTCTCGCACCTGAACTGCCTCCAAATATTAATAAAGTCAGTCTCCCTTCATCAAGATTAAAAAGTTTCAGAGCCTTCTTTCTGTTACCTGATAGAATCTCCCTTCTTACAGGTGTTCCAGTTAAATAGACTTTGTCTTTGGGAAAATACTCAATTGTTTCTGGGTAGGCTATAGCAATTGCTGTAACAAAATTAGCAAGTATTTTATTGGCAAGTCCTGGAACTGTGTTCTGTTCAAGAATTACTGTTGGAATTTTTTTAAAAGAAGCTACAAGAACGCATGGAAATGATGCATAACCTCCTACACCAAAAACAATATCTGGTGATAATGAATTTATAATTCTTCTGGATTCTTTTAAAGAACAAAGAAGCCTCCACACAGAGTCTATCTTTTCATTTAAAGATTTCCCTATAAATCCTCTGGCTGAAATAAATTTTAATTCATAACCTGTTTTGGGGATAACTTTTGCTTCCAACCCCTTTTCTGTTCCAACAAAAAGAATTTGAGCCTCTGAGTATTTTTCTTTTATATCAGATGCAAGTGCAATCCCTGGAAAAAGATGACCTCCTGTCCCTCCACCTGCTATCAAAACCTTCATTAAAACCTTCTCCTGTAATAATATTTTTTTATTGCCTCTGTTTTCCTTTGCCTTATTGATAAATCTGTAATTGAAACATATGAAGCAGTCCTTGAAAGATTTAATAAAACTCCGATAGCAATAAGGTTAACAACCAAAGATGAGCCACCGTAACTTATAAACGGCAATGGAAGACCCTTTGTAGGAACAAGACCTGCTACAACTGCAAAATTTATCAATGCTTGAATTGAAATCATGATTGTAATGCCTGATGCAAGAAGATAGTAAAATGGTTCATACTGTTTAGTAGCAATTCTGAATCCTCTCATGCATACAAGAAAAAATAAAACAACAACAGCACATACTCCAATAAATCCCATCTCTTCACCAATATGTGCAAATATAAAATCTGTGTGAATCTCTGGTAGATATGCAAGTTTCTGCTTTCCTTCACCAAGTCCCTGACCTGTAAGTCCTCCACTTCCAAGTGCTATCAATGACTGCACAAGTTGAAAACCGCTTCCCTGCGGGTCAGCCCAAGGATCAAGAAAAGAAGTTATCCTTTTCCATCTGTAAGGTTCTTTTGCAAGGTAAAATATAACAGGAAGGGCAAGCAGAGAGGTCACTCCAAGAAATTTTAAACTTACTCCACCAATGAAAAGCATTGCAAAAGTTATTATTCCAAGTGTCATCACTGCTCCGAAGTCAGGCTGTTTGAGAAAAATTATATGAAATAATCCCATCAATCCAACAGGAATTAAAAAATCTTTGATTTTTTGTTTTTGATAACCCGGGCGACTCAAAAACCATGCAAGGAAAAAAACCATTGCAAGTTTCACAAGCTCTGATGGCTGAAAAACACTTGGCCAAAGTCTCAACCATCTTCTTGCTCCTCCTGCAGTTACTCCAAGAGGAGAAAAAATAAGAATAAGCAGAACAAAGGAAACTATGAGCAAAGGAAACACTATATTTTTTAATCTTGAAGGTGACAAAAATATAAATAAAATCATTAAGAAAAAACCAATAACAAGTGTGAATAACTGCTTCTGAAGATAAATCATTCCTCCTCTGTCAGCATACTTAGCCTTCACAGAAGCCAAAACTGAAGTAGAGCTGTAAACTGCAATCAGTCCTATTATTATAAGGGCTATTACTATAATTATAAGGGTTTTATCTATTGAACCTCTGTTCATAGAGAATTCACAATCTCCTTAAATACTTCTCCACGATGTTCAAAATTTCTGAACATATCAAAACTTGCACAGCCAGGAGAAAGTAAAACAATATCACCTTTTTGAGAAATTTCCTTTGCTTTAATTACTGCAGATTTCATGTCATTTTCAAAATAATAGGGCACAACTTCACCCAGAGCATCTGCTATTTTCTGTCTTGCCTCACCTATAAGAATGAGAGCTTTTACCCTTTTGCTGACAAGTTCTCTCAATTCTGTGAAATCTCCATCCTTATCCCTGCCACCAGCAATCAATATGACATTCCCTGAGAAACTTTCAAGAGACTTTTTAACCGCGTCAACATTTGTTCCCTTTGAATCATTTATATAAGTAACACCATCTATTTCTCTGACAACCTCCATTCTGTGCGGAAGCCCTGAAAATTCTTTAGCAACTTCTTCAACTACCGCTGACCTACATCCAGCACATAATGCAATTAAAGATGCTGCCATTATATTTTCTATATTATGAACACCTTTTATTTTAATCCCTGAGATATTGATGAAAGTTTTCCTCATTTCAGTTAAAATTTCCTGAGGAAGGTCTTCTCTTGGATTAAAATAAATAATGCCATTGTCAAGATAAGCTCCAAATACTCTCTGAAATCTGCTGAAATAAAAAATATGTGGAAGTTTTCCTTTTTTTATATATAACTCTCTGAGGCTTTCAATGACCTTTATTGTATTATCATCATCCATATTCAAAATTAAATAATTATCAGGCAGTTGATTCTGAAATATCTTGGCCTTTGCTTTAATATACTCAGACATACCAGAATATCTATCCATATGGTCAGGAGTAATATTTAAAATCGCTGCATAATCCGGAGCAAAACTTTTAATTCCCTCAAGCTGAAAGCTTGAAAGCTCCAGCACAAGATAATCCATTTCTATCTCCCTGTTAAGTAACTTCTGAACAACCTCAGCCATTGGAAATCCTATGTTTCCTGCAAGATAAACATTTCTGCCATCTTTTTTTAAAAATTCATAAGTAAGTGTTGAAGTTGTAGATTTCCCATTTGTTCCTGTGATACCCAAAATTTTTATATCCTTTTTTATCAACTGCATTATCTGCCAGCTGAATTCTATTTCACCAATTACAGGTATCCCCTTGTAAACTGCTGAAATAATTGAGGGGGTGCTCAAAGGAACTCCCGGACTCACAACAACTAATTCTGCACCTTCAAGTGCTTCAGGTGGATGACCTCCTCCTGTTATTCTGTATATATTTCCTTCTATCAAATCTATATCTTTTAAAATTTCGTCTTCTTCTTTTTTATCATTAATTATTAATTCAGCACCAAGCAGGGAAATCAATTTAGCAGTAGATACCCCGCTTTTTCCAAAACCTACAACAGCTATCTTTTTATTTTTAAGTTCTGATAGGTTTTCTATAATTTTTTGCATTTTTTAGCCTTTTAATTTTGGATTTCTTTATTGCTTTCTTTCTGTCTTTCTTAATCTTATTGCTCAATTTATAAGATACTGGTATAATGTGTCTTTCTTCTGAAAGTTTAATCATAGAGTCTTCTTTCCCTGAAATAACATTCTGAGCCTTTGCAATCAATTGCTGAGTATCTTCCCAGAGCTTATCCCTGTTACTGTCTCCCAGGATTGCTGTATAAACGAGTTTACCATCTATTTTATATGCACTTACAAAGCAATGTCTTGCCTTTCTTGTATATCCTGTTTTCCCACCAATCATATCATCCTCAGACCATAAAAGCTGATTTGTATTATGAATAAAAAGTTCTCTTCCATCTTCTGATCTGACGAGATAAACACGTGTATTTATCGCATCCTTTATCAACGAATAATTGAGAGCCTGAGACATTATCTTTGTTAAATCATAAACTGTCGTGTACTGTCCTTTTCCTGGTAGCCCTGACGAATTTACAAATCTTGTATCCTTTGCTCCAATTTTTTGTACCTTTATATTCATAAGTTTTACAAAATTCTGCTCACTACCTGCTGTAGCCTCTGCCAGAGCCACTGCTGCAGAGTTTACTGATTTCATTAAAGCAAGATAAACAAGATCACGAACTTTATAGACTTCTCCTTCCATAAGTCTTGGAGGAACACTCTGAGTCTTTGCTGAGTTTCTTGATATAACCACCCTTTCTTCAGGATCAAGTCTATCAAGAGCAACCATTGCTGTAACAAGCTTGGTTGTGCTGGCTGGCGGAAGTTTAATATGAGGATTCTTACCATACAAAATTTTTCCTGTTTGAGCATCAACAACAACACCGCTTGGTGCAGCAATTTCTTCAGAGAAACAATACGAATAAAAAATGATATTTATAAATACAAAAAAATAAACAAAAAATTTATGCCTTAGTTTCATAGTATCACCTCAATTTTAATGTTAAAAGACTTAAAAGAGCGAGAATAATCCCAATTATCCAGAATCTAACAATTACCTTTGTTTCAGGCCATTTTTTTAACTCAAAGTGATGATGAAGAGGAGCCATCCTGAAAATTCTTTTCCCGTTAGTTAACTTAAAATAGCCAACCTGAAGAATAACAGACAGAGCCTCTGCAACAAATATTCCACCAACCACAGCAAGAACAATTTCATGCTTTGTAATTACAGCAAGACTTCCGAGAGCTCCTCCAAGACTCAAAGAACCCACATCACCCATAAAAACTTCTGCAGGATAAGCATTATACCATAAAAATCCAAGACAGGCACCAAGCATCGCACCGCAGAAAACAGCAAGCTCTCCTGTTCCAGGAATATAAAGAACATAAAGGTATTTGGCAAATACAGCATGTCCAGAAACATAAAGAAGTACCGCATTTACAATTGATGCAATACCAACAAGTCCTGCAGCAAGGCCATCCATTCCATCAGTTAAATTCACAGCATTTGAACTTCCCACTATTACGAAAACAGCAAAAGGAATATAAAAAATACCAAGATCTATGAGCCATTGTTTGAAAAATGGAATGCTTAAAACAGTTGTGTAAGGATCCTTTGGATTGAAATAAAGAAAAAGAGTGACAGATGAAGCAAGTAAAAATTGTGCAAACAGTTTGTATCTGCCTGGTAATCCTTTATAATTTTTTCTTGTTGCTTTCAGATAATCATCAATGAAACCTATCAAACCAAATCCCAAAAAACTTATAAGCATTATCCAGATGTAATGATTTTTAAGGTTACCCCATAAAAGCACAGATAAAACTACAGAAGCAATTATAATTATCCCTCCCATTGTGGGTGTCCCCTCTTTCTTGAAATGAGTCTGGGGTCCGTCATCCCTTATATGCTGTGTTAGGCTCAGTTTTTTAAGCCATCTTATACAGGAGGGTGCTATAACAAAAGTAAAAAAGAATGAAGTTAAAACTGCAAGAACAGTTCTGAATGTAATGTAACGAAAAACATTAAAAACAGAAATCTGGTCACTGAGACCATAAAGAATCTCATAAAACATTACTACCTCCTCAGAACTTCAAGAACATCTTCCATTTTCATGGCTCTTGAACCCTTAATCAGAATAACCTCGGAACCTTTAAGCTTTTTTTTGAGAAACTCACCTGCCTCAGAAGGTGTTTCAAAGATTTGACCATCAATGTATTTTAAAGCATTTTTAACCATTTTCCCCACTCCCACAAAAACATCTATACCAAATTTTTTAATCAATATGCCAAGTTCTTCATGAGCTCTTTCACTCAGTTGACCAAGCTCAAGCATGTCTCCTAACACAGCAACAGCCTGTCTTTGTTTTTTTCTTCTTGAAAGTTCCTCCAAGGCTGCCCTCATTGATGAGGGATTTGCATTGTATGCATCAAAGAGGATTTCCAATCCATTTATCTTTATTATTTCTCCTCTCATTCTTACAGGATGGAACAACTTAAGCCTGTGTTGAATATCTGTGGAAGAAATGCCTAAGGATAAAGCTACAGAGACAGCTCCAGTTATATTATAAACATTGTAAATTCCTGTAAGATTTGCCCTTAAATTAAATTCCAAAGAGCCTGAAATCATGTTAAACTCTACATATTCATTTTCTAATACAATGTTTTCAGCCCTGAAATTACAATTTCTGCCAACTCCAAATGTTAAAAGATTTCCATTCCAGTTTTTAAGTCCTTCCATGAGAAATATATCATCTCCGTTTGCAAATACTGTATTTACAAAAGGAAGGATTTCCAGTTCGCCATCCCTTACTCCCTCAAGTGAGCCAAATCCTTCAATATGTTCATATCCTATATTTGTTATCAATGCATAATCTGGATAAACAATCTCACAAAGCTCCCTTATGTCACCGTATCTGTTGGTTCCAAGCTCAAGAACCATTATCTGTGCATCACTATCAAGCCTGCTTATGCAAAGAGGAACTCCTATATTGTTATTGAGATTGCCTTCTGTTTTAAGAACCTTATATTTAGCTGATAAAAAATCGGCAATTAACTCCTTTGTTGTTGTTTTCCCATTGCTTCCTACTACTGCAATCACCTTTCCTTTAAATTTTTTTCTTAAATGTCTTGCAAGTCTTTGAAGTGCTGAAAGTGTGTTTTCAACAAATACTACTGTTTTATTTTTAAAATCTGTTTTTTCTTTCTTTGATACTACAGCACCTGAAGCCTTAGAGAGTGCCTCTGATAAAAACTCGTGTCCATCTGTCTTTAAACCTTTTAAAGGGAAAAATAAATCATTCTCACCAATTGTTCTTGTATCAATTGAGGCTTGGTTGAATGCTTCTTTGCCTTTTGATAAAAGCTTTCCTTCTGTTGCAATTAGTAAATCATCAAGACTGAACATTTCTCTGGCCCTTCAAATCTTTCAGAATTTTTTTTAAAATTTCTTTATCACTGAAATGGTGTCTTTTCCCCAGTATTTCCTGATAATCTTCATGCCCTTTGCCTGCAACAACTAAAATATCTCCATTCCTGCAAATTTTTGTTCCAATCCATAGCGCATTTGCTCTATCTGTAACAACTGTATAGTTGTCCTTTGAAATGCCTTCTTCAATCTCTCTTATTATTTCTCTCGGGTCTTCCCATCTGGGATTATCTGAAGTAAGAATAACATAATCACTCAGTTCAGTGGAAATTCTCCCCATCTGAGGTCTCTTACCCCTGTCTCTGTTTCCACCGCAACCAAACACTGTTATTATTCTTCCATTTCCTGAAATTTTTTCCTTTATTTCTCTGATACTTAAAAGAAGTCTTTCAAGAGCATCAGGAGTATGGGCATAATCAACAAAAACAAGAAAATTCTGCCCTTCATCAATTTTTTCAAATCTTCCCTCTGGAGCAGTTGCTTCTGAAAGTGCAGAATTTATTAAACTTAAAGGTATATTTAAACATACTGCTACTGAAATCGCAGAAAGAATGTTATAGATATTCGGCACTCCTGTAAAGGAGGTTTTTATATGCAATTCTTTACTTTTCTGAATAACAACCCTTAGCTCTGTTTCTTTAAATCCTATATTGTATTGCTTAGCATAGATATCCGCATCTGGATTTTCAAGTGAATAAAAAATCTTCCTTGCCTTTATTTCTTCTGAAAGCCTTCTTCCATAAACATCATCTATATTAATAACTGCTGTTGCATCATTTTTAAGTAAATCTGTAAAAAGTCTTTTTTTTGCCTGAAAATATTCCTCCATGTTTTTGTGAAAATCAAGATGATCTCTTGAGAGATTTGTAAATACAGCTATATCAAAGTCTGTATAATCAACTCTTTTTAATGCAAGTGCATGAGATGAAATTTCTGATATAACATACTGTACTCCTCTTTCATACATCTCATAGAGAAGTTCCTGAAACTGCCAAGCCTCAGGAGTGGTATGGACAGCAACCCTTTCTTCATCTTCTATCAAATATTTAATAGTTCCTATGATGCCTGTCTTACAGCCATGCTTTTTTAAAATTTCCCTTATAAGATATGATGTTGTTGTTTTCCCATTTGTCCCTGTAATTCCTATCATTTTTAATTTATGAGAAGGATTTCCAAAAAATCTTGTACATAACCATGCAAGAGCATCTCTACTGTCACTGACACCAATCCATGTAATATTATTAAAGTGAGGTTTAAAATGAGTTTTTTCATATACAATTGCGGTGGCACCATTTTTTATTGCTTCTTCAATGAAGTGATGACCATCTATGTTGCCTTTTATTGCTACAAAAATGCCTCCTTTTTTTACTTCTTTTGAGTTGTAATGAATGGATGTAATCTCAATGTTCCTGTTACCTGAAACTTCAAAGTCTTCTCTGAGAAGTTTCTCAAGCTTCATCTTGCAACAACTACCTTTCCTTCAATTTCATTATTAAATTTAACAATAAGTCCTTTTTCTTTAGCATCATCTCGTGGCACATTGAGATATGCAAGTGCCTCATCAGATATTGCCCTAAATACAGGTGCTGCAACAACACCACCGAAATGAGTGCCTTTTGGATCATGAATTACAACTATCATTGCAATCCGGGGGTTATGGACAGGTATGAATCCTACAAAAGAAGCAACAAATTTATCTTGAGAGTATCTGCCTATTTTGGGATCATATTTTTGAGCTGTTCCTGTTTTACCTGCAACCTCATTGCCATCTAACCTTGCCCTATCTGCAGTTCCACCCTCCTGGGTAACTTTTTTGAGAATATCTCTCATTATCTGAGCTGTTTTTTCAGAAATTATTCTCTCTCTTTTTATAACAGCCCTGTATAAAATTTTTCCATCTGGACTCCTGACCTCTGAGGCAATATATGGATTTACAAGAAATCCTCCGTTTGCGATAGCAGAGTAAGCTCTTAAAATCTGAAGAGGTGTAACAGCTACCTCCTGACCTATAGAAATTGCTCCAATGGAAGTTCCTGACCATTTTTCAGGTATTCTTACATAACCTGAAACTTCTCCAGGAAGGTCTATGCCTGTTTTCTCTCCGAAACCGAATTTTTTAATATATTGATAGAGTTTTTCCCTGCCAAGCTTCATTGCAATTTTTATTGTACCCACATTTGATGATTTTTGAACAATCTCTTCAAATGTAAGAATTCTATATCTGTGAACATCTTTTATTCTTTTTCCGCCAACATCTATATAACCAGGGGAACAATCAAACTTAGAGGAAGGATTCACAATATTTTCCTCAAGAGCAGCAGTTGCTGTAACTATTTTAAATGTTGAACCAGGTTCATATAAATCAGTAATTGCTATGTTTCTCATATGAGCTATATTTTTTACAGAGTTAAGATTATTTGGATCATATGTTGGTCTGTTTGCCATTGCAAGAATTTCTCCTGTAAATGGGTTCATCATAATTGCAGTAGCAGAGGAAGCATTCCATCTTTTTATTGCTTCATCAAGATGTTTTTCAACAATGTGCTGCAGTCCTTCATCAATTGTGAGGATAATATCATTACCCTTTATTTCTGGGAAATAACCATCTGAAAGTTTATTCCCTGCAGCGTCTCTCAAAACTGTCTTTGAAGCCTTCTCAGCTTTTAGATAATTATCATAATATTTTTCAATTCCTTCCATTCCATTATCATCCATATTTACAAATCCTATAACATGAGAGGCAAGATGACCATTTGGATAAAATCTTGCTCCTTCAGTTACAAATCCAACGCCTGCAAGCTTATAAGCCTTTATTTTTTCAGCCAACGAATAATCAACCTTTCTGGCAATCCATACAAATCTTCTATTATCAAATGTGTTTATCCGTTCACTGTCAAAATTAATATAACTTGCTATAATTTTAAGGCTTTCATTTTTTACCTCGGATGGGTCAACAAATATGGAATCTTTTTCAAGAGAAATTGCCAGTTCTCTGCCTTTTCTATCATAAATATTACCCCTTTTTGCAAAAATCTCCTCCTTTTTAATCTGCTGGCTTTTTGCCCTGGCAAGATAAACTTCATGCTCAACAAACATTATAAGAGCAAGACGAAGGATGACAATCAAAAAACATATTGAAAGAACTATTTTTACTAAAAATAGCCTCTTTAACATTTCTTATTTTTCTTTTCTGTAACTTACAGACTGAATAAGTGTTTCAGGATTTATTTGAATAAAGAAAACCTTTTTCCTGTCAGGAAGCACAATTTCATGATTAGCAGTATCAATTCTAACAAAGGATGTTAAGGAAGCTTTTTCAGCTACTAAGATTCTTCTTTCCTTGAGAAGCTCCTTTTTTTGCTGTTCAAGATTGCTCAGTCTGTATTCAGTGGAAATTATTGCTGACCTTATCCATAAAGTAGCAAAAATTGAAATAAGTACCAAAAGAAACAACATTACTTTAATTACAAAAGAAAATCCACAGAGTTTTTTCATAACTTTTCACCTCCTCTCAGCCTTGCACTTCTTGCTGATGGATTTATGACAACTTCCTCAAGGGAAGGTAAAATTGGCTTTTTATTAAGAATGCAGATATTTCCTTTTTTCTCTTCTTCTCTGAAAAAATTCTTCACTATTCTGTCTTCACCTGAATGATATGAAATAACACAGATTCTCCCTCCAGTTTTTAATAATTGAACTGCCTGCTTCAATCCTTCCTGAAGTTCTTCAACTTCCCTGTTAACCTCTATTCTTATTGCCTGGAAAATTTTTGTTGCAGGATGAATTTTTTTCCTTTCAGAGACAACACTTTTTACTAAATCAGCAAGCTCTTTACATGTATCAATTGTTTTTTTGTCCCTGAATTTAACAATCTGTCTTGCAATTTTCCTTGCAAAGGGCTCATCACCATAATCCCTAAAAATCCTTTCAAGCTTTTGCTCAGGATATCTGTTCACAACATCCCATGCTGTTAAAGGCAATGATTGATCCATTCTCATATCAAGCCTTTTATCTGAATGAAAACTAAATCCTCTTGAAAAATCTTTGAGCTGAAGCATTGAAACTCCGAGATCAAAAATCACCCCATCAATTCTGTCAATATTAAGCTCTGATAAAACTTCTTTTAATTTGGAAAAACTTGCTTGCTTTAAAATCACCCTTGAATCATTTAAAACTTCCTGACAGCAGGATATCGCAGAAGCGTCTCTGTCAATTCCTATTAATTTACCTTCCTGCCCAAGTCTTTTAAGTATCTCCAAAGAGTGTCCCCCGCAGCCTACAGTGGTATCAACATATATTCCATTTTCCTTTGGATTAAGAACCTCAAGAACTTCTTTAACCATTACAGGAATATGTATTTTTTTATAGTCCATACTTAGCAAGAGCATCCTGTATCCTCTTTATATCAACTTTTGATGGATCTGTTATGCTGTCCCATGTAGGCTTATCCCAGATTTCTATTCTTTCAATCTGACCAACGATAACAACTTCATAATTGATACCTGCATCCTGTCTGTGTTCATAGGGAATCAGTAGTCTGCCTTGTCTGTCAAGCTCACACGGAGTGGCAGAAGCTATGACTCTTCTTAAAAAATACATCACTGCCTCATCAGACCTTGGAAGTTCTCTTATTTTTTCTTCAAGTTTCAACCATTCTTCAACAGGATAAATATGCAGTGCCTTATCAAAAGGAGCATTTGTTAAATAGAGTTTACCCGAAGAATACCTGACTGAAAGCACCTCTCTCAAAGCAGAAGGAATTAATACTCTTCCTTTTTGATCAAGATTATGGTAATATTTTCCTATGAAAGAAATTGTTTCCACTTTCTACCACTATTTACCACCAATAATATCTCAATATAAGAAATTTGTCAAGAGGTAATTTTTATGTCAGAAAAAATTTTTGAAATTTTTGAAGAAAACCTTCAAAGACTTAAAGAAACAAACCTTTACAGGTCTGTGAAGGATGTGGAAGCAGTAAAGGATATGAAGATTATTATTGAGGGCAGGGAATATATAAATTTTGCATCCAATGATTATCTCGGTTTAAGCAGACATCCTGCTGTTAAAGAAGCATCCATAGAAGCAACAAAAATTTTTGGTACAGGTGCAGGTGCATCGCGTCTGCTTTGTGGTGGGACAGTACTGCATAAAAAACTGGAAGAGTTACTATGTGAGTTTAAGGAAACAGAGGCATGCGTCCTTCTGAATTCAGGCTACACCGCAAACATTTCTTTAATACCTGCGCTGACTGATGAAAATGATATTATCTTAAGTGATGAGCTCAACCATGCAAGCATAATAGATGGATGCAAACTCAGCAGAGCAAGAAAAATTATTTACAAACATGCTGATATAGAGGAGATTAAAAAACTGGTAAAAATTACTCCCTGTAAAGGAAAAAAAATTATTATCTCAGATACTGTATTCAGTATGGACGGAGATATAGCACCCCTGAAAGAGATATTTGAAATTTGTAAATCTGAGAATGCCCTTCTTTATATTGATGATGCACACGGAACAGGTGTTTTAGGAGAAGGTTACGGTGCACTGAAATACTTTAAACTGAAACCAGAGAATTTTGTAATTCAGATGGGCACACTTTCAAAAGCTATTGGTTCATTTGGTGCCTTTTTATGTGGAGCAAAAACACTGATAGAGTGGTTTGTAAACTCTGCAAGAGGATTTATTTTTTCAACTGCCCTTCCAGCAGGTGTAGTTGCTTCTGCATATGCTTCTTTAAAAATAATCATGAAAGACAAAAACCTTATAAAAAAACTCTGGTATAATACTGAAAAAGTTATGAATACAGTAAAAAGTCTCGGATTTAAAACAACAGAAACGCAAACTCCTATTATTCCTGTTATTTTTGAAAACATAAAGACTGCCATGAAAGCATCAAAAATTCTAAGTGATACAGGTATTTACGCACCCGTAATAAGACCTCCTACAGTAAAAACACCAAGAATAAGAATTTCAGTTAGTGCTGCTCACTCAGAAGAAGATATTGAAAGATTGAAAGAAGCCCTTATTTGCCTCCACCAGCAATTTCGCCAAGTTTAAATATGGGCAGATAAAGAGAAACTACGATAAATCCTATTGTGACACCTAAAAATACAATCAATGCAGGCTCAAGCATACTCATAAGATTCGCAACAGCGTTGTCAACCTCTTCATCATAAAAATCAGCTACCTTATTAAGCATTTCATCTGTAGCACCTGTTGCTTCTCCAACACTAACCATCTGAATAAAAATTGGTGGAAAAATTTCAGGTTTTGATTTCAATACTTCTGTAAGAGACTTACCTGCTGTTATATCTTCCCTCATTTCTATAACAATATCTTCAATTATTTTATTACCCGAAGCTCTTCCTGATATTTCCATGCTTGACAGAATTGGAACCCCGCTTCCAAGAAGAGTGCCAAGTGTTCTTGAAAATCTTGATAAAGAAGATTTAAGCAAGATTGAGCCAAGCAATGGTATTTTAAGAAAAACTTTGTCAGTTAATTTTTTTCCTTTTTCAGTCCTTCTCAAAAACTTTATAAAAATGAAAAATCCTATGATACTAAAAAATATAAAAATTCCTGATTTTGCCATAAAATTGCTCATAGCAATTGTAATTCTTGTTGGCAAAGGAAGATCTAAGCCCATTTCGCTGAAAAGTTTTGCAAATGTTGGTATGACAAATATCATTATTATTGCAACAACCAAAACCGCAACAGCTATAACCATGGAGGGATATATCATTGCACCGACAATTTTTCTTTTAAGCTTAATCATCTTTTCAAAGTACTCAGCCATACGCTTTAGAACCTTATCAAGCATTCCACCTTCTTCACCTGCTTTAACCATATTTACAAAAAGCGAACTGAAAACCCTTGGATGCCTTCTCATGGCATCGGCTAAAGATGAGCCTTTCTCTATGTCATTTCTCATCTGAACAAGAACTTTCCTGAAAGTTTTATTTTTTATCTGATCTGTCAGTGCATCAAAAGCCTGAACAACAGGAACTCCTGATATAAACAGGGTTGCAAACTGACGCGTAAAAAATAAAATGTCCTTTTGAGAAACTTTTCCAAAAATAAAAACTTTTCTTTCTTCTTTTTCTTTTACATATCTTGGGATTATTCCACTTTTCCTGAGTGCTAAAAGGACTTCTCCTTCATTTTCTGCCTCAGTTTCACCAGTTACAATAGCACCATCGTGTGTTCTTCCTCTCCATATATAAACTGTTGGCATACTTTATTTTGTATAATTTTTAATGTCATGTCAAGAAATTTGACATTTGTCTGTCAAAATTTGTAGTATTTACAATATGTTAAGGATTGCTGTTATTGATGGGCAGGGTGGTGGAATAGGAAGTTTTATTATTAAGTCTCTTAAAGAGTCTTTTGGTGACAGGATAGAAATTCTGGCACTTGGAACAAATGCTGCAGCCACAGCAAATATGATGAAAAATAAAGCAAATAAAGGAGCATCAGGAGAAAACGCAATTGTCTGGAATGTTAAAAGAGTTGATATAATAACAGGACCACTGAGTATTCTCATTGCAAATGGGATGATGGGAGAAGTAACCCCAAAAATTGTGGAAGCTATTGGAAGTTCAAATGCAAAAAAATTTTTACTGCCCATCAATCAGGAAAAAGTTGATATCATTGGTGTTGTAAAAGAACCTCTTCCACATCTTGTGGAAAAATTAATCCTTCATATAAAGGAGGAGTTCAATGTGTGAAGCAAATGCATATGTAATTAAAAATGGCGAGGAGCAAATTTATCTGGAATCTGTTGATATCCTTAGACCTGAAGGAAATCATATATACCTCAGAAACATATTTGGGGAACAAAAGGTATTTAAAGGAAAAATTAAGGAAATGTCATTACTGAACCACAAAATAATTCTTGAAGAGGAAAAGGACTAAAAAATTATAAAAACTGTAAATGCTTATTCGCCTTATTGAGTTTCAGAAGTTTGATCCTCACCTGAATATGGCAATTGATGAAGCTATCAGTATTTTTGTCAGAAATGGAAAAGCATTGCCTACTCTAAGGCTATATGGATGGGACAGAAAAGCTATAACAATAGGTGAGTTCCAAAAAATTGAAGAAATAAACAGGGATTTCTGTATAAAAAATAATATTCCTGTTATAAGGAGACCCACAGGAGGCAAAGGGATTTTACATAATGATGACATCACATACAGTTTTTCTGCAAAAAAAGAAGGGAAATTTCGTGGCGGACTTTTCCAGTCCTATATGATTTTAGGCAGAGTATTTGCAAAGGCTTTCAGTTTAACAGGTATTCCTGTAGAGATTAAGAAAGAAAAAGCACTCAGCAATAAAAGCTCTCTCTGCTTTGCTCTGTCTTCATTTGGAGAGATATGCTTTAAAGATAAAAAAATTATAGGTGCAGCTCAGAAAAGGTGGATTGATGGATTTCTTCAGCAGGGCACAATACCACTTACAGTTGACAGAAGGTTGCTGAAAAAAATTTTCCCCCTTCACCCTGATGATGCGGAAAAAATCTTAGGAATTAAAGAGTTATATAATGAATTTGATATTGAAATTTTTCAGAAAAATGTTAAGAAAGCTCTTCTGGAGGAAGGCTTTGAGGTTGTGATTGGGAGTCTTCAGAAGGAAGAGTTTCTATTTGCTCAGGAGTTTTTATTGAAAAACTATCAATTGATAGATAATAAGATAGAAATGAAGCAAATACAACCATGCTAACATAAATATGAGCAAATTGAGTGACAAATTGATAAACAGCTGCTAAAAAAGTTCCTATATGAGGAATTACTGCAAGCATTGGCACAAAGGATAAAATAACGCCAAACATCAAAATGTAAGTAATAAACAACAATGCTGCTCTTCCGATGGACTGAGGATACAGCATAAGTATTTTTCTGGTTTCCTTTATTGTTTCTTTTACACTGAAATTTTTGATAAAAATTCCATAAAAGCCAAAAAGTGTATATGTTATCCAT
>CAZDXM010000074.1:0-12259 GCA_964509535.1 uncultured Thermodesulfovibrio sp. | reverse complement strand
CGTCGTGAGACAGTTCGGTCCCTATCTGCTGTGGGCGTAGGAGACTTGAGGGAGGCTGCCCCTAGTACGAGAGGACCGGGGTGGGCGGACCTCTGGTGTTCCAGTTGTCGCACCAGCGGCAATGCTGGGTAGCTATGTCCGCAAGGGATAACCGCTGAAGGCATCTAAGCGGGAAGCCCGTCCCAAGATCAGGTCTCCCGTTCCTGGGGAAACTCAGGACCTAAAGGCCCCTGGTAGACTACCAGGTTGATAGGCTGGAGGTGTAAGCGCTGTGAGGCGTTGAGCCTACCAGTACTAATAGGCCGTGTGTCTTGACCTACTTTACTTCTTCTTGTCAAATTCTTGTCAAAAAATATTGATAAAAAAAGAGGAAGGGTTTCCCCTTTCTCTTTTTTATTTATTTTTTAAAGAGGTTGTTTTTTTTAAAAAAATTGATATTATTGAAATATAAACACATTAGAGAGGATTAATCAGCATGAAAGAAAAGGATATTTTTGAAGAAATAGTAAATCTTGGCAAAAAAAGAGGTAGACTCACATATGAAGAAATTAATGAGGCTTTGCCATCAGAATATTATTCTCCCGAAGAGATTGAGGATTTAATAGATATATTAAATGATATGGGCGTTAAAGTTGTTGATGAAGAAGAGGATCTTTTTTTAGAAGAAGAGGAAGAAATTGAAGAAGAAGAGCATGTAGAAGATTTGGTGCAGGCTTACTTTAACTCTATGGGAGATATTCCTATTCTTACCAAGGAAGAGGAGGTTGAACTTGCCAAAAAACTTCAGGAAGGAAAAAATATAATTAGAGAAACAGTAATTGAATTACCCATCTATAAGAAAGTTTTTGAAGAAATAAATAAAGAAGAGGAATCCGAAACTCTTACAGAAGATGAAAAGGCAGAGGAAGCATTAAATAGAACCATCATTCGTTTAGAAAACTTAATCAATGATCTTGAAAGAGTTGAAGAAAAGATTAAAGAATACGGTTCTTTAAAAGATTTTCGCAAAAAAATAAGTGAGATGAAAAAAACAGATAAACATACAAAACAGATAGGAAATCTTCACAAAGAAGTTTCTTTAGAGATAAAAAGAATTGAAAACGAAGCAGGCTTAAAAATAGATGAATTAAAAAATATATGGCAAAAAATATATAAAGCCAAGTGTCTTATTGAAGAAACAAAAAATGAGTTGATTACAAGAAACCTGAGGCTTGTTGTCAATATAGCAAAAAATTATGTTGGAAGAGGCTTACCTCTTCTTGATTTGATAGAAGAGGGGAATATTGGGTTAATGAAAGCAGTTGATAAATTCAAATATGAAAAGGGATTTAAATTTTCAACTTATGCTACATGGTGGATAAGGCAGGCAATTACAAGAGCTTTAATTGATCAGACAAAAACAATAAGAGTGCCAGTGCATATGATGGAGTTTTACAACAGAGTTACTAAAGCATCTCGTGAACTTACACAGCAACTTGGAAGAGAGCCAAGCAATGAAGAGATCGCAGATAAACTTGGTGTGCCTGTTAGAAAAGTGGAAGAAGTTTTCAGAGCAATTCAGGATCCAATAGGGCTACAGACTCCGATTGGAGATGAAGACACAGAGCTTGAAGACTTTATAGGAGATAAGATTTCACCTTCCCCTGTATTTGAAGCTGAAAGAGCTGAATTAAGTGAACACATACAAAGAATTCTTAAAACATTAACTCCAAAAGAAGAAAAAGTTATAAAAATGAGATTTGGAATCGGTGAAGACAGGGATCATACACTTGAGGAGGTTGGAAGATATTTATCCATTACCCGTGAAAGAGTTCGTCAGATAGAAACTAAAGCATTAAGAAAGCTTAAACATCCAAGCAGAATGAGACTTCTAAAGATGCTTATCAGTGACACAGTAGAAAATAAAAAGTGAATAATCTGAAGGAGATATCAAGAGTTGTAAGATACTATATTTTAGCCTCAACAACTCTGGCAGGTTCGGGTCATCCCACAACCTGTCTTTCGGCAGTGGAGTTAATGGTAAGTCTCCTTTTTGGAGGCTTTTTTCATTTTGATGCGGATAATCCTGATAATCCAAATAATGATAGACTCATATTTTCAAAGGGACACGCAGCACCGCTACTTTATTCTCTCTGGACAGTAGCGGGAAAACTTACTGAAAAAGATCTTTTAACTTTAAGAAAATTTGGCTCTCCGCTTGAAGGTCACCCTGTAAGAGCTTTTCCATACTCTGAAGCAGCAACAGGCTCTCTTGGTCAGGGACTTTCAATAGGTGTTGGAATGGCAATTAACGGGAAATATCTTGATAGACTTCCATACAAAGTTTTTGTTCTTCTTGGTGACAGCGAGATGGCAGAAGGCTCGGTGTGGGAAGCTATTCAGCTTGCTGCATATTATAAACTTAATAACCTTATTGGAATAATAGATGTTAACAGGCTCGGTCAGCGTGGAGAAACAATGTATGGATGGGATTTATCTGCATATGCAAAAAGAATTTCAGCTTTTGGATGGAAAACAATATGCATTAATGGTCATGATTTTGATGAAATTTTCAGAGCTTATGAAGAAGCTTTAAAAAGTGAAATACCTGTAATGATAATTGCCAGAACAATCAAAGGTAAAGGTATTTCCTTTCTTGAGGATAAAGAGGGAAGACATGGAGTCCCGCTTAATGAAGATGAATACAAAAAAGCGATAAAGGAGCTTGGAGAAATAAAATTTGTCAAAGGTTTAATAGACAAGCCAAAGAACCTTAAACCTGAAATAGAGTCTTTAAAAATAGAGGATTTCAAAAAAAGCTATTCTATGGGAGAGATGATTGCAACAAGGCGTGCCTATGGTGAAGCTCTGGCAAAAATATTTCCTGAGTTTCCAGATATTGTAGCCCTTGATGCAGAGGTCAGCAATTCCACATATTCAGAGATATTTAAGAAATATTATCCTCAGAGATTTTTTGAATGTTTTGTTGCTGAGCAGAATATGGTTGGAATGGCTGTGGGACTTGCCTTAAGAGGAAAAATTCCATTTGTTTCAACATTTGCAGCTTTTCTTACCCGTGCTTTTGACCACATAAGAATGGCTCAATACAGTGATGTAAATATAAAATTTGTTGGTTCCCATGCCGGAGTTTCAATTGGGCAGGATGGTCCGAGTCAGATGGGTCTGGAAGACATTGCAATGATGCGAAGCATTTTAAACAGTGTAGTTTTATATCCAAGTGATGCCGTGTCTACAGAAAAACTTGTGAAACAGGCGGCTAAATACAAAGGAATTGTTTATATACGTACAACCCGTTCAGCAGCGCCAGTGATTTACAGCTATGATGAGGAATTTCCGATAGGTGGCTCTAAGGTAATCAGAAAGTCTGAAAAAGATCTATTCACAGTTGTTGGAGCAGGAATAACACTTCATGAAGCATTAAAAGCCAGTGAGGAACTTAAAAACAGAGGAATTTTTATCAGAGTTATAGATTTATACAGTGTAAAACCTCTGGATGTAGAAACTCTAAAGAATGCTCTTTCAGAAACAAAGGCAATCATAACTGTTGAAGATCATTATCCTGCAGGTGGCATTGGAGAGGCTGTTAAATCAGAAGTAGGTTCTGAAAGAATTTATAGTTTTGCTTGCATAAAAACTCCAAAAAGTGGAACACCTGAAGAACTTTTAGACTATGAAGGAATTTCCTCAAAAGCCCTTGTCAACAAGATTTTTGAGCTTAAGGACAAGTTTTTTTAGTCTGGGCAGTTCTATATAGCAGTCCTCAATGTCCTGTTGAAGCAAATCCAATGCTGATGGGATAAATTTAAGGAAATTTTTCTTTCCTTTTTTAAGAGACAAAAATCCGTATGCACCAAGTGCCTGCATATGCCTCTGAAGTCTGCAGAGTGAGAGCTCCTCAATGAAAGTTTCGGGTCTGATACTAAAAGCTGAAGCTCTTTCAATGTAAAATTTAACAAGCCTTTGTCTAATTCCTTTTTTTAAATTAAAATACGGGTCCCAGAGAAGCGATGCCACATCATATCCTGCAGGTCCCCATCTTGCACTCTGATAGTCAATAATATAGACCATACCGTTATTAAGGATTATATTCTGACTCTGAAGATCTCTGTGTAGAAGGACTTTTTTTGATCTGGAAAGCTTTTCCGCGATAAGATTAAGCTCATTTTCCAAGTCTGGTGGTTTAACTTTAAATACTTCTACCACACACTCCTTGAGGAAGTATTCACTTTCCCATCTTAGGTATTTATAATCAAACTCTGGGATGGGCATTCCAGATGCCTCCAAAGAAATTTTCCAGTGGAGATTAACAATATTTTCAATTATTTTTTTATAAATTTCTGCTATCTCTTCATCTTTTCTTCTGCACCGAAGCCAGCTATAAAGGGTTAAGTCCCCGAGATCTTCAAAAACTATCAATTTTTTATTTCTGTTTACATTAATAATTTCAGGAACAGGGAATCCATTTTTTTTCAAGAATTTTCCAATATACACTGTTTTCTCAAATTCATCTGATACTTTTTCCCACTCACAGAAAATCTTGTTTTGTTTCCTGAAATATCTTCTTGTTGAGCCTCCTGCAGTTAAATTTTCTTGCTTTTTTTGCCATCCTGCAATTGAAATGAAAAAATCCTTAATGATAATGCAGTCAGAAATCTGCTCATTATTCAGTGATAACTCTGTTTCTGGTAAAATTATTAAATTTTTTCCCTTAAGAGGTTTTTTAATTTTTACATCCCTTTCAATCACTATATTGCCGTCAGTATCTATCAGTTCGCAACCAGATGAAGTTGGATGGACATATATGGAAGTGAAATGTCTTTTTAATTTGTCAAAAACAGCACGTGCATATTCAACAGGAGTTCCTATATCAAACCAGAAGCTATATTTTGCATAGAATACTTTAACTTTTAAACCTTTATTAATAGCCTTCAACCACATATCAATCACAGATGAAGAACCTTCTGGTAGAAGCTCAAACACCTGAGGGTTGTATACTGCAGCACCTGTAAAAGCAACAGAATATGGCTTAGAGGCTGAATGTTTGAGAGAAATTCCCAATAGATTTCCATTGCTGTCAACAATAAGTTTATTGTCTGGAGGATGGTTATGAACTATGAGAGTAATTGCGTTACCTGAATTTATGTGCCAGTCAAGTGCATCTTTGATATTACCGTCCCAGTAAATATCAGCATTGTGAACTATAAAATTATCGTCTTTAAGAAAATCCCTTGCATTATAAAGTGCACCACCTGTATCAAGGATTTCCTTTTCGTGAAAAATTTTAAAGAGGAATTTATTTTTTTTAATATATGACTCTATCTCATCTGCTTTGTAATGGAGATTTATTCCGATTTCATCAACTACTGAGGATCTGAGAAAATTGAAGATGTAATCAAGAAGAACCTCTCCAGCAATGGGTAAAAGAGGTTTTGGTATATGTTCTGTTATCGGTCTTAATCTCTTTGAAAAACCCGCAGCAAGAATAAAGCCCTTAATCATAAAGAAGATATCTATTTCTTATTTTTTCAAAAGCTAAAACTTCACTATTCCACCAGGACTCAATGTCTTTCAGTGTTCTGCCTTGTTCAATTTCTTTTCTCAATCTGTCAGAGCCTGCAAGAATGTCAAATGGTAGTTTTTTAAACTCATACTCATATGGTGGATTTCTCCAGAGATTAATATCAGGATAAAGATCCCTTAAAGCAAGAAGTATGGCAACAGTGGTTTTGAATGGTTTGAATTTTTCTCTGTCAGTAACATGTATCTGAGCTCCACCACAGAGTTCACCTGAAAATTTATTGAATGTTGGTGTAAAGTAAAGAGGTCTGAAAAAAACACCCTTGAGTCTGAAATCCCTGAGTCTTCTTACTAATTTTTCAGGCTCAATAAAAGGTGCACCGAAAATCTCAAAGGGTCTGGTTGTTCCTCTTCCTTCACTGAGAATTGTTCCTTCAATAAGACACATACCCGGGTAAACAGTGGCTGTTTCAAGTGCGGGCATATTAGGAGAAGGCATTACCCATAAAAGTCCTGTGTGATCAAACCATTGAAAACGCCTCCATCCTTTAAGGGATATTACTTTAAGGTCAAGATTCTGATAAAATTTATCTTTAAAATACAATGCAATCTCTCCAATGGTCATTCCATGCCTTACTGGTAAAGGGTGAAGTCCCACAAAAGATGAGAACTCATTTTTGAGAACCGGTCCTTCTATTAAGTGCCCTCCGATTGGATTTACTCTATCAAGTACAATTACAGGGATACCTCTTTCTTCACATGCTTTCATGCACAAAGCCATTGTCCAGATAAAAGTGTAGTAACGAGTACCCACATCCTGAAGATCAATTATGAAAACATCAACATTATTGAGCATCTCAGGTGCTGGCTTTCTTGTTTTTCCGTAGAGACTGTAAACTGGAAGTCCTGTTGCCCTATCTATAAATCCTTCCCACTCAACCATATTGTCCTGAGTATTTCCGAAAATCCCATGCTGTGGACCAAAAAAGGCTGTGACTTTGATTTTTTTACTTTCAAGTAAGATATCTTTTGTATGAATAAGTTTTTTGTTTACTGATGCTGGATGAATGAGTAATCCAGCTTTTAAACCATAAAATCTTTGGGGTAAGCATTTTTCAAATATGTCTATCCCTGAGCTAACCATTATCTGCTACAGTGTGGAAGATATCCTTGTGTCAAAGGCTTTTGCACTACTCCATCAGAGCTTATGAGAAAAACTTCTTTTTCCCCCCTTCTATTTGACATGATTGTTAAAAAATGCCCATCAGGACAGAATGAGGGTTGTTCATTATTTCCTTCTTTTGTTACTTGAGTCTGGGTTCCTGAAATTAAATCAAAAATATAAATCTGAAATTCAGCTGTGAGAGATGAAAAAGCAAGTTTGCTACCATCAGGACTTAAAGTAGGCTCAGTATTGTATCTACCATGAAATGTTATTCTTCTTGTTCCAGTTCCTTCTCCCATCTGATAAATCTGGGGTGAGCCAGCTCTGTTTGAAACAAAAAATATTTGAGAATAAGAACATCTTGGAGATGAGTCAATCCATCGGGATGATGATATTGTTTTAGTCTTTCCTGATAAATTACTTATTTTAATTTCTGATAATTCTCCGTCATTTTTAAGATATATAAATTGTGAATCATTGATTATATCTCCAAGCTGAAGCAATGCCCAGCTTTTTATGATTTCCCTGTTTGTTTTTGTTGAAAGGTCAAATACTTCTATATGCCAGAGCCTGTTCTGAAGAGAAGAGTAAAATATTTTATTTCCTTTTAAAACAGCTCTTGAAATGATTTCTCTTCTTATCCCTGTATCATGAATATTTTTACCATTCCAGTTGCTTACAAAAATACCTGTTGAGTTTTTAAATTTTCTTAAGAAAACAAAGCGATTGAAAAAGGGAGAATCCTTGCCTGTAAGAAATTTGTACAAATCAGAAGATATCAGGTGTCCTGTATATTCATTGTTTTGCAGATGATATTCTTTAATAAAAATAGGCACATCTGTTGTTACTGTAAAAACCTTAATTGAAATTTTTTCTCCTGTATCAGCTCTAACAACAATCTCAACATCGGAGGCTTTCCATAGTGATGGTTCAAATTTTTCACCCTTGTATGGAAATGGTCCATAAACTCTGAAATATTCTGTGAATTCAAGGTCTTCTTTTATTGTACTGTAAACAACAGGAACCATCTCAAATCCCTCCATAGCGATTATAAGTTTCTTTATGCCCGGTTGAGTGATATCAAGATAAATTTTTTCTGCAAATACTGGACTAAGAAGGCTTAAATGGATAATACTAAGCATGAAAATTATAGATATAATGAATTTGTTATTTAACCTTTTATTCATGGTCTAAATCTTAATCCAACCCGAAGTTCATTTTTAGGAGGTGGAAGAGGCGAAGAATTTCTTATAGCTTTAATTACAGAGGAATCAAATAAAGCATTTCCAGAATTTTTCTCAAAGCCTTCAATTATAATTTGACCATTATAAAGAATTCTAACTGAAACAATTGCTTCAAGATTTTTAGGTACAGTGTCCGGTATGTTCCAGTTCTGTCTTATCAATCCTGAAATGGTTGCAAGATAACCCACATCTTCTCCATTTATATTTTTTTGACCTGTTACCTCAAGAGCACCTTCCCCTGCTTTTTCAAGAATCCTTTTTTTAGCCTGAAGTGCTGCAAGTCTTTCCTGAAGAAGCTTTACATCACTTTTTGATATTTTAGAGATTTTTTTATGGATTTCCTTTTTTTGTTCAGCTTCTTCAGGTTCCTTTAATTCATTTTTATCCTGAATTACTGTAGATATTGTAGATGAATTTCCTTTTTCCTGAATTAATG
Source organism: uncultured Thermodesulfovibrio sp. (assembly GCA_964509535.1). Lineage (GTDB taxonomy): Bacteria > Nitrospirota > Thermodesulfovibrionia > Thermodesulfovibrionales > Thermodesulfovibrionaceae > Thermodesulfovibrio. The sequence continues at coordinate 3,897 of CAZDXM010000074.1, read as the reverse complement.
TCACATATGTGAGATTTTTAAAGTCATATATTGAATTTCTTATTCCAAATATTAGAAAAAGAACAAACAAGCTATGAAAAAAGATTGATAAAAAAAGGGAATGATAAATTTTACCAGTCATTTAGGTTCTTTTGGCTCTGTTACCATCCCTATTCTTTCTATTCCGGAAGCTTTTATTTCTCCCATTACTTCAGCAACAAGTCCATAGGGAACATCCTTATCAGCTCTTAAGAGAACTGTAACATTGGTTTCCTTAAAAGAAGAAAGCAAGCCCTGTAAATCATCAAGATGAATTATTTTATCATTCAGGAAAATTTTTCCTTCCTTCGTTATAACAATGTTAATTTTTTCTGTTTCTTCAAGACTTTTACCCTTTGCCTTTGGCAGAGCCACATCAATTCCCTGTTTCAGAAGAGGCGCTGTAATCATAAAAATAATAAGCAACACGAGCATTACATCAACAAGTGGAGTCACATTTATATCAGCTATTGATGATTTTCTACGAGGCATTAATCCTGCCATGGATACTTTATGAGAGTTTCTGAGAAGTCTTCTACTTCATTTATTATTTTGTTTGCCTGAGATGTAAAATAATTATAAGCAATTACTGCGGGTATGGCAGCAAACAGTCCTGCTGCTGTGGTTATTAGCGCCTCTGCAATTCCGGGTGCGACAGTTGCAAGAGAAGCAGAACCTTTTACTCCTATAGCTCTGAACGCATCCATGATTCCCCATACAGTGCCAAATAGACCTATGAATGGTGTAGTTGAGCCTGTTGTTGCAAGAAAACCAAGATAGCTTTCAACTCTGTTGGCTTCATCAGAAGAATATTTTCTTATAATAGTTTCCAGATTTGATGGATTTTTTCCGTGCACTTCGACAAAAACCTCCCTGTAAAGGGATGCGAGAGGGCTCAGCTCAAATTTTTTAGCAGAAGAGAATAATTCTTTTGCACCATTGGAATTTAAAAACACTTCAAAGAATTTATGATTTTGTTTCCTCATATTTTTGAAAACCTTCCATTTATAAAATATAACAGCCCAGGAAAATACTGAGAAGAAAAGAAGAATCAATAGAACAGACTTAGCAACAAAACCCGTTTGTTTTATAAGGTCAATTACTGTGAGTTCCATAACCAAAATATTAGAACACTATAATAATAAAAGTCAAATCATAAAAAGATTTTTTGAAATTTTTCAATTTATGTTAATATTTTAAAAGTCTCTGAAGGAGGGACATAAAATGTTAGCACAGTTCAGCATGGTGCCATTAGGTGTTGGAGTAAGTGTTAGTAAGTATGTAGCAAAGATTGTTAAAATAGTTGATGATAGCGGTTTACCCTATAAACTTCATGCAATGGGAACAATTATTGAAGGAGAATGGGATGAGGTGATGAATCTTATTAAAAAATGTAGAGATGCTTTGATGGAAGAAGTAGAAAGAGTTGTTATTGATATCAAAATTGATGATAGAAAAGGTGCTAAAGGAAGAATTGAGGCAAAGGTTAGGTCAGTGGAAGAAAAACTCGGAAAACCTGTGAAAAAATGATAAAGATAGAAAAAATATTTGTTGCAATAGATTTTAAAAGATCTGTGAATGCTATTCTTTCCTACACTATCTGGTTGTCAAGGATTATGGAGTGTAAAAATATATGTCTTTTTCATATAATGGAATACAATTTAACACCTCCAGCCTATTTGATGCCATATATTAATAAGGAAAAGAACAAAATTAAAGGCAAATTAAAGGAACTGGCAGACAGACTCACTGTATTTTCTTTAGATGTTGGAATTGAAGTTGTATTTGGCAGGTTGATTGAAAGTATAAGAGAAGTGATTAAAGAAGAAAATAGTTTAGCAATAATTGGGTTTAAAACATATGTTACAAGACCTTCAACTTCAGAGAGAATTCTTAAAGGGTTAAAAATACCTGTGCTTGTGATAAAGGGAGAGGATTTTTTAGATATTAATCCAGAAAGAATAAAAATAAGCAAAATATTATGTCCTGTTGATTTTTCAGAAAATTCGCTCAGAGCTTTCAGTTTAGCAAAAGATGTTGCTATAAGATGCAATGCAGATCTGCTTGTAGTTCATGTTGTTCCTGAGCATAAGGTGAAAGGAATAATTGAAGAACCTGAACAGATAAAAAAATATGTTGGATATCTTAAAGAAGAGGCAGAAGAAAAGTTATTGAAGTTAGATAAAAATTTAAAGTATGAAGTGCTTTCAGGGATTCCATCTGAAGAGGTGTTAAAAAAGATTAAAGAGAATGACCTGATTGTAGTTGGTTTTAAGGGAAGGTCATATGCGGAGTCAGTTATCATTGGAAGTGTTGCAGAGAGTGTTATAAAAAATTCAACAAAACCAATTTTGCTTATTCCTTAAAGATAATTTTATAATACAACATGCATGGCATAGTTATTTCAATAAATATTAGTGAAAACAAAGGAACAACAAAAAAAGCTATAGAAGAAGCCTATATTATTGAAAACTACGGCATTGAAGGAGATGCCCATGCAGGTTCCCATTGGAACAGACAGATAAGTCTTCTTGCTATTGAGAGCATTGAAAAAATGAAAGAAAAAGGGATATCGCTTAATTATGGAGATTTTGCAGAAAATATTACCACTGTAGGCATTGATTTGTTAAGTCTTCCTGTAGGAACAAAGATACAGATTGGAGAGTGTATTTTAGAGATTACTCAACATGGTAAAAAATGTCACAGTAAATGTGAGATTTTTAAAATTGTAGGTGACTGTATTATGCCTCGTGAAGGCGTTTTTGCAAAAGTTTTAAAGGGTGGAAAAATTAAGGTTGGAGAAATCATAAATATCATATGAAATACAAAGTTGCCATAATAACAGTTTCAGACAAAGGTTCTAAGGGTGAAAGAGAAGACTTAAGCGGAAAAGTAATTGAAGAAATGGTTTCATCATGGGCAGAGGTTGTATCATACAAAATTGTTCCCGATGAAAAGGAAGAAATAAAACAGTCAATCTTGGAAGCAACACCAAAAGCTGATTTAATTCTTACAAATGGTGGGACAGGGCTACATCCAAGAGATGTTACTCCTGCTGCAACCCGTGAAGTTATTGAAAAAGAAGTCCCGGGTATTGCAGAGGCTATGCGATGGGAAGGATATAAGAAAACAAAGACTGCCATTCTTTCAAGGGCTGTTGCAGGTATCAGGGGTAAAACTCTAATTATAAATCTTCCCGGGAGTCCGAAGGCTGTTAGAGAATCTCTTGAAGTAATAATGGATGCTCTTCCTCATGCTATTGACAAAATAAAAGGAGACCCCTCTGAGTGTGGTAGATGAATGAGATAACACTTACTACTTCTTTTATAGGTGGACTTTTAAGTTTTTTTTCTCCATGTATTCTTCCATTGTTACCCGTATATATTTCTTTATTCTCAGGGCTTTCACTTACAGAGATCAATAAGAAAAGTTCAAAAATTCGTGTTTTACTTTATACTCTAATATTTATTGCCGGTTTTTCAACAGTATATCTTGCTCTGGGAGCTGGAAGCTCATTTATGGGAGGTTTTTTTATTGATTTTCAGGATCAATTGAGAGTTATTGGTGGAACAATATTAGTATTATTTGGTTTACTTCTGATGGGCATAATAAAATCAGGATTTTTTCTGAGAAATATCGGTTGGAACATAAAAATTGGTAAAATATGGTCTCCACTGGGAGCATTTTTTGTTGGTATAGGGTTTGCTACGGGATGGTCACCATGTATTGGTCCAATACTTGGAAGCATTCTTATTTATTCAAGTTTGAGTGGAAACGTTTTTGAAGGAATAAAGATGCTCGGAATGTATTCAATGGGTATAGCAATTCCTTTCTTAATCTCATCTTTATTGATTGATACAGTCATACATTATATAAGAA
>CAZDXM010000073.1:0-3925 GCA_964509535.1 uncultured Thermodesulfovibrio sp. | reverse complement strand
AAAAAAGAAATAAAACAAATTCAAGATATTCTTTCTGATGAAAGATTAATCAACCATCTCTGGATAGAATTTCTTTTAAACCCTGAAAGTGTGGAACTTTTTAAGCCCTATATTGAAAACTTAAAAATTAAAAATGCTTTTGTGGATGCTTTGAGCTGGTATCTTGCCTTTACATGGTTACTTCCTAAAAATAGGATTTTAGAAGAACTTCACAAAAAAAACGAAATCACGCATTATAAAATAAATTTGAAAATTTATAAAGAAAAAAAAAGAAATTTTATTAAAGGATTGATTTATGCAGGATTATGTTAAGAAATACATTGAAAAAATTGATAAATTTTTGAAGGATAAAAAAAGCTCAGCTGAACTTATCCTAATAGGTGGACTTGCAATGGAATTTTACGGTAGCCCAAGATACACAGTAGATATTGATGCAGAAATAAAATGTGAAGATACTCTATATTTTGAATTAGTGAAATATTTAAAAAATGAGGGTATAAGTTGCAATTTAAGCGAGAATATCAGTGGTTGGAGCATTGTTCCACTTCCAGAAGGATACAAATACAGGACAAAAACTGTATATGAAAGTGAAAATCTTAATGTAAAAGTGCTGGATCCTGTAGATTTTATATTTAGCAAACTCTTAAGAGGTACTGAAGAGGATTTTAAAGACATCTTGATAGTGATAGATAAATATAAAATTTCCAAAACTCAAATCTTGGAAAGAGAGAGATTTATTAAATATCCTAAAGATCCTGAAACTTTCCTATTTAAAAAAAAGATGGAGCATCTTCTTACATTAATTGAAAAATGATATACTAAAACGATGGTAAAACTGCTGATAATAATTGTTCTTTTGATGCTTTCTTCCTGTGTTTCAGAAGAAAGAGTAAGACAGATCAATGAAGCAGATTTTCATAAAGAAATAGGGTTTGCCTACTATATTGAGAAAAAATATCAGCTTGCCTACGCAGAGTTTCATAAAGCACTTCAGATTGACCCAAATAATAAGGACGCACTTCATGGTCTGGCTCTTGTTCACATGGAATTTCAGGAATATGAAATGGCAAAAAATCTTTTTTTAAGAGCTCTTTCACTTGATCCAGATTATGCAGATGCATGGTTTAATCTTGGATTGTGTTATCAAAAAACAGATATGCATAAAGAAGCAATAGAAGCATTTGGTAAAGCACTCAGCAATGCTCTTTTTGTTACTCAGGATAAGGCATATTATAGACAGGGACTTTCCTTTTACAGACTCGGCAGATATAAAGATGCTGCTACTGCACTGGATAAGGCAATAAAAAGAAATATTCTTCTCTTAGAAGCACACATTTATCTATCTTTAAGTTACCAAAAACTCGGAGCTTATTCAGAGGCTGCTAATACTTTAAAACATGCAATTAGAATTGATCCTGTATACAGGGGTGATATTCTGAGGTTTAGCAATGAACTCAAAAATGCTCTAAATTCCGGTCAATCAAATATGACAAGAGAAGATATTCTTGATCTACTTGAAATTCTAAGATATTAAAATGGCAAAAGGAAAAATTGTAAAAGCAGCTGGAGCAATCTCCTTAGCTACCAGCCTGAGCAGAATTCTTGGCTATATAAAGGATATGATCCTTGCAAAATACTTCGGTGCAACGGGACTTAGTGATGTATTTTTTGTTGCATTTCGTATCCCAAATCTTTTAAGAGAACTTTTCGCAGAAGGTTCAATGTCATCTGCTGTTATTCCTGTACTTAAAGAATATCAGATTAAACATGGACAGGAAGAATCTCAAAAAATAATAAAAAGCCTTTTTACATTCATAATTTTTGTGGTAGGAGGACTAACCTTAGCTGGAATAGTTTTCAGTCCCCTTATTGTCAAGGTCATTGCTCCAGGATTTGTAGAAAATACTGAAAAATTTAATCTAACAGTTCTTCTCACAAGGATAATGTTCCCATTTTTACTTTTTATAAGCCTTGCTGCTTTAACTATGGGAACTCTTAATACAAAAAACATATTTTTTATCCCAGCAGTTGCACCATGTTTTTTAAATATCGCTGTGATTATTTCAGTTGTTGGATTCAGCTCATTGTTCTTCAATCCAATAGTCTCAGTAGCTCTGGGAGTGACTGCAGGAGGAGCTTTGCAGTGGCTTATCCAGTCTCCTTCATTTTACAGAACAGGATTTAGATTCGGATTTTCCGGGATGCATCCTGCAGTCAAAAAAATAGCTATTCTTGTTATCCCTACAATTCTCTCAATGACAGTCAGTCAGATTAACATATTTGTAAGCACAGTCATTGCGAGCTTTTTACCTGAAGGAAGTGTAACCTATCTTTATTATTCAATGAGACTTATTCAACTTCCAATTGGCATATTTGGTGTTGCAGTTGGAATGGCTGTGCTTCCAGCTCTCTCACAGCATGTTGCTGAGGGGAAAAAAGATTCAGTGAGAGATGATTTAAATTTTTCTTTAAAATTTCTTTTATTTTTAACCATTCCTTCAATGCTTGGTTTGATAATGCTTGCAAAACCAATTGTTAATACCCTGTTTCAAAGAGGAGTTTTTGACCTGAAAGCTACTGTAAATACAGCAGAAGCTTTATTCTTCTACAGTCTTGGCATATGGGCAACTGTTAGTTCAAGAACCATTACAGCCACTTTTTATTCATTCCAGGATACAAAAACACCTGTGATATGTGCTACAGCAGCAATGATAACCAATGTGGTAGTCTCTATATTGTTAATGAAATCAATGAAACACAATGGACTTGCTTTAGCGTATTCTCTATCAGCCATTGTTCAATTTCTTCTTTTGAGCAGTTTCTTGAGAAAAAAATTACTTAAACTTAATTTATTATCCATTGCCCCCTCAGTAGTTAAAATCTTTGTTGCATCTTTTGTTTCAGTGGGGATTGCAAGGCTTATATGCATGAGTAAGCCACACTTATGGATAAGCAGTGATAAAATGATTATCAAATTTGTATTTCTCGGAGCAGTTATAGGAATTGCAGTATTATTGTATGTGCTTTTATGCTATTTGATGAAAAATGAGGAACTTTATTATATTTTAAGAAAGCTAAGGAGGCGGGAATGAAAATAAAAAAGTTTGAGGTTGGACCATTATTTGTAAACTGCTATGTTGTATATGATGATAATACAAAGAAAGCAATTGTTATAGACCCCGGGGATGAGCCAGACTTAATACTTGATTTCATAAATGAGGAAGGCTTATATGTTAAATATATAATCTGCACACATGGACATTTCGACCATATCGGTTCGGTTAAAGAAATAAAAGAGGGAACAGGTGCAGAGATACTGTTGCATGAATATGACCTTGAAATATACAGAAACTCTCCAGAAGTGGCAATTCAATTCTTCGGGATAGAAATTGACCCACAACCCGAACCTGACAGATTGCTTAAAGATAATGAAATCATTCAAATAAATAATATCCAGTTAAAAATTATTCATACACCAGGACACTCTCCCGGTAGTATCTCTATATACACGAATGGATATCTCTTTACAGGAGATACCCTTTTTGCAGGTTCAATTGGAAGAACTGACATTTCAGGTGGAAATCTCAATGAATTAATTAACTCTCTTAAAAAGATTTCTACTCTACCCTTAGAAACAACCGTTTTACCAGGACATGGACCAAAAACTGATATAAAAACTGAAATAAACACAAATCCATATTTATCATTCTAAAACTTTGCTTCTTACATAAGGAAGCAGTCCACCATTTAAAATTAATTCTTTTTCTCTGTTATTCAAATTTGAATAAACTTCAAAAGAGATATTTTTTGTATGATTAAAAATCTCGTATTTTTGGTCTCCCTTAACAATCTTAATCAGGTTAGAAATCCCTAAAATATCTCCTTGCTCAACTTTATTGTAATCTTCAGGATTAACAAATATAAG
>CAZDXM010000072.1:0-2877 GCA_964509535.1 uncultured Thermodesulfovibrio sp. | reverse complement strand
TATATAAAGAGCATATAAGTTATATCCTAAGTCTTTTAGAGCCTTAGTTATACTTATGCTATCCTTTCCGCCTGAAATACCAATAAGAATACTGTCTTTTTTGTCAAACATTTTGAATTTTTCTATTGTTTTCTGAATTCTTTTTTTAAAAAATCCAATGAAACAGTCTGTACAAATTTTTAAGTTATAGTGCCTTAAAACTACTCCTTCTTTTGTTTGTCCACAAAGTTTACATTTTATTGTTTTGGTTTCCATGATGCCTTTTTGGCAAGATTATCAGCTATAAAGTTTTCTTCCCGATAAATATGAAATATTTGATATTTTTTGAATTTACTTAAAAGAAGTTTTACTTTATTAAAAAGGGGAATGAGTTTATCATTTCTAACTTTATAAACTCCTTTTATATGTCTAACTAAAAGCTCGCTGTCTGAAAAGATATCAATTTCAGTTGCTCCCTGTCTTAAAACCTCCTCCAATCCTTTGATCAAAGCTGTATATTCAGCTACATTATTTGTGGTTTTGCCAATGTATTCCGAGATTTCTATTTTTTTGTTGTTTAAAAGAATTAAACAACCAATTCCTGCATCTCCTGGATTGCCACGACAGGCACCATCGCAGTAAAGTTTTGCTTTCATTCAGATTGAACCTGTATTTCTTTCTCAGCTTCTTTTCTGTAATAAAGAATTCTTCCGCATTGAGGGCAGTGATAAATTGATTGATTCAATTTTATCTCTACATAAAGTTGAGGTGGAATATGAAGGAAACATCCCTGACAGACTGAATTTTTGACCTGGGCAACTGCGATGCCTTTATGTTTTTTCATTAAATCTATATACTCTTGATAAAGTTCTGGAGGAAGCTTTTTTATAATGCCCTTTCTATTGTCTTTGAGAAACTCTATCTGTTGAGTGATATCTGTAATTTCTTTTTCTAATTCTTTTTTCTTTTTTTCAATTTCATTTTTTCTTGCCTCAGTTTCAATTTTTATTTTATCAATTTTTTCCTTTATATCATCAAGCTCATAAAGAATAATAAGAAAATTTTCTTCTTCTTTTTTTAATTCTTCTGTAACAGATTCTATTTCTTTTAACAATGCCTGATATTCCTTATTTGTTTTTATCTGGGATGTTTTTTCTTTTAATTTTTTTATCTTTTCATTAATATCCTGAATCTCTCTTTCTTTATCTCTTTTCTTTTTTTCTAATTCAAGAAGTTTGTTTTTTTCTTTTTCAAATTTTTTATCTGCTTCTTGTGAAAAACTGTCAAATTTTTGAATTTCTGCAGGAATCATTTCAAGCCTTTGTTTTAAAGAAAGGATTAAGGAGTCAGTTTCCTGAAGTTTAACAAGATTTTCTAAATCTTCCACAAATCTGCTCCTTAATATGGGCCCACCAGGATTCGAACCTGGGACCAACCGGTTATGAGCCGGTAGCTCTGGCCGCTGAGCTATGGGCCCTCAGTTTAATCTTCAAAAAATACTATAACGTTAGAAAACAAAATTAGTCAAGACTCTTTGATGAACTCTCTGAGCCATTTAAGTCTACATAAATATTTCAATTTTCTCATAGCTCTCTTCTCAATTTGCCTTATACGTTCTTTTGATACAGAATACTCTCTACCCACTTCTTCAAGGCTTTTTGGTGTTTCTCTGTCTATTCCATATCTTTTCATTAATATTTCTTTTTCCCTTTTACTCAGTATATTGAAAAGCTTTTCAATAAAATATTTCATATCATCACGGACAACTTCTTCGTATGGATTAGGCGAATTTGTATCTTCTATGAATTCTTTAAGCAAACTATCATCATTATCTCTAAATGAAACATCTATTGATACAGGCTCTTTGTTCAAAGCAACAAGATTAGAGATTCTTTCATAAGATATATTCAATTTTGATGCTATTTCGGCCAGATTCTGTTTTGAGTATAAATTTTGATACAATTTTCTGTTTATTTTGCATATACTGTCAATGATATGTACAGGGACCCTTATAGTCTTTGACTGATTTGCTATGGCTCTGTTTATTGACTGTCTTATCCACCATGTTGAGTAAGTACTGAATTTAAAACCTTTTTTATATTCAAACTTCTCAACTGCTTTCATAAGTCCGATATTGCCTTCCTGAATTAAATCCTCAAGAGACAATCCTCTTCCAGTATACCTTTTAGCAATGCTTATAACAAGCCTTAAATTTGATTCTATTAATTTATTTTTAGCCTCTATGTATTTACTGAATATCTGTTTAATAATTTTAAAATGCTCGCAAAATTTCTCATTTTTCATTCCTGTAATTATTTCTAAATCGGTCCCCTTTTTTATTGCCTTTTCAAATTTTTCAAGCTCTTCCATAAACATATTTGTTAGTTCATCCCTCAACGGAATATCAAAAAATTTTTTTAATACTTCTGAAGCAGTTTTTCTCCTTCTCATAATTTTTTTCACATTTTCTGAGATTTTAATGAATTTTTCTTTTATCTGCTCAAGCTCCATATCATCTTCCTCATCTATTATTTCTTTGACTTTTTCAGGGTTTTCGGAGAAGATTTTGCCCAATTCATAAATTTTTCTCTGAACAAAGGGAATATGGAGAAGCTCTTTTATCAATTCTGTTTTTTTATCGTGTATTATTTTGGCAAGTGTTTTTTCTTGCTGTTTTGATAAAACAGGATATGAGGCTATACACCTAAAATATGCTTTTATGGAATCATACCTTCTGTAAGAATCATTTATTGTATCATCTGATTGTTCTGAAAAATCTTCATTTTCATTCATTGAAACTTCTTAAGACCTCCCTTTTCATTTTTATAAGATTATGAAGAGCTTTTTCATCTCCAGATTTTGAAGTTTCTTTAATTTTTTTATCAATTGATTTAAGAG
>CAZDXM010000071.1:0-5165 GCA_964509535.1 uncultured Thermodesulfovibrio sp. | reverse complement strand
GGTTTAGATGAGCAAGAGGATTACTATGCACCTATTCTTGAAACTCTTTTAGAATTAGGGGGAACCGGCAAAGTAGAACAAATCCTACATAGAGTTTTTGAAAAGATGAAAGATAAACTTACCGAGGATGATTTAAAAGATATACCCTCCGGAACTTCTGTGAGGTGGCGAAAATATGCTCAATGGGCAAGATTTAAATTAGCAGAAATGGGATTTATCTCTAAAACTTCTCCACGAGGAATTTGGGAAATTACCAGCGAGGGTAAAAATTATTTAGATAAAATTAAAAAAGATTTATAAAAATTCGTATTGAAAAAAACAATTATTTTTGGTATTTTTTAGAAAATGCTAAAAGAAGGAACAATAGTTGAAGCTCCCTTCTGGTCTGAACCTGTAGAGTTAAAAAAGGTTGTTGAAAAAAGTGTAGGATTCCACTTAATAGGCTCAACTTTAAACTCTGGTCAACATGTAGATGTAATAATTCCTCACGAAGATTTAGAAAAAATCAGGATTAAGGATTTTACACTCTCCTTCACAGGTGATGGAGAGGAACTTTTTCTTTGCTTAGAATCTATTAGATTTTCACACGCCTCTCTTTTTGACCCCTTTCTTGCTATGAATGTTTCAAAGATTGACCCACTTCCCTTTCAGATAGAGGCAGTTTATGGATATGTTCTCAAATTGCCAAAAGTAAGATTTCTAATAGCAGATGACCCCGGAGCTGGAAAAACAATCATGGCAGGTCTAATTATAAAGGAGCTAAAATTAAGGGGAGTGATAAAGCGAATACTTATTGTTGTTCCAGGACATCTTAAGGACCAATGGAGAAGAGAGCTTCAGGAGAGGTTTCAGGAACCCTTCACTCTCATAGGCAGGCAGGTCATGGATGCCCATTATGGAGAAAATGTGTGGGAAAGAGAGAATCAAATAATTACATCAATAGATTTTGCAAAGCAAGAAGAAATTCTCCATACACTGGCAAATGTTCAATGGGATTTAGTAGTAATTGATGAAGCACACAAAATGGCAGCTTACAGATATGGAATAAAAACCTCAAAAACCGACAGATACAGACTTGGTGAGGTTTTATCTAAGAATACCAAACATCTGCTTTTTCTTACAGCAACTCCCCATAAAGGTGATCCTGAAAATTACAGACTTTTTCTTGACCTTCTTGAGCCTGGATTTTTTGCCACAAAAAATATGGTTAAAGAATCAATTGAAAGGGGAGAAAATCCCCTTTTCATAAGGAGACTCAAGGAAGACTTAAAGGATTTTGATGGAAGACCAATATTTACAAACCGATACGCTTTAACATTGAAATTCAGACTTTCTGACAAGGAAAAGGTTCTCTATAATAAACTATCCGATTATGTTGTGTCTCAATATAATAAGGCAATTCAAAAAATCTCTCACAAAGGAGTTGCCTTTGCTCTATTGATTCTTCAACGAAGGCTGGCTTCAAGCACCTATGCCCTCTACAAATCCCTTGAAAGAAGGAAGGAAAAACTTAAGAGACTCCTTAAAGAATCAGAGTTAAAGGTGAAAAGTCCCTTCTTTGAAATGGAGGATTATGAAGATTTTGAAGAAGAGGAAAGATGGAAAAAGGAGAGTGAGTGGGAAAGTTTAAGTCTTTCAGAAACAAAAGAGGAGTTGAACAGGGAAATCTCCATTATAGATGAATTAATCTCCCTTGCTTCTGAGATTATCACCAATGAAGAGGAGGTTAAACTTCAAGAACTAAAGAAAGCCATTGAAGAGGGATTTAAGAAAATTGAGGAGCTACAGGGGAACAAGAAGATACTCATTTTCACTGAATCAAAGGACACAATGGAGTATCTTGTAAACAAGATAAAATCATGGGGATATAGGGTTAACTATATTCACGGTGGAATGGGGCTTGAAGAGAGAATTGAAGCAGAGAAAGTATTTAAAAATGAAACTGAAGTAATGGTTGCAACAGAGGCAGCTGGCGAAGGAATAAATCTTCAGTTCTGCCATATAATGATTAACTATGACATACCTTGGAACCCAAACAGGCTTGAACAGAGAATGGGTAGAATTCACAGGTATGGGCAGAAAAAAGATGTTTACATGTTCAACATTGTCACTGAGGACACAAGAGAAGGTGAAGTATTCAAAAAACTTTTTGATAAAATTGAGGAAATAAAAAATTCTCTCGGAACTGACAAAGTCTTTGACATAATTGGAGATATCTTTTATGGGAAAAATCTCTATCAGCTCATTATAGAAGCTGTCACTCAAGCAAAAACCATTGATGAAATTATAAGAGAGATTGACATTGTTGTTGACTCTGACTATATCCAGAGGATTAAGGAGATTCTTGGTGAGAGCCTGGCAACAAGAAACATTGACTACACCCGTCTCAGAGAAACTGCAGAAAAAGCAAAGGAATTTAGACTCATTCCAGAGTATGTGGAGGAATTCTTCAAAAAAGCCTTTCTGAAAGCAGGGGGAAAATACAGAATAAAAAAGGATGGATTTTTAAGCATTGAAAACATACCCTATGAAATCAAGAACATTGCAAAGAGCATATTCGGTCCAATTGCAAGCTTCTATCCAAAGGTTACCTTTGACAAAGAAATTGCTTTCAGAAACCCTGACTCAGAATTTATTTCCTTTGGACATCCCCTCTTTGAGGCATTAATCCACTGGATCAGAGAGAAATACTTTGAAAATCTCAAAAGAGGCGCAGTTTTTGAAGACCCCGAGGGAAGATTAAAGGGATATATATTTTTCTACGAAGGAGAGGTTAAAGATGGCAAGGGTGAAACCGCAGGCAAAAGTATCATAGCTCTCTATGACAATGGCAGGGATATAAAACCTGTAAATCCTGCGTTACTTTGGGATTTGGTGCCTAAAAAATTTGATGCAACTTTAAATATGAATTTTAACAGGGAGAAACTTGAGGAAGAGGCTTATCTGGCAGTGAGAAATTACAAAGAAGAGATTCTCAAAGAGAGAAAAAGACAAGCTGAAATAAAGGCAAAATATGGGCTTAGGTCACTTGACCACCTTATACAGGAGCTTGATTTAGACCTTGTTGATCTAAGTTATAGACTTGACAGGGGTGAAAAGGTTGAATCAGTGAAGGCAAGAAAAGAAGAAAGAAAGAAATACTATGAAAACTCAAAGTTACAGCTTCAGAGGGACATTGAAAGAGAAACTCACCTTACAGTCTCTTCTCCAAAGTTTATCGGTGCTGTATTTGTCAAATCTGAAACAGGAGCACCAACTGAAGAAGTTGAAAAAGTAGGTATGAAAATAGCAATGGATTATGAGAAAAGTTGTGGTAGAATACCAGAGGATGTATCAGGTGAGAATCTTGGTTACGATATAAGGTCAAAGGGAAAAAGTGAAATAAGATACATTGAAGTAAAGGCAAGGGCTGACACAGGTGATATAGTTCTGACACCCAATGAATGGTTTAAAGCAAGAAGATTTAAAGAAGATTACTGGTTGTATATTGTTGAGAATGCTTTGAAAAAGCCAATTTTATATGTTATCCAGAATCCCTTTGGAAGCTTAAATGTAACTGAAAAAGTTGAGGTTGTAAGAATATTTGTAAGTCAGAATGAATGGAAGGAAAAGGGAGAAAAGGTTAATGAGTAAATCTTTCATAGAAGAAAGCTTTCCTGTAAAGGAAATAAGCGAAATCTCAGCAAAGGAGAAAAACATAAGACATGGTCACATTTCCACACTACACATCTGGTGGGCAAGGCGTCCCCTTGCTTCATCAAGGGCAACTGCCTATGCAAGCCTAATTCCCTTTATCAACGAGCCTGATGAATGGAACAAAAAGAGAAATTTCATAATTGAGCTTGCCAAATGGGAAAACTCCTTAAATTTGAATATCATAAACAAGGCACGGGAAGATATTCTTAACTATAGCAATAACAAAATCCTGAGAGTTCTTGACCCTTTTTCAGGTGGAGGTTCAATACCCCTTGAGTGTCTAAGACTTGGCATGGAAGTTCATGCTACTGAATACAATCCTGTTGCAGTTCTTATCTTAAAATGCACTTTAGAATATCCACAGAAGTATGGAGCATCAAAGAAAGTTAAAGAGGAAAATGGTCTATGGGATACTGAAAAAGAAATTAATCCATTACTTGAAGATGTGAAAAAATGGGGAGAATGGGTGCTTGATGAAGCAAAGAGAGAGATAGGTAAATTTTATCCTGAAGATGGCTCTATTCCAGTTGGATATATTTGGGCAAGAACAATACCCTGTCAAAATCCTGCCTGTGGTGCAGAGATTCCCCTTATGAGGCAGTTTTGGCTTGCCAAGAAGGAAAATAAAAAAGTTGCTTTAAAACCCTGTGTTAAAAACGGGAAGGTTGAATTTGAAATTGTAGGTCAGGATAATACTTTTCCAAAGGATTTTGACCCTGAAAAAGGAACAGTATCAAGGGCAATAGCACACTGTTTTGTATGTGGCTCAATTGTTGATGATGATACAGTGAGAAAACTTTTTCAGCAGGGAAAATCAGGACAAAGGATGGTTGCTGTGGTTCTTAATCATCCAAGAAGACAGGGTAAAACATATAGATTGGCAAAAAAGCTGGATTTAGAGATTTATAAATCCGCTGAGAAATATCTTGAGGACAAAAGGGCAAAATTAAGGGATGAATGGGGGATTGACCCTGTGCCAGATGAGGAGATGCCACCGAAAGAAACACTGGGATTTCGTGTCCAGAGATATGGAATGTTAAAATGGGGCAACCTTTTCAACTCTCGTCAGAAACTTGCATTGATTACTTTTACTGAAAAAGTCAGGCTTGCATACAAAAAAATGATTGAAGAGGGATACGAGGAAGATTATGCGAGGGCATTGGTGAGTTATTTGGCTATTTCTATAAATAATATTGCTGAAAAAAACAACATCATTAGTAGATGGGCTAATACAAAAGAAACAATTGCTGGTTCTTTTAGTCGTCAAGCTATGCCAATGGTATGGGATTATTTTGAATCAAACACATTTAGTGGTTCAACTGGTGATTGGTTGAATTCGATAATATATAATTACAATGTCCTCTCTCACCTCACCCAAATCCCGCAAATTGAGGTTTAAGAATGAAAACCCTTGAAGAGATTAAAAAAATACTTTCTGAGCATAAAGAAGAGATTAGACAAAAGTATGG
>CAZDXM010000070.1:0-1887 GCA_964509535.1 uncultured Thermodesulfovibrio sp. | reverse complement strand
TAAATGATATATTTAAACTTTTTTCAGAGCATCTTACATCAACGATAAAAACTACAGAAGAAAACAGTTTAGAACTCATAAAAGGACTTGAATATTTATATGAAAACACCAAAAAACAAACCGAACTCATTGAAAGCTCTGTTTCTTCCGGGCAAAATCTTCTTTCAGTTATTGAAGAACAGATGAAACATAATACACAGATGATAAAAATTTTAGAATCCCTTATTGAATCACACCAGAGAAATTTGCAGGATAATTTGAATCATGTAAGTTCATTGGTTAATGAAGTAAATAATTTAACTCCACTTATGGATAGTATAAAGGACATTGCTGAACAAACAAATCTTTTAGCCTTAAATGCAGCAATTGAGGCAGCTCGTGCAGGGGAGCAAGGTCGAGGATTTGCTGTTGTTGCTGATGAAATAAGAAAACTTTCAATGAAAACAGAAAATACTTCAAAACAAATTATAAGTCAGATTAAAAAACTTTCAGAAAGAATGAATAAAGAATTTGAAAATTTAAAAAATGAAATATCAAGAAGTGAACAATTAGAACAATTAAAAAATGCTGAAAACACTGTAAAAGAAATGGAATCATCTTTTAGTTCTGTTGGTAATATGATATTTGATATAATTCATAAAATTCATGAGCAGAATGAAGTTGTATTTAACACCGTGACAGATTTACTCGGCAAAATCCAGTTTCAGGATGTTGTAAGACAAAAACTTGAAAGAGTGATAGAAGACTTAAAAGAAATTTCCGAATACAATACAGTCTTAATGAAATGGTTAGCATCGCCTGATACAGAAGAAAAACCAATGGAAATACAAAAACTTTTAGATAACTTTTATCAAAGATATGTTATGCAATCCCAGAGGGAGATTCATGAAAAAGTTGTAAATAATGCTCTAAAAGAAAAAGCAAAAGCACCGAAAATTGAATTATTTTAAAATATGGGCATTGTTATATCAATAACAAATAGAAAAGGCGGAACAGGAAAAAGCACAACCACTGTGAATCTCTCTGCAGAGTTTGCCATAAGAGGAATAAAAACTCTCGTTATTGATCTTGATACACAGGCTCATGCTACATTGGGGCTTGGTTTTAAGGTAAATAAAGATACTCCAACAGTTCATTCTTTATTTTTGGAGCCTGAATTCATAATTTCAAAAGCGCTCTTTCAAACTAAATGGGAAAATCTCTTCATAATGCCAGCCAATCCCTTGTTTGAGCATGGAAAAGTCTCAAATAACAAACTATTAAAGGAGGGGTTAGGGCGTGCTGGTATAATTGAGGAATTTGATTTTATTCTGATTGATACACCTCCTTCCCTTGACAGTCTCCTTTTAAACGCCCTTGTTGCATCCGATTATGTATTAGTTCCCTTTTTACCCCATTTTTTATCAACGGAAGGAATAAGAAGTCTTGCAAGAGTTTTTTTTAAAATTGCAACCACAGAAAATCCTTCATTAAAACTGCTCGGATTGGTTCCTGTAATGATAAATCAAAGGATTCAACAGCACAGAAAAGTTACAGAAAATGTTTCTAATCAATTCGGAAAGAATAAAGTTTTCTCAGGGATAAGAACAGATATTAAATTAGTAGAAGCCTTTGAAAATTATACCCCAGTTAAGTCTTATTCCCCTTACAGTCGTGGTGCTGCTGATTACGAGATATTAGCCGATGAAGTATTAAAAGAGATTCAAAGAAGACAAACCCTTTCACCTCGTTCAGGGTGAAAGATTAGGGTGTTATTCTGAGCGATAGCAAATAAAAAAAGAAATTTTAAAAGAGCTTGGGAAAGGTTTTTGATTCAAAAACTTTCAGAATTCTCATTGCAACAGGAATTATCTGATTATCAATATAGTAGTTGATATCAATTTTTGA
>CAZDXM010000069.1:0-7346 GCA_964509535.1 uncultured Thermodesulfovibrio sp. | reverse complement strand
CTATTACAGTGAGTATTACTGTCCTCAAAATGCCTTTATTGTAGTGGCAGGTGATATAAAAATAGATGAAACAAAAAAGAAAATAAAGGAAAAGTTTGAAAAAATTTCAGTGTGTAAAAGCAACCCGAAAAGAAAGGTTATTTATGAACCATTACAGTATGGAGAAAAAAGGGTCATTCTGAAGAAAAAAACCCATCTTCCCATGATTGTCATGAGTTACAAGGTTCCTGCATATCCTAACAGGGACAGTCTCTCACTTGAGATATTAAGCACAATAGCTGGTGAGGGTAAAAGCTCAAGACTTTACAGAAAGCTTGTAATTGAAAAGGCTTTAGTGGTTGATGTATCAACAAGCAACTCACCTTTAAGCAGGGATGGATTCCTGTTTTTTATAGTAGCTTCATTAAAAGATGCAGAAAAGGCTGATGAGGTTGAAAGAATTATAAGAGAAGAACTTGAAAAACTAAAGAATGAGCCACCTTCTGAAAAAGAGCTTGAAAAAGCGAAAAACCAGATAGAAGCTTCATTCCTTTTTAATCAGGACTCCATATTTGGAAGAGCCCTGTTTATCGGAAAATTTGAAATTCTCGGAGACTGGAAAATGATTGATGCTTACAGAAAAGAAATCATGAATATAAATGCAGGAGATGTGCAGGAAGTGGCAAAAAAATATTTTGTTTCTGATAATCTTACTGTAGGAATTTTGTTACCAAAATGAAGAAAAAAACATGGTTGATGATTTTGCTATTTGTTTTTCTACTTTACTGTCCGGCAAAGGCTGAAAAAATGGATTTTAAAACGATCATCTTAACCAACGGAGCAAAAATTAAATATCTTTACAGAGATACCATTCCCATAATATATATTTCTGTTTTAATACCTGCATCTGTACTTGATGAGAAGAAATCATCTGTGGCTTATCTTACAGCTCATTTACTAACTCATGGAACAAAAAACAAAACAGCAAGACAAATAGAAGATGAAATAGATTTTTTGGCAATCTCAATTGAAAAAAAAATCACCCATGATTATACAATGCTGACACTTTCAACAACAAAGAGGCATCTTAAAGAAGCTATAGAACTGTTCTTTGATATTCTTATGAATCCAGTTTTTCCTGATGATGAAATTAAGAAGAAAGTCTCAATACTTGAAAAATCACTGAGACAGATGGAACAAGAGCCATCCTACCTTGCATATAAACAGCTTCTTAGACAGCTTTTTGGAGAACATCCCTATGGAAGACCTGCAGAGGGAGTGCCTGAAAAACTTTCTGATGTAACAAGACAGGATATATTGAACTTTTATGAAGATTTTTACAAGCCTGAAAAAATGATTTTTTCAGTTGTTGGCGATCTAAGTGAAGAACAACTCAAGGAATTAATTGAAAAAAGAATTAATAAATGGCAGGGTAAAACTAAAAATAGAAATCTCCATGCTGTAATATTTGAGAAGAGAGATAAACCAGTAGAAATCATTCTAAAAAAGGATTATCTAACACAGTCCACTATTGTTCTTGGTTTTGAGGGAATTTCAAGAAATGATCCAGATTTTTATTCTTTAAGTGTAATGAACTATATTCTTGGTGGTGGAGGACTTACATCAAGACTTGCAACGAAGATAAGAGAGCAGAGAGGGCTTGCTTATTCAGTTTACAGCACATTCACTCCCTATCTTTTGCCCGGAGCTTTTTACATTGAAGTTAAAACAAAAGCAGAAAACACAGAAAATGTCATAAAAATGATTGTTAAAGAATTAAAAACAATGAAAGAAAAAGCAGTTACAGATGAAGAACTCAAAGAAGCAAAGGCATTTCTCATAGGAAGCTTTCCTCTGAGAATTGACACAATGAAAAAAATCAGTGAATTCCTTTTAGTTACTGATTTTTACGGTCTTGGAGATGACTATATAGTCAGATATCCTGAATATATTGAAAAGGTAACAGCAGAGGATATAAAGAAGGTTGCCAGAAGAATTCTCAATACAGATTCATACATTCTTGTTGTTGTTGGTGCTTTGTGAAATTAAAGCTAAAGATTTAAGCTTCTGCCTTTGAATAGATTAACTTCAAGTGAAACATTTAAGGGGAAATCCTTCATCTCATGAAGAACAACTTCACTCATTTTTTCTATACTGCTTTGCTCAACCTCAAGTACTATTTCATCATGAATCTGTAAAATCAATCTTGCAGGAAGATTTTCGTTTTTGATTCTCTTATATATTCTTATCATTGCAACTTTTATAATGTCAGCTGCTGTGCCCTGAACCCTTGCATTTACTGCAACTCTTTCAGCTTGCATCCTTAAAAATTGATTTGAGCTATTGATTTCAGGCACAGGACGAATTCTTCCAAAAAGTGTCCTCACATAGCCATTAATTCTTGCAAAAGAAATGGTTTCATCAATAAATTTTTTTACTCCGGGATATCTTAAAAAGTATAGATCAATCAATTCCTGTGCTTTTTCATATGGAATTTTTATTGATTCAGAAAGCCCGAATGGACTTATTCCATAAGATATTCCAAAATTCACTGTCTTTGCAATTCTTCTCTGCTGTTCAGTGACTTTATCCTCAGGAACTGAGAAAATCTCAGATGCTGCCTTGGTATGTATGTCTTTTCCTTCCCTGAAAGCTTTGATTAATGCAGGGTCATTACTTAAATGAGCCAAGATTCTCAGTTCAATCTGTGAATAATCAGCACTTAAAAATAAAAAGCCATCTTCAGGCACAAATACTTCCCTTAAAAGTTCTGCCCACTGCCCCTTTACTGGTATATTCTGTAAATTTGGCTCACTGCTGATTATTCTTCCTGTTCCTGCAACTGTCTGAGACCACTTTGTATGGATTCTCATAGTTTCAGGATTTATATAGTTCTTAAGTGGTAGCAAATAACCGGTTAAAATTTTATTAAGAGTGCGATAATTTATTATTTCCTGAACAATCTCATGCTGAAAGCTCAGTTCCTCCAGAACTTCCATCTCTGTTGAGCGTGACTTTTTACCTCTTTTTCTGCTTTTTAACCCGAGTTTATCATAAAGAACCTCTGCAAGCTGCTTTGGTGAGTTAATGTTAAACTCAGTACCTGCAAGGATGAAAATTCTTTCTTTTATTTTATCAATTTCAGATGATATGTATTCTTTTAGTGAGTCAAGTTTTTCAGCGTCAACCTTGATTCCTGACTTCTCCATGTGATAAAGAACTTCTATCAAAGGCATCTCTATATCAAAATAAATTCTGTCAAGCTCCTTTTCCTTAAGTAGTATTGATAGTTTTTCATAAAGAGAAAGCATCAAATCATGTTCTGTGCCAGTGTGGTTTTCAAGATATTCAACCATAAGCTCCTTAAAATCATACTTTCCCTTATTAGGATTTATTAGATAGGCTGCAATCATAATGTCGAAATATGGCGGGTTGAGTTTTACACCTGACCTTGCAAACTTTTTAAGAATTTCCTTTGCATTGTAAACAATTTTTAAAGAATCTATGGATAAAATTTCTACTGGTTCTTCATAGTTTTCTTCTTCAGAAAAAATCTCTTTTAAAAGTGAGCTAAATTCAAGTTCTCTGAAAATCTGTAAAAGTCTGTTCCTGTCAGGCTTTCTGATTTTAATTTCTTCAGGAGTGATTTTCAGAGGTGCATCCATTTTCAGAGCTACAAGCTCCCTGCTTAATTTTAAAGAGTCCAGATTCTTCCTTATAAGATTTGAAATCCTGACAGGTTTTATGATATCCAGATTTTTAAGAACGTTTTCAACACAGCCATATCTTTTAAGTAAATCAGACGCTGTTTTTTCACCTATTCCTTTCACTCCTGGAATGTTGTCAATGCTGTCACCGACAAGAGCCATAAAATCAGTAAGTTTTTCTGGAGGAATCCCGTATTTTTTAATAATACTCTGCCTGTCAATAATTAAATCATTTATAGGGTCATAAATCTTTATCCTGTCAGAGACAATCTGAAGCATGTCCTTGTCAAGACTTACAATGTAACACTCTGAATCCTGAAGGGATGAAGCTACTGTAGCTATGATATCATCTGCCTCATATCCCTGAATCTCAACTCTTAAGATGCCAAGTGCATCAATAATTTTTTTTATGTAATCAAGCTGTTGAGGAAGATCCTTTGGTGTCTCTGGTCTTGTTATTTTGTATTGCTCATAAGCTATATGTCTTTTTGTGGGATGCGGGCTATCAAAGGCAATCAACAGATACTGGATATTTCTTTCTTTTAGTATCTTGAACAGTGTCCTGGTGAACCCATAAACTGCATTTGTTGGTATGCCTTTTGATGTTCTGAGTTCTCTTATAGCATGATATGCTCTGTAAACAAAACAGCTTCCATCAACAAGATATATTTCATGCATACTCTAAAATACCATTGTTTAAATGTGTTTGTCACTTCGGTGGATGTCTTTTTTTATTGTTTTGATTTATAATTAAAAAATTGAGGTGAGAATGTGGCAGATATAGAATTTTTAAAAGAAAAGGCAAGGCAGCTCAGAATTGAAATTGTTAAAATGCTTGCAAACGCAGGCTCAGGACATACAGGAGGAAGCCTTTCTGCAGTAGATATTGTTGCAGCACTTTACTTTTACAAAATGAAGCATGACCCAAAGAATCCCCAGTGGAAAGAGCGTGACAGATTTGTTCTTTCAAAGGGACACGCAGCACCGCTTCTTTATGCTGCACTTGCCATTTCAGGATACTTTGATATCTTACTTCTTAAAACTTTAAGAAAACTGAATTCACCACTTCAGGGGCATCCATGCTGTAAAAGCCTTCCTGGGGTTGAGGTGTCAACAGGCTCACTCGGTCAGGGACTATCCGTTGCCTGTGGCATGGCTTTGGGGCTAAGGTTGAATGGAATTCCTTCAAGAGTTTACTGTCTGCTTGGAGATGGAGAAATTCAGGAAGGTCAGGTGTGGGAAGCTGCTATGACAGCATCTCATTACAAAATAGACAATATCTGTGCAATACTGGATCATAACAATCTTCAGATTGATGGACACTGCACTGAGGTAATGAATATAAAACCTGTTGAGGATAAGTTCATAGCCTTTGGCTGGAATGTTCTCACAATTGACGGTCATAAAATGGAAGAGATTGTTGATGCTCTTGATGAAGCTGACAGGATTAAGGGAAAGCCAACAATGATTGTGGCAAATACTGTTAAGGGCAAGGGAGTCTCAATATTTGAAGGAAAAGTTAAGTATCATGGCATAGCTCCAACTCAGGAGGAGCTTGAAATTGCACTGAAGGAGCTTAAAGATGGGCAAAACTGAATGCTTACTCACACTGACAGATTTATCTGAATTCTACGGAAAAGATATGGCTACAAGGGATGCATACGGTATCACACTTGCCATGCTTGGCAGAAAAAATCCTGATATCGTGGTTCTTGACGCAGATTTAAGCTGTTCAACAAAAACTTCTGTTTTTGCAAAAGCTTTCCCTGAAAGATTTTTTAACATGGGAATATCAGAGCAGGATATGATTGGAACTGCAGCAGGACTTGCTCTTACTGGTAAAATTCCATTTGCTTCAACATTTGCAATATTTGCAGCTGGAAGGGCATGGGAGCAGGTCAGGCAGACTGTCTGCTACTCAAATGCAAATGTAAAAATCGTTGCAACACATGGAGGTATAACTGTTGGCGAGGATGGAGCAACACATCAGGCACTTGAAGATATTGCACTTATGAGAGTTATTCCGGGAATCACGGTTATTGTTCCTGCTGATGCTTATGAAACAGCCCAGAGTATAGTTGCAGCCTCGGAGTATCCTGGACCTGTTTACATAAGACTTGGAAGAGCAAAGGTTTCTTCTGTAATGCCTGAAGATTACAGGTTTCAGATTGGAAGGGCATATATATTCAAACTTGGCAGAGATGTAAATATTGTAGCAAATGGCATAATGGTGGCAGAAGCACTTAAGGCATCTGATGTGTTGAATAAAGAAGGAATTGACACAGGAGTTATTAATCTGTCAACTGTAAAACCAATTGATGAGGAGGTTTTATTAAAAATTGCAAAGTCTTCAAAATTGATTGTAACTGCTGAGGAGCATTCAATTATTGGAGGGCTTGGTTCTGCAGTGGCAGAGTTTATCTCAGAGAATTACCCTGTTCAGATAAAAAGGATCGGAGTAAGGGATTCTTTCGGCTGTTCAGGCTCGTGGAAGGAACTGCTTGAGTTTTATGGATTGACTTCTCAGAATATCATACAGACTGTTAAAGAATATTTCAGAAAATGATAACATTTACAGGGGTTTACAAATACTACAGTTCTGTGGCAGTCCTGCAGAATGTTTCCTTTAGTATTGAAAAAGGTGAGCTTGTATTTATAACAGGACCATCAGGTGCTGGAAAAACAACACTTCTTAAGTTAATCTTTGGAAGTGAAAGCCCTGATGAAGGACAGATAAAGGTTTCTGATTTTGAACTTTCAGGTATCAAACACTCAAAAATACCATTTTTAAGAAGAATTGTTACATTTGTTTTTCAGGACTTCAAACTGAGGCAGGATTTGACGGTCTTTGACAATGTAGCCCTTCCACTGAGAGTTACCGGTGAAAAGGAAAAAAATATTAAACAGAGGGTTCTTGATGCCTTAAAGGATGTTAACCTTCGGCATAAAGCGGATGCTCAGGTAAGAACACTTTCAGGTGGTGAACAGCAAAAAGTGGCTATAGTAAGGGCAATCATAACAAATCCACAGATAATTCTCGCAGATGAGCCAACAGGAAATCTTGACCCAGAAACATCTGAAGATGTTATTTCTCTTTTCAAAAAAATAAATACTATGGGATGCACAGTTATTATAGCAACACATAATCCTGAACTTTTTAAAAACACTCAATATAGAGTTTTAACATTAAAAGAGGGAAAAATTTTACAGTGAGAAAGCATGTTTATCAAGCAATTAAGGGTTTATGGCTTAACAGATGGTCAACACTTATGGCAATTCTTAGTATAGGAATATGTTTTTTCATCATTACCGGCGTTTTTTTAATGATTTATAATCTTGAATTTTTTACACGAAAACTCTCAACAAAGGCTGCCATTATAATATATCTGAAAGACAGCACAACTGCGGCAGAAATATCCTCCTTGATTGAGGAACTTAAAAAAATGAAAGCTTTCTCAAAACTGCAGTATATTTCTAAAGATGAAGCCCTAAAGGAAATGAAAAATCTCATTGATCCCGGGCTTATAGAATTAATTGGATACAATCCGCTTTTTGATACTGTAGAAGCTTTTATAAGGGAAGAAAATCTTCAGAGTATTGAAGAAATAGCAAAAAAAATTAGATCATATGACTCTGTTGAGGATATTTATTATCCTGCAA
>CAZDXM010000068.1:0-37358 GCA_964509535.1 uncultured Thermodesulfovibrio sp. | reverse complement strand
TCTTCAAAAGCATCTTCCCATCTTATTTTTGGCTCTCTCATTCTGATTCTTGTTACTTCTTCCATATCGATTTCGGCAATTATTAAATCTTCCTCAAAGGCTTTACCTTTAGCTAAAACATCACCAGAAGGTGAAATAATCAAACTTTTTCCATCAAAAACTGTTTCATCCTGTCCACCAACCATGTTCAGATAGCAAATATAAACTCCCATGTCATAAGCTCTTGTGGAAAGCATTCTGAATTTTTTCTTGTATTTCCCTGAATTAAAGGGTGATGCACTTATGTTTATTATCAATTCTGCACCACTTGATGCCTGAATAAGACTTGGAAGTGATGGATGAAATATATCTTCACAAATATTTACAGCAAAGAATATACCATCGTATTCATAAACTGGAGTTCTGTTGCCTAGCTTGAAATATCTCATCTCGTCAAAAACACTGTAATTTGGTAGATAAATTTTATGATAAATATCAATAAGACTTTGATTTGCAACTACAGCAGCAGAATTATAAAGATCATCCTTTTTTACTGGTAAACCAACAATTACAATAAAGTCTTTAACATTTCTAACTATTTCTTTTAAAGCATTCTCTGTTTTTTTTATAAAAGCAGGATAAAAAAGCAGGTCTTCAGGATTATATCCCGTTATAGCAAGCTCAGGGAATACAATAATCTCTGCATCTTTGGATGCTTTTTCAATGTAAGAGAAAATCTTTTCAAGATTCCCATCAATGTCTCCAACAGTAGGATTTATTTGGCAGAGAGCAATTTTAACCTTTCTCATAGGTTACAGGTTGGGCAACACTTGATTGCATCAAAGGCATATAGTATTCTTTTTTCCTTTGCCAGTTTTCCCTGATTGTATGGAATAAACTCCAAAGAAGGCATCATCTTCATCAATTCTTCCTTTGATAGTATTTGTATTTTCTCACTTACCTGTCCTGTAAGTATATTTATAGTTATTCCTCTCTGTCCATCGGTGACTACTGCAAAAGGAATTTGATATGGCTCAACTACCCTGCAGAAAGCAAACATAAAACGTTCCCATGAGTCAATTGAGGCAGGGCTGCATTTTATAGCATAAATAACCTTTTCTTCAAGACTGACAACCATATCAACTGAAGTTAAAAATTTTTCATTTTCAGAAACTATAATCTCGTATTGTTTGTTTATTTCTACATCATTCAGGTTATAACCAAGTTCAAGAAGATACTGGATAATCATTCTCTGAATATAACCAATACTTTGAGCAAGAAGCATTTCCTGTTCTTTTATAATTTCTCCAATCATTTTTTTTCTTTCCTCAGGAGATTCTGGAGATTTATTGAGCTTAATTTCCATATCTGCCTCCGTTAAATTTATTTTTTAAATGATAAATTGAATGATAAATAAAATTCAACATGTAGATATTAAAAAAATCTATAAATAAATCCAGTGTATATTGAAAAAAACAATTTTTATATGCAGATGGGATGCAATTAAAATATTTTTAAAATTTAGGGAGGAGGGCATATGGAGGGATTGAAGAATTTTTTTGCAACAAGGTGGGGTATAATTTTTGTTGGTTTGGTTATCGGCATACTGGCACCTGTACTTCAGAAACTCGGAAATCCTCCAAATATGGGTATCTGCGTAGCCTGTATGGAAAGAGATATTGCTGGTGCTCTTGGACTGCACAGGGCAGCTGTTGTCCAGTATATGAGACCTGAAATAATAGGTTTTGTTCTTGGTGCATTTTTCTCAGCTCTGGCCTTTAAAGAATACAGACCACGTGGAGGCTCAGCACCGTTTATAAGATTTATTTTGGGTATTTTTGCAATGATAGGTGCTCTGGTTTTTCTTGGCTGTCCATGGAGAACTTTGCTCAGGCTTGCAGGTGGTGATGGAAATGCAATTTTCGGCTTAGCTGGTCTTGTATTCGGTATATGGGTTGGCACAAGGTTTTTAAAAGGTGGTTATTCTCTTGGAAGAAGTGAGCCAGCAACTTCTAAGGCTATGGGAGTTGCTTTTCCATTTTTAATGCTCGGCTTTCTCATACTTTTACTTATTGATCCTCAGCCTGAAGGAGAAAGCAGAGGAATGATACTTTTTTACAGCATAAAAGGACCCGGTTCTCAACATGCTCCTTTATTTATATCTCTTGCAGTTGGTTTGCTTATAGGTGTTTTTGCACAGAGAAGCAGATTCTGCACAATGGGAGCATTCAGAGACCTCATACTTTTCAAACAAGGACATCTATTTTCAGGAGTGGCTGCCTTTTTCATTGCAGCATTGATTACAAATTTTGTACTTGGGCAATTTAATCCGGGTTTTGAAAAACAACCGATTGCTCATACAATGCAGTTGTGGAATTTTCTCGGAATGACACTTGCCGGTCTTGCCTTTACTCTTGCAGGTGGATGTCCCGGTAGACAACTTTTTTTATCAGGTGAAGGGGACGCTGATGCATCAATATTTGCATCTGGCATGATTGTTGGTGCAGCAGTTGCTCATAATTTCGGTCTTGCGAGTTCTCCTGCGGGAATCGGTCCAAACGGAGCTGTGGCAACACTAATTGGTCTTTGTGTTTGCATAATAATTGGATTAACAATGAGAAGGAGGTAAATATGGCTCAAATCGTTGATGCAAGAGGGCTTTCATGTCCAGAACCTGTTCTTTTAACACTTGAAGCAATAAAAAAACTTGACAGAGGTGAAATAGAGATTCTTGTTGATACTGATACTTCAAAGGAGAATGTATCAAGAGCAGCCCAATCAATGGGATGGCAGATTGTTGGCATAAATGAGGAGGGCAAATCTTACAGGATTAAGATAAAGAAGGATTAATGAAAGTTTTAAAAAAATTATTCGGAACTGAAAAAGAAGAGTTTTTTGCTGACAGGGGAATTCTGATATTTGAGAATACCTCAGATGTTATCAAAGCCGAAAGCCTTCTTAAAACCAGAGGTTTTAATATAAAGGTAATAGGACCTCCAGCTCATTTGAGAAAGGGATGTGATCTTGCAATTGAGTTTCCTGTTGTTGAGGCAATGGGAATTATTAATTTTCTTCAGTTTAACGGTATTCTACCTATAGACTGGATACCATCAGGACAGGGGAATTTAAAACCTGTTGATCTTTTCAACATTAAGGATTTCGGAGAATTTATCATGGTTAGGGCAGCCAATATGAAAATTACTGTTCATAAAGGCTCGCTCACCATTGTTAATGTCTCAGGTGGAGGCTGCCCTGATGTTCCATATTTAGCATCAGTACTTATTGGAAAGAAGCTCTATGAAGCAAAAGAGCCGAGACAGCTCGGGCATACCCTATGTGGATACGCTCTTCAGTTAGCCTTTGATAAAATAAAAGAATTATGCTCGCAATCTTAGGGACTGTTCCAGAGGAAGAAATTCCTGTTATTTCAGGAAATGTTGAGGCAAAGGAGGATTTTTTAAATATTGAACAGAAAATTGTTCCCATTCAAAGAGGCTCAGCTGCCCTGATAGCATCAGCATGTAAGGTTTTTGAAGTTCTAAAAAAAGAGAATCCTTATCTTTATATTGCTGGAGACACAGGTAAGGGTTATGGTAGCAAAAAGCTTTATGAGTTTTTTATTAATGATATAAAAAAGCGCTATTTTGATACTCTTACATTTCACTATCTGTTGCCAGATGCTGATTGGTGTAATAAAATTCTTTTTATCATTGATGAACTGTCCAAACGCCCTTTTTTAATTGCTGATGCAGGTTTCATGTATGCTGCAAAGATGAGTGGAAATGCTTCAGCCTTTGACCTTTTTACTCCTGATCCGGGTGAGCTTGCCTTTCTGGCTGATGAAGAAGCACCACATCCATTTTACACAAGAGGATTTTTACTTCAGGATGAAAGCAAGGTGGAGGAACTTATTCAGAGAGCTTACAAATATGGAAATGCTCCAAAATATATGCTTGTTAAAGGTAAATCTGATTATATTGTAAAGGATGGTAGAATTGTGGATGTTGTATCAGAGCCTTTTGTTGAAGAACTTGAGCCAATTGGAGGAACTGGTGACACCCTTACAGGTATTGTTTCTGCTTTGATTGATGCAGGTTATGAACCTTTGAAAGCATGTATAATTTCTGCAAAAATCAACAGAGTTGCTGGAATGTTATCAAATCCTCAGCCTTCAACACAGGTACTGGATATAATAAAATTTATTCCAGAGGCTACTCATTCCATTCTTCTTGCAAGCTCTATCCAGGGGTAATTAAGAAGAGATTTTACAAGACTGTTTAGTCTTCCTGAATTTATAAACTCAATTCTATCCTTTTCATCATAAACTCCATAAAATGGTGCTGTTTCAAAAAGAGCTTTTCCAAGATAGTGTTCTTCAGGTTTAAGAATATCCTCTGGTCTTGTATAAAAAGGATCTTCTCTCTCGCCGCATGGCTTACCAAATACGTTGAACTGTCTGCATGCAAGAGGCCTCATCTGATAGATTGAGCAGGCATTGTTTATTAAAAATGGACACGAAGAACCCTTTTTATGATTTATTAAAGAAGCTTTTATCTTTGAACGAAGCGGTTGCTTTATTTTTTCAATTACATACCAGTAAATTCCAACAATTTCTATAGGATACACAGGAATATCACGATGTGTCTGACAGCAGTTACTGCATCCACGCTTGCAGGCAAGTTTTTTACCCAATTTTTCCTGTTTTTTAATATCTTTAGCAACTCCTTCATCCATTACAGCATAAGCATTTAAAAGCACAGGTAGCCAGCTATGAATTTTTTCGTCCTCCGGGAAAGAGAGTCTGAATTTATTCTTTTTCAATTTTTATCTTCTTTGAACCTTTAAGTTTTTTAAGAATTGACGGACTGGAAATAACTTTTCCAACTATATTTACCTCAGAAGCAGCTACAGGTTCCTGTCCTTTGCTTGCAGGAGTGGGTCCAAAAAATATAGCAAGAGCCTGACCCGGAGGCCAGTAACCAATATCTCCAACTTTAACCTGTGCTGTTGCAGTGCTGTCAAGAGGCATACTGAGTCCTATTGAAAAGTAAAACTCATCCCCCCATTCATTTATTTTGCTTTCCAATGGTAATGCCTGGATAATCTTTTTTGCACAATCTGTGTCAAGAAATTCCGCTTTTATTTCTGTGCCATCAATAATTATTTTTACTTTCTCAGGCATGCTTTGCCTTTTGTTTGTAAATCAGAAGTGGTGATGCTTTTTTATTGACAACCTCATCATTAATGATACATTCGCTTATTCCCTTTTCAGAAGGTATAAGATACATAACATCAAGCATTATATCCTCAAGAATGCTTCTCAGAGCACGCGCACCTGTTTTTCTTTCAATTGCTTTTCTTGCAATGGCATTCAGGGCATCATCAGTAAATGTTAATTTAACGCCATCCATACTGAAAAGTTTTTGATACTGTTTAACAAGTGCATTTTTTGGCTTTGTAAGTATCTCAACCAGAGCATTTTCATCAAGTTCACTAAGTGTAGCTACAACGGGAAACCTTCCAACAAACTCTGGAATCATTCCGTATTTAATTAAGTCCTCCGGCTCAACCTGTGTAAGAATGTTTTCTTTTTCAATTTTTGAAGTTTCGGATAAAAATCCAATTGTTCTTTTTCCTATTCTTTTTTTTATAATTTCCTCAAGACCAACAAATGCTCCACCTGAGATGAACAGTATGTTTGTTGTATCCATCTGTATGTATTCCTGCTGAGGATGTTTTCTTCCTCCCTGAGGAGGAATGTTTGCCATAGTCCCTTCAACTATCTTTAAAAGAGCCTGTTGCACTCCCTCTCCTGATACATCACGAGTTATTGAGGGACTGTCTGATTTTCTGCTTATTTTGTCAATTTCATCTATATATACAATTCCTATCTGGGCGCGCTGAATGTCAAAATTTGCATTCTGAAGCAGTTTAAGAAGAATATTTTCCACATCCTCACCAACATATCCAGCTTCTGTAAGTGTTGTTGCATCAGCAATTGCAAATGGAACATCAAGAAATTTTGCAAGGGTCTGAGCAAGAAGCGTTTTCCCAGTTCCTGTAGGTCCTATGAGCATAATATTACTTTTCTGAATCTCATCAGATGGTGATCCCTTAAAAATTCTCTTGTAGTGATTGTAAACAGCAACTGAAAGAATTTTTTTTGCTCTTTCCTGTCCTATAACATAGTCATCCAGAAATTTATGAATTTGCTGTGGAGTAGGTAAATCTTCCTTTATCCCATCAAAACCAGCTAACCTTTCTTCTTCAAGAATTTCGTTACAAAGTGAGACACACTCGTCACATATATAAACACTGTTTCCTGCAATAAGCTTTTTTACTTCTTTCTGCGTTTTCCCACAGAAAGAGCATCTCAGAATTTCCTCAAATTTTTTTGCCATGGCTACTCATATTTATGTTTTATTGATGTGATAACCTCATCAACTATACCATATTCTTTTGCTTCCTGGGCAGACATGAAGAAGTCTCTTTCAGTATCCTTTCCTATTTTGTCAATTGGTTGACCTGTGTGTTTTGAAAGTATCTGATTCAACATATCCTTCATTTTTAAAATTTCCTTTGCATGAATTTCAACATCTGTTGCATGCCCATAAAATCCACCGATTGGCTGATGAATCATAACTCTTGAATGAGGAAGAGCAAATCTTTTGCCTTTTGTTCCTGCAGCAAGAAGCACGCATGCCATTGATGAAGCCTGTCCGATGCAGTATGTTGCGATATCAGGTTTAACATACTGCATTGTATCATATATTGCAAGCCCGCTTGAAACCATCCCACCTGGACTGTTTATATAAACATGTATATCTTTTTCTGGATCTTCAGTTTGAAGAAAAAGAAGCTGTGCAATTACAACATTTGCAACATGGTCATTTATTTCTGTTCCAATGAAGATTATTCTGTCTTTAAGAAGTCTTGAATAAATATCATAGACTCTTTCAGTTCTTCCTGTTTGTTCTATCACAATCGGAACTATACTCACTTGTCTACCTCCTGTTTTTTAAGTTTTTTTGATTTCTGTAAAAGAATTTCAAAAACTTTTCTTTCAAAAATTTCGTTTCTTAATGCATCAAGAGAGCCATCCCTTGACATATAAAATTGAACAACTCCCTGAGGTGTTATACCATATCTGCTTGAAATATTTATAATTTCCTGCTTCAATTCCTCTTCTGAAACAGAAACTTTCTCCTTTTCACCGATAAGCTGAATAAGAATAAATGCTTTTACATTTTCTCTTGCTGTTTCTGAAATTTTATCCATGTGCTGTGTTATATCAACTCCCATGGAGTCATAATGAGCTGTCAGTCTTTTCATTTCAAGCTCAAAAACTCCCTCTGGAATTTCAAAATCATGAATTTCAAGGAGTCTGTTAAGTATATCAAGCTTCATTTTCTGCTCAGCTTGCTGTCTTTTTGTTCTTTCAAGGCTTTCTTTTATATGTTTTTTCAAAGCCTCCATATTTTCAAATCCGACTTCCTCTGGAAGTTCATCATATGGAATATCATGTTTTCTCTTTACTTCTTTTAATGTGATTTCAAAATTAACCTTTTTACCAGCAAATTCTGCTATGGAGCTTTCAGGAAAATCTATGGTAATGCTAAAGTTTTCTCCTCTTTTTTTACCTTCAAGAGCCTTTGAGAACTCCTCTGGAAAAGGTCCTGCTCCAATCTTGTATACAAAATCCTTTGCCTGCTTTCCTGTATCAGATGAGTAATCAATAATCACAAGATCTCCATTCTGGGCTGGCTCATCTGTTGATTCATAAACACCTTTTTCAGATGAAAGTCTTTTTATAACATCCTCAATCTCCTCATCTGACACATTAATGTCTATATCTTCAATTTCTATGTTTTCATAATTAAGATTTTCCACCTTGGGACTAACCTCAACAATCAGATCTAATGAGAGAGGTTCATTTCTTTTTACATCAATAAAATCTTCAGTAACAGGAGGAAGCAGGGGTTTAAGATTTGCTTCCTTAATAGCTCTGCTGTAGTATTCAGATACGAGTTTTTCAAGTACATCTGACTCAGCATCCTTTCCAAATTTCCTTTCAATAATTGAAAGGGGAGCCTTACCAGGTCTGAAGCCTGGAATATTTGCCTTTTTCTGGATTTCTTTCAGTGCTTTCTGAATTTCTTCCTCAATGACACTTGCTGGAATCTCAATTTTAAGCCTTTTTTTTGTTGCAGAGATTTCCTCAACAGCTTTTAACACATTACCTCCTCAAAATCATTTTAATTTAAGTTTAAAAGTCAAAAGCCTTTTTTGTCAATGAAAGAGTGTTTTTTATGGTATAATTTCGCTATGAAAGTTGTTACATCAGAGGAAATGGTAAAAATTGACAGATTAACAATTGAACATTACGGAATTCCTTCAATGGTTCTAATGGAAAATGCTGCTAAAGCAGTAGTTAAATATGTTCTTCAGGGAAATCCTGAAAATGTTATAATCCTTGCTGGTCCGGGTAACAATGGAGGAGATGGAATAGCTGTTGGAAGAATTCTGAAAAATAAGGTTAAGAATGTAAGAATTTTCCAGCTTTTCTCAGACAACAAGCTTTCTGAAGAATGCATGAGTCAGCTTGAGATAGCAAAAAAATTCAGGGTATCAATAACTCAGGATTATCCGGAAGATAAAGATATAGTAAATGCAGATACAGTTATTGATGCAATATTTGGAACAGGACTTAAAAGAGATATTGAGGGTAGACTGGCAAAGCTTATTGAGAGGCTTAATTCATTGAATAAATTTACAGTAGCTGTTGATATTCCATCAGGAATATCCTCAGATACAGGACAGATTCTTGGTATTGCAGTTAAATCAAATATAACGGTAACATTTGGACTTCCCAAAAGAGGGCATCTGATTTATCCTGGCAGAGATTATGTTGGCAGGCTTTTTATTGAGGATATAGGATTTCCAGAGGAACTATTACTTTCTGAAGATTTAAAGATTTCAACTATTGAGAGAGATTTTGTTCGCTCACTCATTCCTCAAAGACCTGCCTATTCTCATAAAGGTAAATACGGACATGTATTTGTGATTGCAGGCTCTGTTGGAAAAACAGGTGCGGCGATGATGACATCAAGGTCTGCATTAAGGGCAGGTTCAGGGCTTGTTACAATCGCTATTCCAGAAATCCTTAAAGATGTTTTTCAAAGTAAAGTTCTTGAAGAAATGGTGCTTCCTCTTCCATGCACAGAGCGGACTCTTTCAATGCAGGCACTGCCTGAAATTATGAATTTTATTAATGAAAAAGCAGATGTTGTAGCATTTGGACCAGGTGTTGGGGTAAACAGAGATGTTAGAGATATATTAAAGGAGGTTATTTTAAAATCTCAGCGTCCGATTGTTATTGATGCTGATGGAATAACTCTTCTTGGTGATATTAAAGAAGTTCTTAAAAATGCTACTTCGGAGGTTGTTCTTACACCCCATCCTGGAGAACTTGGCAAACTTATAAATGTCTCAGTCAAGGATATTGAAACAAACAGAATTGAAATAGCTCAAAAAGTTGCAGAACAATTCAGTGTTGTGCTTGTTCTTAAAGGAGTTCCAACAGTTGTTGCAGAGCCTCAAGGAAAAGTTTATTTAAATACAACAGGAAATCCTGGGATGGCAACAGGTGGTTCAGGAGATGTTCTTACAGGTATTATTTCATCACTTATTGGACAGGGAGTTTCTCCATTTTACGCTTCTGTGCTTGGAGTTTACATTCATGGATTAAGTGGAGACATTGCATCTCGCACAAAGGGATTTCATGGACTTATAGCAGGAGACATCATTGATGCACTTCCTGAGGCATTTATTGAGCTAAGTGATGAAATATATTCAGAGTTCTGAAAATCCTCTGATCAAAGAAATCAAAAAAATCAAGAAACAGCCTGAGGAGAGAGTTTTTCTTGAAGGAATTCACCTTTTAGAATCCTCTTTAATTTCAGATTATGTCCATATTGAAAAAGTCCTTGTTATTGAAGAATTTATTGAAAAACAAAAAGATTTTTTAAAAATTCTTCAGGATAAAAAAATACCGGTCATTGGAATATCAGAAAAAATTGCCAGGACAATTTCTGATACAGTAACACCTCAGGGAGTTTTTGCAGTTGCTAAATTTAAAATTAAAAATATCTATGATTTATCAATAAAAAATCCCACCCTTATTGTAATTGCAGACAGGATTCAGGATCCCGGAAATCTTGGAACAATCATTCGTGTTTCTGAGGCTCTTGGTGCAGAAGCTATTTTAATTCTACCCGGAACGTGCAATCCACTGTCTGGCAAGGTTTTAAGAGCCTCTGCTGGAAGTATATTTTTTATCCCGCTGATAAAGGCTTCTGTGAGAGATGTTGAAGATTTCATTTTGAAAAATAAACTTAATTTTGTAATTACAGATTTAAAGGCAAGGCTTTTTTGCTTTGATATAGATTTTACTCACTCAGTGGCGGTTGCTTTTGGAAATGAATCTCATGGAGTAAGTGAAGAATTAAGAAAAATAAAACATGTAAGCTGCAGAATACCTCATAAAGGTAAAACAGAAAGCCTGAATGTTGCTATGAGTGCTAATGCTCTACTTTATGAAATCCTTCGTCAACGTTCTTTAAAACCTCTTCAAACTCTTGAGTAGAAAAAGGTTTGTTAAGACATAAAGCATTTTGTTTTAAAATTTCTTCTTCTATGCAGTTCACGGTTGAAGTGATTATAACTGGTTTATGAAAAGTTATATTTGAGATTTCTTCAACGAGATTTAATTCCTTTATTGTTGTATAGTCAGCTATAATAAATTTATAGTCTGAAAATGATTTTACGGTGAATGTAGCAAGCTCGCATTCATAACCAAAAAATCTTAGATACTCCTGT
Organism: uncultured Thermodesulfovibrio sp.; assembly: GCA_964509535.1. Taxonomy (GTDB): domain Bacteria; phylum Nitrospirota; class Thermodesulfovibrionia; order Thermodesulfovibrionales; family Thermodesulfovibrionaceae; genus Thermodesulfovibrio. The sequence goes on along the minus strand of CAZDXM010000068.1, from coordinate 26,501 downwards.
AGCAGCTCTCTAACAAGCCTGTTGTTTTCAATAAGTAGAACTTTTTTTGTCATTGGATATTTTATACAACTTTTAATATATAAAGTCAACTTTTTTACAACTAAATATTGATAGATTTTGATGAAGTTTAAGATTTAATGTTTTAAGTTGATGAGAAAGTTGATGAGAATAGGTGAAACAATAAAAAAGATTAGAAAGGCAAAAGGAATTTCTCAGATGGAACTTGCTGAGAGAATAGGAATAACCTATCAGCAACTTCAGAAGTATGAAAAGGGAAAATCAAAAATTACTGTAGAGAGGCTTGTAGATATAGCAAAAGCCCTTGATGTTTCTATAAGCGTGTTTTTCCCGGAACTATATGAAAAGGAAAGTAAATTTTATTCTGAAGATGAAGTTGTGCTTGTTGAGCTTTATAGAAAACTTTCTGATATTGAATTAAAAAAAGCATTATTGAAATTGATTGAAGAATTGAGCAAAAAATAGCCAGGCTTACTATACTTGTTTGCATATGGTATGATATATTTAAATGAAAAAATTTTTCGTAGGAGGCAGGATGAAGATAATTCTCAAAGAGGATGTTCATGGACTGGGTAGAGCAGGGCAAGTTATTAATGTAAAAGACGGATATGCAAGAAACTATCTTCTGCCAAAAGGGCTTGCTTTAGTTGCAGATGAGAAAAATTTAAAAGCCCTTGAGTATCAGAAGAAAAAATTTGAAGAAGAAGCAAAAAAGAAACTTCAGGATGCAGAATCAGTCCAGCAGAGGCTTACTGCTTTTGAGCTTACAATTAAAGCAAAGGCTGGTGAAGACCAGAAACTTTTTGGCTCAATTACAGCAAAGGATATAGCAGAGGCTTTACAGAAACACGGTTTTTCAGTTGACAAAAAGCAGATTAATATTTCAGAGCCAATAAAAAGAATAGGAGAGCATGAGGTAGAACTTAAACTACATTCAAATGTAAGTGCAAAGTTAAAAATAAATGTAGTTGCAGAATAATGGATTATTTAAGAGAAATAGACACTTCAGTTGATAGACTTCCTCCACAGAGCCTTGAGGCAGAGCAGGCTGTACTGGGTGCAATAATAATTGAAGGAGAATCAATAACCAAGGCAATAGATATACTAACACCTCAGGATTTTTACAGGGAACCTCACAGAAAAATTTATACTGCAATGTTAGAACTCTTTAATAAAAATGAACCAATTGACCTTATCACACTTACAGAACATTTAAAAGACAAAGGTCAGCTTGATGAAGCAGGTGGGCTTGGTTATTTGAGCAATCTTGCAACAGTTGTTCCAACCAGTGCCAATATAAGATATCATGCAAAGCTTGTCAGGGAAAAGGCTTTATTAAGAGCACTTATTCGTGCGTGTACTGAGATTGTTACAAAAGTTTATGAAGAACCAGATGATGCTGAAGAAATGTTAGATTATGCGGAAAGATCAATATTTGAGATATCAGAAAAACGCATGGATGCAAACTTTTATCAGATGAAGGATGTTGTTAAGCATACATTTAAGATAATAGAGAGCATGTATGAGAAAAAGGCTGTAATAACAGGTGTTCCATCTGGTTTCAGGGATCTTGATGGTTTAACATCTGGTTTTCAGCCAGGAGACCTCATAATTATAGGTGGAAGACCAGGGATGGGAAAGACAGCCTTTGCTTTAAATATTGCACAGCATGTTGGTGTTGAGCTTGGAGAGCCTGTTGCCTTTTTCAGCCTTGAGATGTCAAAAGAGCAGGTTGCAATGAGACTTTTGAGCAGTATTGCTATGGTAAACTCAGTGAGTCTAAGGAAGGGATTTATCAGTAAGAGAGATTGGGAAAAGATTACAGATGCTGCTGTAAGGCTTGCTGATGCTCCAATTTATATTGATGACTCCTCTCAGATGAGTATTCTTGAGGTTAGGGCAAAAGCAAGGAGACTTAAAATGGAAAAGGGTAAACTCAGTCTTATCATCATAGACTATTTACAGCTTATGCGTGGCAGGACTGCATATGATAGAAGGGAACAGGAAATATCAGAAATATCAAGGTCACTTAAAGCAATGGCAAAGGAATTGAAAGTTCCTGTTGTTGCTCTGAGTCAGCTTAATCGTTCAGTTGAAAAAACTCAAGACAGAAGACCAACTCTTGCAAATCTCAGAGAGTCTGGAGCCATTGAACAGGATGCTGATGTAATTATTTTTCTTTACAGGGATGAGATGTATAAAAGGGACACAAAAAATAAAGGAAAGGCTGAAGTAATTGTTGCAAAACAGAGAAATGGTCCAACAGATACTGTTTACCTTACCTTCCTCAGTGATTACACAAGGTTTCTTGATTATACTGATAAATACTCAGGAGCAGAAACTGAAGAGGAACTGTAAATGCTTAAAAGACGACCTACTGTGGCAGGATACTTTTATCCATCTGATGCAAGAGAACTTTCTGAAGAAATTGAAGAATACATGCCACAGGAAAATAAGGTTGATGCCATAGGTGCAATATCTCCCCATGCAGGTTATGTATATTCAGGACATGTTGCTGGAGCTGTTTATTCAAGACTGAAACCAAAAGATGTATTTGTGATGCTCGGACCGAATCATACAGGTTATGGCTCTGATGTTTCTGTCATGACAGAAGGACAGTGGGACATTCCCTTTGGCAGTATGAGTATCAATGAAAAACTTGCAAAAAAAATAGTTGGAAAAACTTCTCTTGCTTCTGATGATATTCAGGCTCATATTTATGAGCATTCACTTGAAGTTCAGCTTCCATTTATTTATAAAGTGAATCCTCAGGCTCAGATTGTTCCAATAACATTAAAGATGCTTTCACTTAAAGATTGTGAAGATTTGGCTGAGGCAATTGCTGAAGCAGTGAAGGAACTTGAACTGAAAGAGCATGCAATTATTATTGCAAGCACGGACATGAGTCACTATTTACCTGATGATATGGCAAGAAAGATTGACTCACTTGCAATTGAAAGGATTAAAAATTTTGATCCTGAGGGTCTTTACAATACTGTGCTACAGCAGAGGATATCAATGTGTGGTTTTGTTCCAACTGTAACTATGCTTTATACAACAAAGCTTCTTGGTGCAAAAGATGTTCAAGTTATAAAGTATGCCACCTCTGCCGAGATTAGCAGGGATTATGATAAAGTTGTAGGATATCTCGGTGCAATCATTATCTAAGTTACCTCTTACAGGAGTAATACTTGCAGGTGGAAAATCCTCAAGGATGAAAACAAATAAATGTTTGATTTTTCTGAATAACAGGAGGCTTATTGAAATTATTCTGTTAAACTTAAAGGAGATATTTGAAGAGATTTTTATTGTTACAAATTTTCCTGAGCTTTATTTTTATACTGGAATTCCTCTACTTGGAGATATTTATCCATTTAAAGGACCGATGGCAGGAATTCATGCAGCTTTAAAGAACTCAAAACATGATGTTTTTGCCTTTGCTTGTGATATGCCACTTATAAAGAGAGAAATAATTTATACACTTGCTGAAAATCATGGAAACAGACCTGCAACAGTTTCTTCATTTAATGGAGATGTTTATCCCCTGCCTGGAATTTATTCAAAGAGACTTCTTGACAGGATAGAGAAATTGCTCAGAGATGATAAACTTGGAATGAGAAAATTTCTTGATGATACAGGAGCTTGTGTGGTTGAGGTTGCAAATTTAGATAAAGAAGGGTTATCTTTTATTAATATAAATACAGAGAAAGATCTGGAAAAAATTAAAAGCCTTATACAAAGGAGGTAGGTATGTTTGGTTTAGGAACACAGGAGTTAATGATTATTCTTATCATTGTGGTAATTCTTTTCGGTGCAACCCGTTTACCTCAGATAGGTAGAGGCATAGGAGAGGCGATAAGAAATTTTAAGAAAGCAACTTCTGAAAAGGATGAAATTGATGTTACACCGAAAAAGAATAATCCTGAAGAGAAAAAATAAATGTGAGCAGATTTTTACAGGCAGAAATTGACCTGAAGGCTCTCTCTCATAATCTTTCAAAAATTAAATTTTTTCTTAAATCCGCCTGTAAAATTATTGCAGTTATAAAAGCTGATGCATACGGACATGGTGCTGTGCAGGTGGCACGTACACTTGAAACAGACAAGATTGACTATCTTGGTGTAGCTTTTTCTGAAGAAGCTGTCCAGTTAAGGAAAGCTGGTATAAAATCAAGAATTCTTGTATTTTTTGACAGAGATGTTGAAGGAGTTTTTAAATACGGTATTACTCCTGTTATATTTGATTTTAAACAGGCAGAGATACTGTCAACTGAGGCATGCAAAAGGAAGGTAACAGTTCCGGTTCACATAAAAGTTGAAACAGGTATGGGAAGGCTTGGAATTTATGATAATCCATGCAGAATAATTAGAAAAATTGCTATACTGCCAGGTCTTAAAATAGAAGGAATTATGAGTCATCTGTCTCAGGCAGAAGAACCAGACTGGAGCAGACAGCAAATTAAAAAATTTAGCAGGCTAAAATCATGTCTTAATAAATCTGGTATTAACTGTCTTTTTCACATATCAAACTCAGCTGGAGTTGTTTATCCTGAAGCTTTATTTGATGCTGTTAGACCAGGACTCATGCTTTATGGATACAGTCTAAATATTTCAGATTTAAGACCCTGCATGACTGTAAAAACAAAAATTATGGAGATAAGAAAACTTCCAAAGGGAACACCCATAAGCTATGGAAAAACATTCATAACAAAAAGAAAAAGCCTCATTGGAGTCATTCCTGTTGGATACGCTGATGGATACTTCAGAAAGCTCAGTAACAGAGCATATGTAATTGTTAGAGGCAAAAAGGCTCCTGTTGTTGGAACAGTCTGCATGGATCTGACAATGGTTGATTTAACAGAGATTCCTGAAGCAAAAATAAATGATGATGTTATAATAATTGGAGCAGCAGGGAAAGAAAGAATTACAGCCATGGATATTGCAGAGTGGGCAGAGACAATTCCTTATGAAGTGCTTACCTCTCTTGGTAGCAGAGCCAGAAGGAAATATACTGGATTAAAGGAGGAATTATGATAACTGAAAGAACAAAGAAAGTCAAACCTTCGCCAACACTTGCAGTTGACAGCCGTGCAAAGGAACTCAGGGCAAAGGGAATGGATGTTGTAAACTTTGGAGTAGGAGAGCCAGATTTTGACACTCCAGAGCATATAAAGGAAGCTGCCATAAAGGCAATAAGGGATGGATTTACGAAATATACACCTGTTGGAGGAATTGATGAGCTTAAAGAGGCAATAATTGAAAAACTTGAAAGAGACAATGGATTACTTTACAGCAAAGAAAACATTATTGTTTCCTGTGGAGCAAAACACTCACTTTACAACATTGCTCAGGTTCTGTTTGGACCCGAAGATGAGGTGATAATTCCTGCACCATACTGGGTTTCATATCCAGATCAGGTATTGCTTAATGATGCGAAGCCGGTGATTGTTGATACAAGGGAAGAGGATGATTTCATGCTTCGTGCAGAGGCTTTGAAAGAAAAGATTACACCGAGAACAAAGGCAGTTATACTTAATTCACCATCAAATCCAACAGGATTTATATACACTGAAAAGATGCTTAAAGAAACAGCAGAAATAGCACTCAAAAACAATTTTTATATTATTTCAGATGAAATATATGAAAAACTGATTTATGATGGCGAAAGACATATAAGCATTGCCTCATTAAGTGAGGAAATAAAGAATAAAACAATTGTTGTTAATGGATTGAGCAAATCCTATGCAATGACAGGATGGAGAATAGGCTATGCTGCAGGACCTGCTGATATAATAAAGGCAATGACAAAAGTGCAGAGCCAGTCAACATCAAATCCAACCTCTATTGCTCAAAAAGCAGCAGTTGCAGCACTGAGAGGACCTCAGGATTGTGTGGAACAGATGCGTCAGGAGTTTGAAAAAAGAAGAAACTATCTTATCCGGGAACTTAACAGCATTTCTGGAATTTCCTGTAAAATGCCAAAGGGTGCTTTTTATGCCTTCCCAACTGTAAAAGATTTATTTGGTAAAAAGGCAGACAATGTCCAGATAAACTCTTCAATGGATTTAAGCATTTACCTTCTTGAAAAAGCAATGGTTGCCCTTGTCCCTGGCTCTGCCTTCGGTGCTGAAGGATATGTAAGAGTCTCTTATGCCACAAGCATGGAAAATCTATCAAAAGGTATTGAAAGAATTCGTAATGCTCTGGAAGAACTCAGATGAATGATTTTAAATTTGGATATGTTGCATTAATTGGCAAACCAAATGTTGGCAAATCAACACTTCTTAATAATATTATCGGGCATAAAGTTTCAATTGTAACTGAAAAGCCACAGACAACGCGTAACAGAATCACAGGAATTAAAAATCTTCCCAATGCTCAGATAATATTTATTGATACACCAGGGATTCATCATCCAAGACACAAACTTGGTGAGTTTATGGTTAAAGAAGCTCATGAGGCAATTGAAATTGTTGATCTGGTTGTGCTTATGGTTGAGCCTGAAAAACCTGAAGATGAGGATCTTTCAATAATTGAAAGAATTAGAAAGATTGAAAAACCTGTAATCCTTGTGATTAACAAGATAGACATGGTGGCAAAGCAGAGTCTTCTTCCAGTAATAGATATTTATAAAGATCTCTTTTCATTCAAGGAGATAATTCCTGTATCAGCACTGAAATCTGACGGTATTGACAGGCTTCTTGAAAGAATAGTTTTTTATCTGCCAGAGGGACAAAGACTCTATCCTCAGGATATGCTCACAGACCAGGCTGAAAGATTCATTGTTGCTGAGTTCATAAGAGAGAAGGTCATGAAATATACCAGAGATGAGATACCTTATTCAGTAGCAGTTCAGATTGAGAGATGGCAGGAGACAGAAAGACTCATAAATATATCAGCGAGTATTTTTGTTGAAAGAGAGGGTCAAAAAATTATTATAATAGGTAAAAAAGGAGAAAGGCTGAAGAAGATAGCAACTGAAGCAAGGCTTGATATTGAAAGGTTTCTCGGGACAAAGGTTTTTCTTGAGGTCTGGGTAAAGGTTAGGAAAAAATGGAGGCAAAGAGGTATATTATTAAAAGCATTGGGGTATTAAAATGTTAATTGAGATGAAAGTTGAGGGTTTACTTTTTGATCCAAGAAGCGGAATGTATATTCTGCTACTGCAAGAGGTAAATGGAGAGGAAACTCTTCCCATATGGATTGGTAAACCAGAGGCTGACTCAATTGCTCTTGCGCTCGGCAAGGTGCTTACTCCAAGACCATTAACTCATGATTTAATAAAAAACATTCTTGATGAGCTTGAAGTAAGAATAACAAAGGTTGTTATAACAGATTTAATTGACAATACATACTATGCCCTGATTTATGCCTATGATGGAATGAGGGAAAGAACAATTGATTCCCGTCCTTCAGATGCTGTGGCAATTGCCTTAAGAGTTCAGGCACCGATATTTGTTGAAGAAGGAATTTTTGAACTCAGAAAAGCTGATGAGCTTGAGGAGTGGCTGAAAAATCTTAAACCTGAAGATTTCGGAAACATCATGTAATGTGTGAATCCAAAACATCTGATGAGGAGGACAGAATGGCAGAACAAAAACCAATGTGTGTTATATGTGCATGGAGAGCTACATGTCAGAAACAGTTTTCCCTGAGAGCAGGTGAGAAATGCCCGGAGTTTGTAAGAGATGTAACAATAAAGATAGAGGAGGAAGAAAAGGAGGAGAAGGAAGAAGAGCAGGATTAATTATTTTTTAATTAATTCAAGCAGTTCTTCAGTTTTCATGGTATTTAAAATATCATTTTTTTCAAGCCAGGCCCTTCTTGCAACGGATATTCCATAAATAATGTAGTCAAGCTGTGCTGTTGCATGGGCATCTGTGTTTATGACAACTTTTACCTCTAAGTCTTTTGCTTTCCTTGCATTTATATCATTTAAATCCATTCTTAGAGGATATGAATTGATTTCAAGGAATTTCCCATATTTTTTTGCATTTCTGATTATTTCATCAATGTTTATGCTATAAGGCTCTCTCTGACCTAAGAGTCTTCCTGTTGGATGCCCTATTATGTGAACAAAAGGGTTTTTAATTGCCTTTATCACTCTCTCTGTCATCTCATTTTCAGACTGCTTGAATGCGGAATGAACGGATGCTATGACTATATCAAGCTCCTGAAGAACTTCATCTGGCAGGTCAAGAGAACCATCAGGCTGAATATTTACCTCAATTCCGTGTAAGATTAATATCTCAGGATATCTTCTTGCTAATTTTTCAATCTCTTCTTTCTGGGCAAGGATTCTTTCTTCAGTCAATCCCCTTGCAACACCGAGCCCTTTTGAATGGTCAGTTATTGCAATGTAGCTGTAACCCCGTTTTATAGATGAAATGACAATTTCCTCAATGCTGTGTGCTCCATCTGAGTAGTTTGAGTGAATGTGAAGATCTCCTTTTATATCACTGAGCTGTATTATTTCTGGCAGTTTATTTTTCAGTGCTGCCTCTATTTCTCCTCTGTCTTCTCTAAGCTCAGGTGGTATCCATGGAAGTCCTACTGCACAGTAAACATCCTCTTCCTTTTGTCCAGCTATAAATGTTTCGTCAGATTCTTTAAAAACACCGTATTCATTTATTTTCAGTCCTTTCTGTCTTGCAAGGTCTCTTACTCTTATGTTGTGTTCTTTGCTTCCTGTAAAATATGCAAGTGCAGAACCATAGGATTTTTCCTCAACGACCCTGAGGTCAACCTGAATATCACTTTTATGAATAACGCTGACTTTTGTTGGTCCTTTTGCTATCACTTCTTTTATTCCAGGAATTTTTACAAACGCCAGTGTAACCATTTCAGGCTTATCTGTTGCACAGATTATATCTATATCCTTTACTGTTTCTTTCCATCTGCGAATGCTTCCTGCAATTTCAATTTTTTTAACACCTGATTTTTCTTTAAGAACATGAGCAATTTCTCTTGCAATAGGCAAAGCTTTTGAAAGAGGTATTCTTTCTCTTCCTTTTTTGAACATCATTATACCTTTTCTAAGATTTTCCTCAGTTTTTGGTCCAAAACCTGGAAGTCCTTTGAGTCTGCCTTCAAATAAAGCCTTTTCAAGCTCATCAATGTTTTTCAGGTTGAGTTTTTCATAAAGAAATGAAGCTGTTTTAGGACCCACTCCTGGAATTTTCATAACATTAAGAAGCCCTTCAGGAATTTTATTTTTTAATTCTTCATGAAGGCTTATTCTGCCTGTTTCAATATATTCATTGATTTTTCCTGCAAGATCTTTACCTATACCAGGCAGTTTAATAAGTTCTTCAGGTGTCAGCGTGTCAACAGGTTCTGCAAGGGCTTCAACAGTCTTTGCAGCCTTTCTGTATGCTCTTATTCTGAATGGATTTTCATTAAGGATTTCAAGAAAGTCAGCTATTTCTTCAAAAATTTTTACTATTTCAACATTTTTCATATTTTTTATGCTATCTTTAATAAATGGAGATTGTAAAGAGTTTTTTACTTACATTTATACCACTGTTTGTTGCGATAGATGCTGTTGGAATACTACCAATTTATATTTCCCTGCTTGAAGGCATTCCTGATAAAGAAAAGACACATATTGCAAGGCAGTCTGTAATTACAGCATTTTTAGTTGCAATTTCATTTCTTTTTCTTGGAAATTTTATATTTTCTCTGCTTGGGATAAAGCTTGAAGATTTCATGATTGCAGGCGGAATTCTTCTTCTTATACTTTCAATTTCAGATATTTTAAGAGTTAAGGAAAGAGAGTTAACAATGAGTGAAACTCTTGGAGTTGTTCCAATTGGAACACCTTTACTGGCAGGACCTGCAACCCTTACAACTTTAATTATTCTTGCAGGAAACTATGGATATCCAGTTGTAATTTTTTCACTTTCACTGAATCTTTTAATTGCATGGATAATGCTTGAAAAAGCAGAATTTGTAATAAAAATTATGGGTCTGCATGGGATAAAAGCCTTTGCAAAGGTCATGGCACTCCTTTTAGGTGCTATTGCAGTAAGCCTTATAAAAAAGGGATTGATGAAAATCATCGGAGTCAGTTAATGATTCATATTTATACAGGTGATGGAAAAGGTAAAACAACAGCAGCAGTTGGGCTTACTGTAAGAGCAATTGGTAATGGTTTAAAGGTTTTTTTTGTTCAGTTCATAAAAGGTGCTCACACAGGAGAGATTGAGATATTTCAAAAATTTCCAGAGCTTGTTGAGGTTTATCGCTGTAGCACGGGTTTTATTTATGAAAATCCTGATAACTCCCAGATAGAAACAGTGAGGAAATGTCTTAAAGAAGTTGAGGAAAAAATAAAGGAAAATAACTATGATATGATTGTTCTTGATGAACTTTCAGTTGCTTTGAGCACAGGGCTTATCTCACGCAGTGATGCTGAAAGATTGATTCAGTTATCAGAAAATGCTGAAATTATAATCACAGGAAGGAATGCACCAGAGTGGCTCATTGAAAGGGCAGACCTTGTTACAGAGATGAAAAAACTGAAACATTACTTTGACAGAGGAATAAAGGCAAGAAGAGGTATTGAGTACTGATGAATCCAACGCTTGTTATTTATCTGTTAAGACATGGACAGACAGAGGGAGCAAAAAAGGTTTATAAAGGCCACATTGATGTTCCATTAAGTAAAGAAGGAGAGGCTCAGGTTGAAAAGGTTGCTAATTTTTTAAAGGAATATGTAAAAAAATACAGTCTCAAGCCAGAGATTATTTATTCTTCTCCGCTTAAAAGAGCGATTGTCTCAGCAGAGATTTTAAGCAGACCCCTTTCATTGAAGGTAAAATCTGATGATAATTTAAAAGAGCGAAGTTTTGGGAAATGGGAAGGCTTAAGCATTAATGAGATTGTATCCCTTTATCCTGATGATTTTGAAAGATGGAGACTTGATCCCGTAAGATTTTCCCCTCCAGAGGGTGAATCCACCATAGAGGTAAGTAAAAGAGTCAGTGAAGCATTGAAAAAAATTGTAAAAAATTATAAAAACAGTCAGATTTTCATAATGGCTCATGGAGGCATAAACAGAGTTATTTTGTGCAGCCTTCTTGGAATGCCTCTTGAAAACATTTTCAGAATTGAGCAGGATTTTGCCTGTGTTAACATTATTGAGTTTTATGAAACCCAGCCTGTCCTTAGGCTCATAAATGGAGTTTTCTGGAAAGATGAATATTTTTGAGGGACTTTATTTATTTTTTTATCTTCGCAAAAAAAAGAAAGCCTTAAAGGGTCAGAAAAAACTACCCTTTCCAGTAATCAGTGTTGGAAATCTGACAGTTGGAGGAACAGGGAAGACTCCTCTCACAGTAGCCCTTGCAAAGGAATTAAAAAAAGAAGGCTATGAGCCTGTTATTCTTACTCGTGGATACAGGGGTAGATTGAAAAGACCTGTAATTGTCTCTGAAGAAATGAATGCAGAGGATGCTGCAGATGAGCCATTGATGATGGCTATGGAGGGACTTAATGTAGTAAAAAGTGCTGACAGATATGAAGGTGGAATTTATGCGATTAAAAAATTCGGATTTAGTGAGCAGCACAGAGTTATATTTATTCTTGATGACGGATTTCAGCACTGGAGCCTAAGCAGGGATTTAAACATTCTGCTTGTTGATGGATATAAAGGTTTTAGTAATTCCCGCTTAATTCCTTTTGGACCTTTGAGATCTCCACTAAGTGAAATCTTTGAAGCAGACATTATTTTTATAACAAAAAAAGAAAATGAAAAACTTAAACAGGCTCTCACTGATATGGGAGTTAAACAGATATATTTTGCACCGTTAAAAGTTAAAGGGTTGAAAGACTTTGATGGAAGGGAAATTAAACCAGATGGTAAAAAAGCCTTTGCCTTTGCAGGAATTGCTAATTTTCAGAGTTTTATAGATTGTCTTAATGAACTTAACCTGAAAATTACAGGACAGAAAAAGTTTATTGACCATAAAAAATACAGCGAGAGAACTCTTAAAAAAGTTGAAAAACTTGCAAGGGATGCTGAAATCATTGTTACAACAAAAAAGGATTTTGTAAAGATAAAGGAAAAAGCAGATTTTTTAAAACAAAGGCTCTGCTATCTTGAAATATCCTTAAAAATCAATAAAGAATTTATTGCTAATTTGCTGAATTTTTTATTAAAATTTAAGCATGAAACCAGAGGTTGAGGGAAAAGTTTACAGGCTTAAGGCAGGCTGTAGAGAGTTTGGAAGAGTTGACAATAAGTGGTGAGAAGTGTTAAAAAATATCTGTTTACTTTAGAAAGGAGGTGAGAGGGTTTCTGGAGGAAGGATACCATAACTGCCAATATGGGCGCCATGGTGGTTATGGTTTCCCCGAGTGGCGCAACCGACCTCCCGTCAATTCAATGACTATTTTCTGTCAGAAATTTGCTGTCATTCTCTTAGAATGACAGAGAAAAAAGTTAAGTAAATGAAAAAATTGATGTGGCATCAGTTTTGCAGACTCTATGATTAAAAAAACAGAAGGAGGTCTGGTTATGAAGAGTTTAAAAAATCAAAAAGGTTTTACCCTGATTGAACTTGCAATTGTACTGGTGATTATTGGAATTATCTTAGGTGCGGTTTTAAAGGGAAAAGATTTGATTGAAAATGCAAGGGCAAAGAGGTTTATTAGTGATGTAAAGCAGTTTGAGATAATAAGCTGGACATTCTTTGACAGGAAGGGATATTTCCCTGGTGCTGAGAAAAATGACCCGATAATAGACGATGATCCAAAAGATGATATTGTAAACAAAGGTAAATTTATAGATGCACCTACAACTAATGCTTTAAGTATTGGTTCATATACCTTTTATGTATGGCTTGGAAATGATGGAACATCAACACCAAAAAATATAATTGCAGTAACAAATAGCAATACATCTCCAGGTGTTTTTTCAGATGCTGAACTTGCTTATATGGAAGCATTTGATACAAGCATTGATGGTTCTGCTGACGGAGCATCCGGAAGAGTAAGAGCTGCCACTGATGCTACAGTTAATTCAGCAACGTGGCTTGTAACATCTCCGACTGTTTCAGGAGATTGGTCATCTGCTACTACAAAGGCATTAATCTATTACTTTGACAGAAAGTAATATCAGGGAGGCTTATGCCTCCCTTTTTTAAAATGTTTTTAAAGCCCTCTTTAGAAGAAATCCTGATAATTATCCTTTCTTTTATCCTTCTTTTTGTCATGCATGTATTTCTTCCAAATATTGGAGGAGTAATAGCAAGGCAGAATGAGCAAATAATTTGGCTTTTATGCGGGACAATAATTTTTATTGGAGCTTTAAAAGCCTTATTCCAGAAAAAATTCATAGAGTCTCCACTTAAAATTTATATTCTCCTTTTTGTTAGTTTATGGCTAATAAGCAGTCTTTTTAATCCAATAAAAAACATGGATAATTTTTTTATAAACTGTAGCTGGCTTTTAGGAGGGGTGCTTTTATGGATGGCTTTGCTTCAGTTTGAGCTTACAGAGAAGCAAAGGCTTACAATTCTTTTTCTCATATTTATCTCTTCTGTAATAGAATCCCTCATAGGAGTAATTCAGTTTTTTGGACTTTACAGATACATTCCTGTAACACCTTCACCTGAGGTAGGTCTTATTGGTGGAGTATTTCAGCAAAAAAATCTTTTTGCCTCATGGATAGCAACTGGAGTTATTATAAGTCTTTATCTTATTTCAAAAGCATGGCTAAGAAGCTTTTCAACTCCTAAAAAGATTTTATTTTTTGCAGGAGTTTTTCTTTTATCTTTAAGCCTTATTATTGCAGGGTCAAGAACAGGGCTTTTAGGTGTCACAGCAGGTTTGATTTTAATGTTTATTGCTAAAAAGAAACAGTATTCAGCAATAAAAAAAACAGCTTTTGTCTGGTTGATGATTTTTATTGCAGGAGCCTCTACAGGACTTTTTCTTCTTTCAATTAAGGATCAACTCGAAATAGAAAAAGTTGCAGTGAAAAAATTGAAATGGTTTTCAGACCCTGAACAGGTCTCATACAGGGAAAGAATTCTCTTTTATGAGACATCCTTTGAGATGTTTAAGGAAAAACCAATTACAGGTCATGGATTTTCTAATTTTGGAAGTCTTTATATGTACTATCAGGTAAAGGTTAAAAAATCAAATCCTGATTACTATAAAGGAACTGGAAATCAGTATACCCATCATCCTCACAATGAGCTTGCTATGATAATAGCAGAAAGCGGAATTATCGGAATTGCAGGAATCTTAATTCTTTTATATGGCATCTTGAAATTCTGCAGAAAAATTGGCTGGCGGGCAAGTGTTTATATAGCCTTGCTAACTCCTTTTTCAATTCATATGATGCTTGAGTATCCCCTTCATCTTTCTGTAGCTCACTGGTTTGCCTTTGTGCTTATTGGAGCAATTGCAACTTCTCATTTTCTGAAGAAAACAGAGCTCAGGATTATAAAGCCCATAAAAGTTCTAACAGTGGCAACAGTTTCACTTTTATTTATTCTGTTTTCAGTTTTTACAGTAAAAACCTTTATTGCCTATAATCAGCTTGTTATATGGTATATAGAGTATACGGAAGGCAAAGAAGCTTCCATTGAAAACCTGACTCCTGCAAAGGAAAACATTTATTTAAAAAACTGGGCTATGCCAATGTATATGTTTTACAGTGCTGAGAATGCATTGAAGGATATAGATAAAAATAAAAAGTTTCTGCTTGATTTTTTAAACTGGTCAGAGGCTGAAAAAAGAAGAATTCCCATACCTCAGGTATTTCAGTACGATGCCTTTGTTTTATTTAATCTCGGTAAGCATTTTGACAGGTTTGAATATTTAGATGAAGCAGTAAAATCAATTGAAGAAGGACTCACGCTGTATCCGGATAATCAGGAACTTAAAAGGTTACGGAAGATTATTTTAGCGGATGTATTTAAAGAATTACTCAAAAACTTTAAAAAATAAGTATCTATCTATTAATCAGTGTGTTTCTGAAATCCAAAAAAGGTTTAAGAGCATTAAATAGTGATTCGTCAATTATGTTTTACAAATTTTCTCAAATGCCTCAACAATTTCGTCAATAATTTGAATCATTTTTCTTAAATTTTTATAAATTTCATCATCAGAGATACTTAAATATTCATGGGTAAGCACATTTCTAAACCCTCCAATTCCCTTCAGTTTACCGTAAATTGAACTGTCAATTAAGCCTCTCTTGTAAGAATTATCAATAATCTCTTCATAACTGTCACTGACAATTTCAAATCTGCTTGATAGTATATGGTCAAGAAAATCAAGTATGTTCTCACATATAAGGAAAAGAAGCCTTTCTGTGGAGTATTTTATCTTTTTGTCTTTAAGGTATTCTTCAAAGCTAATATCCTTAAGCTCCTTTATATCATGCCTGTATTCTTTAAGTTTTTCAATTCTTTTTATAAGACTTTCCTTTCTATAAAACACTCTCTCTATAACTCCTATGTTTTCTCAAATAGATTATATAGTCATAGTATCTTTTTTTCGCCTTGAGCTCAAAATCATTAAGAATATCCTTATCTCTGTAAAAGAAAACTCTGCCTGTTTTTATAATCTCAAAGCATAAAATTGGCTCTGCTTTGTTTAACCACACTAAATCAACTCTGTTAGAATGAATTTTCTTTGTTAAATCGCCATATAACTGATAAAAATCTGACCATGAAAACTCTTTTGATGTATAAATGGCAATATCAATGTCAGAATATTCTTTAAAAATCCCTTTTACTGATGAACCAAAAAGATAAGCTATAAAGATTTGGGGATTTTCTTTTAAAGTTGAAAAAACTATATCCTTAACTTCATCAGGGCTTGCCTTCAGAGGTCTTTGTTTGCTCCATTTTTCTCTTACAGACATACTCTAACTCCATCATTATTTATGTAGCCTTTTACACCATAGTGTTAGTATTATAACAAATTTTTAATTGACTTCTTCCCATTTGCCTTTGAAGCGAACTTCTTGAATTCTCCCAAAAGCAATCTTCTTTCATGTTTGTTATCCCAGGATTTTTTATTTAATTTGTTGAGAATTCAAAAAATTGAAGTTGAATTCTTTCAAGAAATCTGCTAATTTTAAATTAGATGGATTGAAACAATATGAAAAAAAGAACTTTTATAAGTATAGAAGGACAAAAAGCAAAGGCTGCTTTGATAAAAAAGGATATTGAGAATGCTGATTTTATAGAATTCTCATCTGATGAAATTCTGGATTTTATAAAAGAAAACTCAATAAAAGAAGTTTATCTATCAGTTACGTTTCCTGATCTGCTGACATTCAGATTCTCCCTTCCATTTCAAATACCGGATAAGAAAAAAATTCTTGAAAAAATTGTATTCAATGAAATCAGGAAGAGATATCCATCAATTCAGAATTTTTCATTCATGTATGAAACATATATAGAGCCAGCAAGGAGCTGGATTCGCTGTTATGTTGCTTCTGAGGATTCCTGCAAATTCATAGAGGAACTCATTGAAGCAAAGATAAATATAAAAGCTCTTTTTTCAGTTCATATTCCGCTTCTTTATTTAATTAATTCCTATTCAGAGCTTATGGAAAAAAACAGGATAGTCTGCTTTATTTCAGGAAAGTCAAGATTTATTTTTGTTTTTGAAAAATCAGAGATGGTTCTGTCAAGACAGTATGAAACAGAGGAAAATTTAACAGATGAAGACATAATCAACATAAACATGACAGTTAATTATTCAGTTCAGAACTTAAGAGTTCAGCCTGAGGAGATAATTTTTTGTGGAATAAAAAAACAGGAAATTTCCGGGCTAAATCTACCATACAGATTTTTAATAGTTTTGCCTGAAACTGAGAAATATTCCGTGCCTTTATCAATGGCTTTATTTGAAAAAGAGTTAAAGCAGAAAAACATGCTTCCTTTACAGTACAGAAGATTTAAAAAAACAGTTAAGTATTTAAAATGTGCAAGCTTTATTATGCTCACTGTGACAGTTTTTTTAACTGCATACAATGCATCAGTTCTTTTTAAACTGAAATCTCTCTATGATAAAATGATTTTACATAAGCAGTATATAATGAAACATGAGCAGGAGTTCTTCAGTATTCAGAACACCTTAAAAAACTTTGAGATGAACCTGAAACCTTTAATTGAGCTACAGAATAAAAGAAATGTTATCATGGATGCAAGATTTCCTCTTTATAGCCTTTCTCAAGCCAAAACAGAGCTGATTCAGATAAACTCAATTGAAATACTGAGTGGACAGAAGCCTCAGATAAAAATAAAGGGACACAGCACAGGTCAGAACTTTTCCCAGAGACAGATTTCTTATTTAAACTTCACAGGCGCACTCACTCAAAACAGACTTAAAATTGTCAATGAAAGCTGGGACATTACAAAAGGGGATTTCAGTATAGATGCAGTTTATGAGCATAAAGGAATTTTACAGTAAAAGTCTGGGAAGAAGACTCCTTTTAACAGCCGTGCTTGTTTCCATTACCATGATACTTCTCAGTCTCACATTTTATTTAAATAAAGTTGAGAATTCCATTAAAGAGGAATTTGCTTTAGTAAACAGAGTTGAGCAAAAGATAAATCAGTCTTATGAGTTAAAGAAAAAACTGGAGAATATAACACTGCCTGAGGGTAAAAATGCTGAGATATTTACAGCTCAGTTTATTGACAATATAAAAATGAGATTTCCTGATGTTAATATAGAAATATCAAACACTAAAAAAGAAAACAGGGAGTTTGGTTTCAGCATGACACTAAAGGGTGAAGCATTATGGAGCAGATTTGTGGATATTTTAAGTTTTCTTGAGCAAACAGACTATCCATTTATCTTTATAAAATCTCTTTCTTTAAGTCCTAAGGAAGACAGAATAAACTTTGACATCAAAACAGAAGTAAAACTTCTTTCGGGTCAGGATGACAAAAGAAGTTAAAATATCAATAACTATGCTGGTATTGTCCTTTATAACATCTGTTCTGCTATTTAATCTCAGAAGTCCTTCATTTTCCACAGATGTTGAAAAATCCATAGCTCAATATCCATTACCAGATATTACTCTCACAAGCAGAAAATCTTTTTCTTATTACAGTCTAAACGAACCCTTTGAGACTTCAAAAAAATTTAAAGAAATTTCAACACAAGCTCAGCAAAAGGTAAAACCGGAGGAATTGCCAGGGGTTCAGGAGACTCCTTTACCGATTATCTCATTTATATATGAGGGCAGGCAGAGATATGCCATCATAGGAGACCTCATTGTCAGGGAAGGAGACTCTATAAACGGATATCAGATAAAGGGTATATTTAAAGACAGAGTTTTAATTAAAGACAGAAAGGGAGAGGAAAAATGGTTAAAACTGCAAGATTATTAATATTTATAATCATTTTTTTATTAGTTTATGGATGTGGCAGCATGGAGATGAAAAGTGAGATAAAGATTCCTCAGGTTGAACTTCCCAAGAAGGAGGAGGCTGTAAAAAAAGAAGCTCCACCAGATTTCAGAATAGAAAAAGAAGATATAACTCCGATAAAAATTAAAAGAGTTTCTGTAAATGCAAGGCAGACTCCAATGAGGGATATTCTTCTTGTTTTATGCAAGGATGCGGGATTAAATTTAATTATTGAAAAAGATGTTGATCCCAATACTCCAATAACAATGGTTTTAAGTAATGTGACACTTGAAGATGCACTCAATTCTGTTTTTTCTTCAACTGAATACTTTTACAGGATAGAAAGAAACATGCTTGTTGTAAAAGCCACTGATACAAAGATTTTCCATTTAAGTGCCATCCCTGTTCAGCAGACCTACTCAACAGATCTGGGAGGAGATATTCTTGGTGGGGTAACAGGTCAGCTACCAGGGGCTACCACAGCAGGGGCTACCACAGCAGGGGCTACAACTACAGGCACACAGCTTAAGGGAAATATATCAAAGACAGAAAAAACCGATGATTCAGCATATAAATTCTGGGATTCAATAGAGAAAGCTCTATCTACGATTCTTGGAACTACTACAAGAGCTACAGTAGGAGCACAGCCAGCCCAGGCAGTTTCACGTGAAAGCTTTGTAATTAACAGGCTTACTGGCACTGTTATGGTTACAGCAACAAAGAAAAACATGCAAAAAGTTGAGGAGTATCTTGAAACAGTGAAGAAAGTAATGGCAAGACAGGTTCTTATTGAAGCAAAGGTAATAGAGGTTACACTTTCAAAATCCCTGAAATACGGAATTGACTGGTCATTTTTAAGACAATGGACACATGGAACTCATAGCTGGAGTCTTGGAGGGGCTACATCAGGATTTACATCATCTGCAATAAGCACTGGTGAGCCATACTCTCAGATTCGGTTTTCCTTAACAACAACAGCCATAAAGGAGTTTACATCAATAATAAAGGCACTTGCTGAGTTTGGAGATGTGAGAACCCTTTCAAATCCACGTGTCAGCATAATGAACGGGCAGACCTCGCTTTTCACAGTTGGAAGAAACTACTCATTCATATCAAAAGTTCAGAGCAATGTTACAACTGGAGCAGGTGGAACTCCAATAATAACATATACAGTTGAGTCAAGCAATCTTCTTTCAGGGCTTATGTTAGGTATAGTTCCATATATTGATGAAAAAGGTGAAATATCTCTCACAATAACACCTATAATTTCAAATCTTCTTGCAATTGAGAGCAAACAATTTGGAGAAGAGTCTCAGGCAACAACAATCCAGCTTCCAAAAGTTGATCTCAGGCAGTTAAGCACAACTGTTAAGGTAAGGGATGGAGAAATTTTAATAATTGGTGGATTAATTAAGAGGGAGGAGGCTCTATCAGAAAATAAAACACCTGTACTCGGAGATATCCCGTTAGTTGGAGAGCTTTTTAAGAGTAAGGATAGAGAAGAAACAAACACAGAGCTTGTGATACTTCTTCAGCCAAGGATTATCTCACAATGAGGCTTGGAGATATTTTATTAGAAAAAAAATTGATTACTGAGGAAGAACTTAATATTGCCCTTAATGTTCAGAAGATCACAGGACAGGTTCTTGGAAAGTGTTTAACAGCACTCGGTTTCATTACATCTTCAGAACTTGCAGAGGTTCTGGCAATTCAGCAGGGAATTGAATATATAGATGTGAGACAGTATCCACTGCAGAGTGAGCTTCTTAAAGTCTTTCCAAAAAATATTGCGGAGTCAGCTAAATTTCTACCAATTGAAGAAACAGATGGTGTTGTTAAAATAGCTGTGACTGATCCGAGTAATATTGTTGCTCTTGACAAAGTGAGGTCAATTACAGGCAAAAGAGCAAAGCCATATCTTACAGATGAGGACGGTTTTTTTGACACCCTTGAGAAAGCATATTATTTTCTTGAAAATCCAACAGAAAAAATCATAGAGGATGCTGTAAACATTACTTTAAGGTCAGGTGTAACTCCACCTGAAAGATTTCCACAGATTATTGATGCTCTGATGGCAGAAGGGATAAGAAGGGGAGCAACTGATATACATATAACAATAAATGCAGGTGTTGTTAGCATATTTTACAGGGTTGATGGGATTCTTCAGGAGGGTTATTTTCTTCCAAAATCTATGCATACTGGAGTGGTATCAAGAATAAAGATTCTTTCAAAACTTGATATAGCTGAGCAGAGACTTCCTCAGGATGGTTCATTTATTTTTAGTTTTATAGGCAAGAAATATGAGATAAGAGTTTCAACAATTCCAACAGTTGAGGGAGAAAGCGTTGTATTGAGACTTCTTTTTGGTGGCTCAGAGGAGTTTTACAGCCTTTCAAGGCTTGGTTTTAGTGAAAACCTCACTTCAAAACTTAAAGAACTTATAAGAAAACCAAGTGGAATAATGCTTGTTGTTGGTCCAACAGGTTCTGGTAAAAGTACCACACTTTATGCTCTGATAAGAGAGGTTAACAGACTTCAGAGAAGTGTTATAACTATTGAAGATCCTGTAGAATACAGAATCTCTTTTGCTAAACAGAGTGAGGTTAATGAGAAGATAGGTTATGATTTCTCCCTTGCAGGAAGGAATTTCATGCGTCATGACCCTGATATAATCCTTCTTGGTGAGGTCAGAGATGAAGAAACTGCAAAAATTGCAATAAGAGCATCAATAACAGGACATCTGGTGTTGAGCACTCTTCATACAAATGACGCTGTAAGTGCAATACCAAGACTTTTTGATCTTCAGTCAGACAGATTTCTTCTTAGCTCATCCCTTCTTGCTGTGCTGAGCCAGAGGCTTATAAGAAAAATATGTTCCTTCTGCAAGGAATCAAGAGATTTAAATGAAAGTGAAAGGGAGATCTTTAAAATTGCTGGACTGACTCCTGAAAGAATTTATTATGGTAAGGGATGCAGAATGTGCAGGAACACAGGATATCTTGGAAGAACAGCAATTGGAGAGCTAATGATAATAAATGAAAAACTGAGAGATATGATTTATTCAGGAGCATCATTTAATGCTTTAATGAATACCGCAATAGAAAGCGGAATGATTCCTTTGAAAATTGATGGATTAAAAAAGGTTGCTCAAGGAGTTTCAACACTTGAAGAGATTGAAAGAGTTATAGGATGAGTATTTTCAGGTATAAAGCGGTTAATGAAACTGGTAAAACCCTTAAAGGATTTGTTAAAGCGGAAAATTATGCAGATGCCGTGAATTTTCTTACAATGAGAAATTTTTATATCCTTTCCATATCAGAAATGCCGAGATTTTTAACACCATTTATTAGTTTTTTGTCAAGAAAAATTAAAAACATTTATTTGATAGAGTTTGCAAGAAATCTTTCAATAATGCTAAAAGCAGGAATTCCTCTTGTTACAGCACTTTCAGACATTGCTGAAAGCATAATAAAAGAGAGATTTAAAAGAGTTGTTTCAGATATTGCCTCTCTGATTGAAAAAGGCATACCTTTCAGTGAAGCGGTATCAATGCATAAAGAGGTTTTCCCTCCTGTTGTTCAGTATCTGATAAAAATTGGAGAGGAGACAGGTCAGCTTGACAGAAGCCTTGATGAGATAGCAAATTACTTTCAGAGAATTGAAGATTTAAGAACAGCCATAAAGAGAGCTCTTATTTATCCTGTATTTGCAACTGTTGTTTCATTCGGTGCTGTAGTTTTCTGGCTTGTATATGTTCTTCCAAAGATTGTCAGCGCAATGAAGGATATGGGCGTAGCCATCCCATTTATTACTCAAATGCTTGTTAAAACAGGGAGTTTTCTTTCAAATTCTTTCTATTTATTGCCTTTTATTCCATTAATCTTTTTTTTCTCCACTTCTTTATTTAAGAGAAGTGAAAGACTGAGATGGATAAGAGATTATTTTTCGCTGAGATTGCCTATAATAAAACAGATTTTTTATAATAGGGCAGTTGCTCTTTTCTGCGAACAGATGAGAATACTCACAGCTGCGGGAGTTCCTGTAGACAGTGCATTTGATATGACTGCAGAAGCTGTAAACAATGAGCAAATGAAAACTGCTATAAAAAATGCAAAGGAGAAGATTATTACTGGAGAAAGGATTGCTCAATCACTGAAAGAAGAAAAGATATTTCCAGGAATGGTAATAAGACTTATAGATATTGGTGAGACTTCAGGAAATCTTGAAGAACAGCTTGGGTTTTTAAATAACTATTATACTGCAAGGCTTCAGGAATACTCTGTAAGACTGGGTAAAATCTTGGAACCTATGGTAATCCTTTTTATAGGAGTTTTCTTCGCAATTATTTTTATAAGTCTTCTGGGTCCGATTTATGATTTAGTAACAAAGCTGGGCAGATAAATGGAATATTTTGATTTTTATAAATTCAGAGAAGACCCGTTTGGTATAACACCAGACCCAGATTTTTTTTATCCTTCAAAAAGTCATTTTGAGGCTCTTGAGTCAATGAACTACCTCATTCAGAAGGGTGAGGGATTTATGCTTGTAACAGGCGGTCCTGGCACAGGTAAGACAACCCTTATAAAGAAATTTATCGGAAACTTTAAGGAAGACAATATCTTCCCAATTGTGATATACAATTCTTCTCTTACTCCAGATGAGTTGTTAAGAGGAGTAATAGAGAAGTCTGTAACCAGAAGCGAGCAGTTTGAGTTAAATAAACTTTCTACAAAGCTATCAATGGTTGAATTTCTTACAGAAAATCTCAAAAATAGAAAACTCTCAGGATATAAAAATCTACTGATAATTGACGAAGCTCAGGATATGCCTGAAGAGACTCTCACAGAGATAAAGCATTTTTCAAATATTGAAACACAAAAGGAGAAACTTCTTCAAATAATTCTTTTCAGTCAGCCTTACTTTGAAGAACTTCTTTCAAAACCACATTACTCTCAGATAAATCAGAGAATAAGCCTGAAGGTCAGATTGTCCCCTCTGAATAAAGAAGATGTGGGTAACTATATAAAATTCAGAATTAAAAGGGTTACTGATACTCCTGTATATTTTACAGGAAGAGCAATCAGACTTATATATAAAGCATCAAAAGGAGTTCCAAGACTTATAAATCTTATATGTTCAAGAACTTTAATGGTTGGTTATGTTAAAAACTCTTACAAGATTAAAGGAGCATATGTAAAGTCAGCCCTAAAACATCTTCGTATATAAGTTCTATGCTGCCTTTTTCAATTTTTCAATTATTTTCCAGCTTTTAAGAATCTCTATTGCTCTTTGAAGTTGTGTATCATCTTTTTCCTCTACTTCATGTGGAGCCTTTTCCTGTGGTTCAACCTTTTCTCCCTTTAAATGTTGCTCTAATTCCTTTTCCCTTATTACAGGAAATTCCTTGCCATTCTTGCTTTCAAGCTTTACAACAATATCAGGCATTATTCCAACTGCATGGATACTTCTTCCTTTAGGTGTATAGTATTTTGCTGTGGTAAGTTTCAATGCTGAGCCGTCACTCAGTGGAATAAGGCTTTGAACTGAGCCTTTGCCGAATGTTTGAACTCCAATAATCAACGCTCTTCCCCAGTCCTGCAGAGCTCCAGCAACAATCTCTGATGCTGATGCAGAACCTTGATTTACAAGCACTATCATGGGAATATCAGTGTATGAAGGTCTTAAATTTTCTGTATAATACTCCATTTTTTCACCACTTTTTCCTTTTATTGATACAACAAGATGCCGTGGAGGTAAAAACTGCTCTGAAATATCAACGGCACTTTGAAGAAGTCCACCCGGATTGTTTCTTAAATCAAGAATCAAACTCTGCATGCCTGAATATTTAAGATTTTTTAAAGCATTTGAGACATCCTGAGCTGTGCTTTCCTGAAACTGGACAATTTTTAAATATCCGATTTCCTTATCAATCATTTTGAATTTTACGCTTTTGATTCTTATTATATCCCTGACAATTGTTATGTCTTTTGGCTCCTTCCATTCATCTCTCTGAATCGTAAGTGTTACAGGTTTTCCTTTTGGACCGCGCATTTTTGATACTGCATCATTTATATTCATATCCTTTGTTGACTGCCCGTCAATCTTTAATATTTTATCACCTGCCTTGATACCTGCTTTCCATGCAGGTGTATCCTCAATTGGAGCTATAACTGTTAAAATACCATCTTTTATACCAATCTGAATACCTATTCCACCAAACTCTCCTTTAGTCTCAGTCTGGAATTCTTTATAAGCTTCAGGAGTCAGATATGCTGAATGAGGATCAAGAGAATTAACCATACCTTTTATTGCTGAACGGATGAGTTCTCTTGGATTGACTTCATCAACATAGTTCTTTTTTATTGTTGCAAAAACTTCAGTAAATGTTCGTAAATCTTCATAAACAGAGTCTGAATTCTGTGCTGCTGACCATCTTCCAACAATTATGCCTACTGTAGCAATAACTAAAATGAATACAGAGATTGCAATCTTTTTCTTCATTTATATTCCTCCCTTTATCTTTTAAGCCACTGTTCAGGATTAAGCGGCTTTCCTCTATATCTTACCTCAAAATAAACAGCAGGAGTTCCGATATTTGAATTGCCTGCCACTGTTCCGATAGCCTGTCCTCCTTTAACATAAGCACCTTCTTTTACAGTAATTGAGCCAAGATTTCCATATACAGTGTAATAACCTTCTCCATGACTTATTATAACAAGGTTCTGATATCCTTTAAAATAGTTTGCATAAACAACCTTTCCCTCAGCAGAGGCTTTTACTTCTGCTCCCGGTGCGGCATTTATGTGTATTCCACTTCTGAATACCGGAATATCAAATACAGGATCCCTCTGGGTTCCATAATGAGAAACAACCCTTCCACTTACTGGCCAGACAAGTGTTCCTTTCATTCTGGTAAAACCACCTTCAGGAAGGGAAACATCAGTTCTTCCAGTTCTTGTCTGTCTTTTTTCGGTTTCTTTAAGAAGTCTTGTAAGTCTTCTTGCATTTTCCTCAAGCTCTCTGATCTTTTTTTCATAAAGTACCTTATTCTGTCTTACCTTCACAAGTAAAATTTCTTTCTCTTTTTTCTTCTTTTTTTGAGCTTCTTCAGCTTTTTTAAGAGCCTCCTCCTCTGTTTTTAAAGAAGCATAAAGATTTTTTAACTCATTCTGTTCAGCAGTTAACCTTTTGAGTTCCGCTTTGAACTTATTTATCAGCTCTTTATCAATATTTGTGATTTTCTGAATGTTTCTTATTAGCCTTAATGCCTGTGTTGTATCGTCTTCCATTAAAATTATAAGAAGCAGGTCGGGCTGATAATAAAATCTCTGGATTCCTTTTATTCTGCTTACAAGATAACTCCTTCTTGTTTCAAGTTGACTGCTGTAACTTTTTATTTCCCTTTCTGTCTGTGCAATTTTTATCTGAAGGTCTTTTATTTTCATACGATGACTTTTTATTTTTTCTTCTATTTCCTCAATTTCCCTTGAAACTTTTTTTAAATCTTCAAGAATATTCAGCTCGGTTTTTTTTGTTTCCTGTAATTTCTTTTTATGAATATCAAGCTCCTTTTTTATATGTTTAAGTTCCTCTTTTGGCTCAGCAGCAAGACCTGCAGAGCATATGATAAAAAATGCAGCTATTAAAATGTTTATTTTCCACATGGCTACTGATATCTTATCTTACCGAGTGCAAAAAATGAAGAAATCATTCCAAGAGCTATACCAAAAAAGGGTAATATATAAAAGATTTCAACGGGGAAAATTATTCTTGTTACAGCAGGTAAAAATTCTGAAATATTTTTTGAATGAATTAAGAAATACAGTGAAACCATAGAAACTCCTGCAGAAACAGCTCCTCCAAGCCCGAGCAGTCCACCTTCAATTAAAAATGGCATTCTTATATATGAAGGTGTAGCACCAAGAAGTTTTAAAATTTCAATTTCTTCTGTTTTTTTCCAGTATAAACTCTTTACTGTCGCATAAACTATGAATAAAACTGCAAGCAAAAGAAGACAGAAAACTATCAGCCCAAAATTCCATACTGTCACCCTGATAATTTTTAATCCTGATATTATTTTTGCAGGATAATAAAT
>CAZDXM010000067.1:0-19764 GCA_964509535.1 uncultured Thermodesulfovibrio sp. | reverse complement strand
CATTAAGATTATCCTTTAATTTTGAATCCTTTATTGAAAATTTAAAAACTGTTAGATATTTTGACGGCATTGTAAATTTTGAGAAAAGGAGACATTTTTTTACAGACTGGAAATATTTAAAATCAGTCAAGGATGCTACGGATGAGATTGGGAAAGAAAATGTTAAAAAAGTTATGAAAGAGTTAAATAAAAAAAATGAGGGTTTCTGGATTGAAGGGTTACCAGTTAAAAAAAGAACAATCAACTATATACCTGTTGAATGGATAGAAAAAATTGCTTTCAGCTTAAATACAGGTGATTACTGCGGGTTTTACAATTCAAAGCTTGGTCTTGATGTTGTACATACGGGTATAATCATTAAAAACGAAAATTTTATTATACTCAGACATGCTTCAAGTATAAGTGGTATGGTTGTGGAGGAAGATTTTTTGAACTACTCTAAGAATAAAGAAGGTATAATTATTTTTAGACCATTAGACTAAAAATGTTATCTCTCAAAGACAGGAAAAAGCAGATATCAAAAGTTATATTGATTATTCTTTTTTTGAATCTTTCTGTTTCTGCGGTAAAAATAATTTATGGATGGCTTGTTCACTCTGTAGCAATATACTCTGATGGTTTTCATTCCCTTTTTGATGGAATGTCAAATATAGGTGGATTAATTGCTATTTATCTTGCAAGCCGTCCACCTGATAAAAAACATCCTTATGGACATGGTAAGTTTGAAACGGTTTTTACAATTTTTATTGGAGTTTTAATGGGTATAACTGCAATTGAAATCATCAGAAATGTCTATAAAGCTTTGATAAAAGAAATAAAACCAGACATAGATGAAAAGGCTTTATTCGTCCTTTTTGGTACACTTATAATCAATATTTTCGTTACACTTTATGAAAAAAAGAAAGGCAAAGAACTTCAAAGTATATTTTTGATAGCTGACTCAGCTCATACAAAGACAGATATTTATCTTACATCAGGAGTTATAATAAGCGTAATAATAACAAAGCTTGGTTTTCCTTTGATTGATCCCGTCGCAGGTTTTATTGTTGGGATTTTTGTTGCCAGAGAAGCAGTTAAGATAATAAAAGAATCAGCAGATATTCTTGCAGACAGAACAGCAATTGATGAATCAAGAATAAAAGAAGTTATAAAAGATTTAAAAGAAGTGCAGGCATGCGAGGATATAAGAACAAGAGGTGCAATGGGGAATATATTTGTAGACCTTAAGATTTTTGTAAATCCATCAATATCTATATCTGAAGCTCACAATGTAGCAGAGAAGGTTGAGGAAAGGATAAAACATGAATTTTCTGATGTTGTTGATGTAGTTGTGCACGTGGAGCCTTATAAAGAAAATTAAAGATTTTTTTCAGGATCTGATGAGTTCAAACTTTCTAAATATTGACTCCATTCAATCGGAAGAAGATACTTTTTCTTGTTATTACATTCTTTGCAAGCAGGAACCATATTACTCTTAGTAGATTTACCCCCTCTTATCAGAGGCACTATATGATCCATTGTTAATTCGTCTTCTGGAAACTGTCTACCACAGTAATAACATCTCTTTTTTGATATTTTTCTTTTCCACCATGAGGATTTTTTCAAAAGTTTTGCTTTTTGTCTTTCTTTTTTTATTTCATCTTCTGTTACAGAAGGGTAAAATTTTTCCATTATCTGCCGAACTTTTTTTTATCTTCTTCTTCAAAGAATTTTTTGTAAAGAATATTCCACTCTGTACTGCCTTCAACTATTTTTCTTGAGAATGACTGCAGTTTTCTTCTCACAATTTCATCAATTGCTTCACCATCTTTTAATGCCTGAATAAAACTTCTTTTTATTTCTCTTCTAACATCAGTCTTCTCAGCTTTTAATCTTATCAATCTTTTATTTATCAATCCATTGAATAAAATATGTGATGTATGAGTGATTTTCTCATCAGACAGCATCATAATACCAAGTTCCTCTGTTTAACAAGTTTTTGTTTTGTCATTTCAAAGAGTTTTCTGTAATCAAGTTTGCCTTTTTCTATTTCAGCCTCATATTTTCGGAGAATTTCTCTTACCTCCTCATTAAGTCTGTCTTCAACCATTAATTCATCAAGAATAAGCTTTTCTGCTTCAGAGACGAGCTCTTCTTTTGAAACAAGAGGTTCAATAAGGTCTTTCTTTAAAAGGTTTTCAATTATGTTTTTAGCTATATATGGAACCCAGCTTTTTGGTATTCTCATCTTTAAATCTCAAGGTAAGGCAATAATGCAATTGCTCTTGCTCTTTTTATAGCTCTGCTGAGTTGCCTCTGATGCTTTGCACATGTTCCTGTAATTTTCCTTGAGAGAATTTTGCCCCTCTCTGTCATATAACCCCGTAATAGTTTAACATCCTTATAATCAATATAATTGATTTTTTCAGCACAAAAATTACAGTATTTTTTTCTGAAAAATTTTTTCTGTGTTATCTCCGGCATTCATGCCCTCCTTTTTAAAATGGTTCTAAATCAGTGTATTCTTCAGGAGGAAGCTCAGTTAATTCTTCCACCTGCAAAGGTTCTTTTTTCGGGAAAAATCTTATGTTGCTTGCGATTACTTCAAATCTGTTCTTTTTCTGCCCTTCATACTCCCATCTTCTTTCCCTAAGTCTTCCTTCAACCAAAACCATTCTGCCTTTATTTAAATACTGGGTGCATGTTTCAGCCTGTTTACCAAAAACTATCGCATCAATAAATAAAGTTTCCTCCTTTAACTCTTCTCCCTGTTTATATCTTGAATTAACTGCTATAGGAACTGTAGCAACTGCCACACCAGATGGAGTATATCTTATTTCAGGGTCTCGCGTAAGATTTCCTATAAGTATTATTTTGTTGAACATTTCACACCTGTAAGGCTAATTCTGAAGGCTCTACAGGGATTCCTTTTATCTGAGCTGGCAGGGCATTAACCTGCTGTTTACTCAGTTTAATAACCATAAACTTAAAAACAGGGTCATAAACCTTATAAAACTCTTCAAACTTTTTTATTGCCGTAGATGGAGCTTTAAAAAGAAATACAATATAATATCCCATTTTTTGTTTATTGAGTGTATATGCAAGTTTTCTTTTGCCCCAGTTATCAATTTTTAAAACTTCTCCTCCATTTTCAACAATAAGAGATGAGATTTTTTTTACTACTTCCTGGACTTCTTCTTCAGAAAGAGCTGGTAAAATAAGCACAACTTTTTCATAAAAATTATCTGACATACATAACCCCCATCTGCAATTTAAAATTACAATATTTTATATAACATATAAATCTTTTTTAAATCAAATTGTAATGCTTTAATTTTTTATAAAGGGTTTTTCTATTTATCCCGAGAATTTTAGCAGTTTTTACCTGATTGCCTTCTGCTTCGTCAAAAACAAGACTTAATAATGCTTTTTCAACTTCCTGGATCACAGTTTCATATAAATTGGAATTTTCAATATTTGCAAAGTCTTTCAAAAAATTGCCAAGTTTTAACTCAAGGAATCCTTTTATTGAGAGCCTGTCATTATACTCTCCAAAAATATCCTTTAATGTAAGTTTTTTATGTCTGGTAAGAATAAATGCTTTTACTAAATAACGCTTTAGTTCAGAAACATTTTCTATCCATTGATGGTTTAAAATAGCATCTTTAGCCTCTGTTGATAGCTCCTTGTTGGGAAGATTCAAAAATTCCGAAATTTCCTTAAGAAAAAAATCAGCAAGAGGGATGATATCCTGCTTTCTTTCTTTAAGGGGAGGAAGATAAAGCTTATGAGATTTTGATAAAATTTCATAAAGCTCAAAACTTATTACATTTTTCTTATAAAGTTGTTCATGGTCAGTATCAGAAACAAAAATAGCGCACCTGAAGGGTTTATCGCCATAAAGAAAGGATATGTCAATATTTTCAAGACTTTTCACAATATAAACCAGGTTGTCATGTCCTGATAAAAATTTCTTTTTCCCATATTCTTCAGGAAGTTTTATTATTTTTGAATGAGGTATATAACTTAGAATTATCTTAATTAAATCTTCCTTTTCAGTTCCTCTTTCACCATAGATAAAAATTATCAGGTTTTCAAAGGAAAATTTTGAAATGTTTTCCAAGATTTCCTTCATCGCAGGACTTTTGTATACCCTGATCAGATCTGCGATCATAAAGACTGCTTCCTGTAAAGTTTATTTTTTTCAATATATTTACGTACTTCTTCAGGAACCAGATAGCGAATACTTTTCCCACTTTGAATCATTTCTCTCAATGCAGAAGAAGAAACCCAGAATGGAGAGATTGATATATAAAAAACAGTTTTATCAGAATTTTTAATCTTGAAAATATTTTCTGCTTTTTTACATTCAATAAATTCTGAATTCTCTACACTATTAAATCCAGGTCTTGACATAACAATAAAATCAATTGATTTTATTAACTCTTCATATCTGTACCATAGCTTTAACTCATAAAAAGCATCAACTCCCACTATAAAAAAAAGGGTATCCTTCTGGTAAAGTTTTTTAAAATGTATGACAGTATTCAATGTATATGAAGGGATTTTCTGTTTCACTTCAAAATCCGAAACTTCAAAATATGAATTACCTTTTATTGCTAACTCTGTCATCTTTAATCTGTGTCTGGCATCTATAATCTCCTCTGTTTTTAAAGGTGGATTTCCTGCAGGGATGAAGAAAATTTTATCAAGTTCAAATTTTTCTCTTACTTCCTCAGCGCCCCTTAAATGACCTAAATGAACCGGATTAAATGTGCCTCCGAAAAGTCCTATTTTCATTGCCTTAGCTGTCCGCTCCCGAAAACTATGAACTTAGTGCATGTAAGTTCTTCAAGAGCCATTGGACCACGAGCATGAATCTTATCAGTTGAGATTCCTATCTCTGCTCCGAGTCCGAACTGATATCCGTCATTCAGCCTTGTTGAAGCATTAACAAATACTGCTGATGAATCCAC
The DNA here is from genome assembly GCA_964509535.1 of uncultured Thermodesulfovibrio sp. Lineage (GTDB taxonomy): Bacteria > Nitrospirota > Thermodesulfovibrionia > Thermodesulfovibrionales > Thermodesulfovibrionaceae > Thermodesulfovibrio. The sequence goes on along the minus strand of CAZDXM010000067.1, from coordinate 14,809 downwards.
TTCCCTTAGAAACTTCATTGCTTTTTCATAATCCTTTGTAACTATCGCATCAGAATGAGCTGATCCATATTTTGTAATATGCTCAATGGCTTTATCAATGTTTTTTACAACTCTTACATTAAGAATAAGATCAAGATATTCTTTATAGTAGTCTTCCTCTGAAACATCTTTAATATTTGGATAAATTACCTTTGTTTTTGCACACCCTCTCAGTTCAACTCCTGCTTTTTCAAATCTTTTTAACATTTTAGGAAGAAACTTCTTTGCAATTGCTTCATCAACAAGCATTGTTTCCATTGCATTGCATGTAGCAGGTCTTTGCACTTTGGCATTAAAACATATATCTTCCGCCATTTTAAGATCAGCATCCCTGTCAACAAAAACATGACATACACCTTTGTAGTGTTTTAATACGGGTATTCTTGAGTTCTCAGTAACTGTTCTTATAAGACCCTCTCCTCCACGAGGAATTATTAAATCAATCAAACCTTCAAGTTTAATCATTTCAAGGACAGCCTCTCTCTGTGGAATATCAATGTATGTGACAACTCCTTTATGGATTTCTTCATCTTTTAAGGCTTCTTTTAAAATTTTTACAAGTGTAACATTTGAGTTTAATGCTTCTGAGCCACCTCTTAAAACTACAGCATTCCCAGCTTTAAGACAGAGACCTACAACATCAACAGTAACATTTGGTCTCGCTTCATAAATTATTCCTATTACCCCAATCGGGACTCTCATTTTGCCAACAAGCATACCATTTGGCCTGAGCCACATCTTTGTTATTTCTCCAACAGGATCAGGAAGGGTTGTAACTTCATACAAACCCTTTATCATTTCTTCAATTCTTTTTTCAGTTAGAGTCAATCTGTCAATCAAGGCTTTCGTTAATCCTTTTTTTTGAGCATTTTTGATATCAATTTTATTTGCTTTGATAATTTCTTCTCTGTTTTTCTTTAAATATTCAGCCATTCTGAGAATTGTTCTGTTTTTTACATCTGTGGTTGCTCTTGCGATAATTCTGGAAGCTTCTTTGGCTTCTTTAGCCTTCTTAATAACTATATCTTTTATTTCCATTTTCCCTCCTCCTACGAAAAATTCTAATTGCATATTTTAACTTTTTTTGGTATATTTTATAAAAAACATTTTTAAAAGGAGGAGGAAGTATTATGCCAACACCAGTAGTTGATTATGATCTCTGTGTAGGTTGTGGATCATGCGCTGAAGTATGTCCTGAAGTTTTTGAATTAAGAGATGAAAAGGCATGGGTGATTGGTCCTGACAAGTGCAATACCTGTGACTGTCAGCAAGCTGCTGACCTCTGTCCATCGCAGGCTATCAAGCTGGAGTAGGAGTGTTGAGGGTGGAGGAAAGCCTCTACCCTCAATATCTTAATCTATAAATTTTCTTGCAAGCTCCAAAAAACCGTAAATTTTTAAATCCAGGTAGTCTCCTTTTGCTTTAAATTCATTAAGTTTATCCATTACTTCATTTAATGGAATCTTTAAAACTTCTATTTTTTCACTTTCATCTGGTGGGAAGTTTTTTTTCAATTCTTCAGAAGCTTCTCTAACATTTTTTGCAATAAACACTGTGAGAACTTCTGTTGAAAGACCTGATGACACAGGTCCTTCAGCAAGAAAGACAACTTCATCAGAGAATAATCCTGTTTCTTCAATTAATTCCCTTTTTGCCACATCAGTTAAACTCTCCAGCCTGTCATTTAACCCTGCTGGAAACTCAATAACATATCCACCAAGGACTGGTCTGAACTGTCTTATAAAAACTATTTCTTTTTTTTCTGTTACAGGAATAACAACAACAATCCCTTTACAGTTTATTCTTTCAACTGCTTCCCATTGTTTTATATTGCCTCTCTGATCTTGGTATGAAAGCAACACAACTCTTAAGTATTTTCCTTCCCATACAGTATCTTTTTTAAGAATTTTCATGTCTTTATCCTGGAGGCCAGTGCATTTGTCTTCCAGCCAAAATGTGAAAATGAATATGATATACTGTCTGTCCTGCTTCCTGATTACAATTCATAACGACTCTGAATCCCCTTTTATCAACTCCGATCTCTGCTGCTATTTTTTTAATAATTTTGAAGATATATCCAACAAGCTCCATATCATCTTCTTTCATATCAAGCAGAGTGGAGTAGTGTTTTTTAGGAATAACAAGGATATGTACAGGAGCTTGCGGAGCAATATCATGAAAAGCTAAAACTCTATCATCTTCATAAACAATTTTTGAAGGGACTTCCTTTTGAATAATCTTACAGAATATACAGTTCATATATTCTTAATTTCTATTTTTCTATAAAAACAGCTTCTGTGACCTGTATGGCATGCTCCGCTTCCGTGCTGCTTAACCATAATGAGCAGTGTGTCAGCATCACAATCATAGTAAACTGCTTTAACTTCCTGAACATTTCCTGAGGTTTCACCCTTTTTCCAATATTTTTTCCTTGAACGAGACCAGAAATGGGTGTATCCTGTTTGTATTGTTCTTTTCAGAGCTTCCTTATCCATGTATGCAACCATTAAAACTTCTCTTGTATCTATTTCTTGAATAACTGCAGGTATTAAACCATGTTCGTCAAATTTAAGTTCAGGAAGCATTCTTTTCTTTTTTCATCTTTTCTTTTAAAAGTTTATACTCAATGCTATCAACAATAGCCTGCCAGGATGCTTCTATAATATTTTCAGAAACTCCAACAGTACTCCAAACACTTTCCTCATCTCCTGACTCAACAAGAACTCTAACTTTTGAAGCAGTGCCCCTACCTGAGTTAACAACTCTTACCTTATAATCTTTAAGTTTTACTTTTTTCAGTTCAGGATAAAATCTTTCAAGAGCTTTTCTTAAAGCATTATCAAGTGCATTCACAGGTCCATTGCCTGTTGCAGCAGTGTGCTCAATATTTTTCCCAACCCTCACCATTATTGTTGCTTCGCTTAAGGTTGGCTCATCCATTTTCCTTTTTTCATTTATAACTCTAAAGCCTATTAACTCAAAAAATTTTCTTTTAAGTCCAAGAGTGCTTCTGAATAAGAGTTCAAGTGAGGCATCAGCACCTTGAAACTCCCATCCTTCATTTTCCAGATTTTTTACTGCATCAACAATTATTTTTACCTCAGGAGATTCAGAACTGAGAAAAATATTAAACTCCTCTGCTTTTTTCAGAATGTTGCTCTTCCCACTTAGATCAGAAACCAAGATTCTCTGACGGTTTCCAACAAGCTCAGGTCTTATATGCTCATAAGTTTCAGGTCTTTTTCTTACAGCACTTACATGGATGCCACCTTTATGAGCAAATGCACTGTCTCCAACAAATGGCTGTCTTTTGAATGGAATTATATTGGCTATTTCATATACAAACCTTGAAACCTCTGTAAGTCTTTCAAGTTTTTGCTCATCAATGCATTTATAACCTAATTTGAGCTGAAGGTTTGGAATAACCGAGCAGAGATTCGCATTTCCACATCTTTCACCAAAGCCATTTATTGTTCCCTGAACCTGTTCGGCTCCACATAAAACTGCTATAATAGAATTAGCAACAGCACACTCTGAATCATTATGTGCATGAATTCCAAGAGGAATGTTAATTATCTGTCTTATTTTTTTTAAAATTTTTTCAATCTCCTGTGGAAGTGTGCCACCATTTGTATCACACAAAACAATACAGTCTGCCTCTGCCTGTTCAGCGGTTTTCAAACATTTTAATGCATATTCAGGATTGTTTTTGTAACCGTCAAAGAAATGTTCAGCGTCAAAAAAAACTCTCTCTGCATATTTTTTCAGGTAAGTGATTGTATTAAAAATCAGATCAAGATTTTCCCCAAGTGAGATTTTAAGTGCCTCTTTTACATGAAAATCCCATGTTTTCCCAAATATGGTAAAGATTCTTGCTTCAGAGCCAACAAGAGCCTTTATATTATGATCATCTTCCACTTTCAGTTTTGGCCTGTGAGTGCTTCCAAAAGCAGTAACTATAGAATTTTTTAATGAAACTTTCTTGATTTTTTTAAAATATTCCGCATCCTTAGGGTTAGAGCCTGGCCAACCACCCTCTATATAATGAATACCAAGTTCGTCAAGCTTTTCTGTAATTCTTAGCTTATCCTCCAAAGAAAAAGATATATCCTCTGCTTGAGAACCATCCCTTAGAGTTGTATCGTAAATTTCTACCTTTCTATACATAGGTGTAATATATTATATTTTTCAAATATTAAGCAAGATAAATTCAATTTACTATTAATTTTTCATCCTTTTTTAAGGTATAATTTAAAAATTGCAAATATGAGAGGTATTTAGAATGTCTAAGTTTTTAATTTTTATTTTAATTGTTTTCCTGACAATTATAGGACTTTTTGCTATGGAAAATAAAGAAACGGTGATTTTAAAAGTGCCGTTCAGTTCAGCATATGAAATGCCAAAAATTGGATTAATGCTTCTTTCTCTCTGTTTCGGAGCTCTGTTTGTTTTTATTGTTTTTTTTGTCAGAGATACAACAAATCTGATAAGCAGAATTCAATTGCAAAAGAAACAAAAAAAAGAGGAAAGAATTAAAGACTATTATGCCAAGGCACTCAATGCAATCATGAAAGATAAAGTTTCAGAAGCTAAAGAAGCCTTACAGGAAATATTGAAAGAAGAACCTGAGCATATAGATGCCCTTATAAGGCTGGGAGACCTGACAATGAAAGAAGAAGACTACAAGACTGCTCTCAAATACTATAAAAAAGCTTATGAGCTTGATCCAAAAAACATAATACCTCTATTTTCTATTGAAGATATTATGGAAAAAATGAATGAAAATGAACTTGCTCTCAAATATATTGAGCAGATAACAGAGCTTGAACCTGATAGTCTGCTGGCATACTATAAAATGCGAGGCATATTAGAAAGACTTGAAAAATGGGAAGAACTGATAAATCTACAGAAAAAAATATTAAAACTGATTCCTGAATATAAAAAGTCAGAAGAAGAAAAAAGGCTTATAGGCTATACATATGAATATGCAAGAGTGAATCTTGAATCAGGAGATCTTGAACAGGCAGAGAGAGTTTTTTCAAGCATAATTAAAACTTCTCCACAGTTTATTCCTGCACATCTTGGTATGGCTGAAGTTATGCTTGCAAAGGGAGAATTGGAGGAAGCAGTGGAATTTCTTCAGAAATCTTATTATGATCTGAAATCAAAACTTCTGCTTCTCAGACTTGAAGACCTTCTTATCAGTATAGGTGATCCTAAAAGATTGATTCAGTTTTATCTTAAAATTATTAAAGATGCTGAGCAGGACAGTGAGCTGAAATTTCTTCTTGGTAGACTTTACTATCGTTTAGAAATGATTGATGATGCCATGGAAACCCTTTCATTGATTGATCCTGCTGTATGTTCAACTCCCAAGCTTTATTGTATAAGGGGATATCTATATTTGAGGAGAAATCAGATTAATAAAGCCATTTCAGAGTTTAAAGAGTTATGTCCTGAAAATACAGTTTTAAGCTTAACATATATGTGTAAAGAATGTCAGTCAGCATTTAAGGAATGGTCTGGAAGATGTTCTGTTTGTGGTAAATGGAATAGTTTTGAGGTGGATTTAAGAGGCTGTGAAATCCCTGATTGATTTTTTTTGTAAAAAACGAAAAGTTGTTATTGATACAAGCGTCTTTATAAACCCTGATATTAGAAAAGAGTTTGGAGAAGACCCTGTAAAAGCTATTGAAGAGTTTGTAAAAATTGTCAAAAATATTAAAAACACTGAATTCTATATGCCTTCCACTGTTTTTAAAGAACTACTGTATTTTGTTGATGAAAAAATGATTCCTGAAGAATTTTATTTTTTTGTCAAAATTAAATCGCCAGACAGATACAAAGCTTTCTGTCCTGCAATATTTTTTTGCGAACTTGTTGAAGATATGAGGGGAAGAGTAAATAAAGGATTAAGAATTGCAGAGAATGCTGTGAGGAATGTAGCACAAAAAGGAATTGATGAAACTATAAAGGATTTGAGAAAAAAATACAGAGAGGCCCTCAGAGAAGGAATTATTGACAGTAAGGAGGATGTTGATCTGATTTTTTTATCCTTGCAGCTTAATGCCACATTAATTACAGGTGATCATGGATTGATTAAATGGGCTGATAAACTCGGAATTGAATGGATTGTGCCTGAAAAATTTAAAGAATTCTTACTTTTTGCGAAGTGAGTTCCAGAAGTTCCCAATTTTTCTAAATTTTTTATATCTTTTTTGAAGGAGTTCCTCAACAGAGAAGATTCTCAGTTCTTCAATTGTTTCAAGAATTGTGTTTTTTATTTTTTTACCCATTTCCTGAGGGTCTCTATGTGCACCTCCAAGTGGTTCTGGGATAATATCATCAATAATTCCAAATTTTTTTAAATCTTGTGCTGTAAGTTTGAGTTCTTCAGCAGCTTTAATATAATCTTCAACTCCAATATTTGAGTCCTTTTTCCAGAGTATGGCAGCACATCCCTCCGGAGAAATAACAGAGTAAATTGCATGTTCAAGCATGAAAATTCTATCACCTACGCTAATACCAAGTGCACCGCCACTTCCTCCTTCACCAATCACTATACAGATCATGGGAGTTTTAAGTAAAGACATTTCCATAATATTAGTTGCAATTGCCTCGGCCTGTCCTCTTTCTTCCGCTCCTATTCCAGGGAAAGCACCTGGAGTATCAATCATTGTAATCACGGGTAAAGAGAATCTCTCTGCAAGCTTCATCACCCTTATTGCTTTTCTGTATCCTTCTGGGTGAGCCTGCCCAAAATTTCTGTATATTCTTTCCTTTATTGTTCTTCCTTTCTGATGACCTATAATTACAAAACTGTCTTCATTAATTTTGCCAATTCCTGCTATTACAGCAGGATCATCTCCGAATCTTCTGTCTCCATGAAGTTCTATGAAGTCTTCAAAAATCATGGAGATATAATCCAGAGTATAGGGTCTTTCAGGATGCCTTGCAAGCTGGGTTTTCTGCCATGGAGTGAGATTTGAAAAAATCTCTGTTTTCAGTTCTTTTAACTTTTTATTGAGTCTTTTTATCTCCTGTGTAAGGTCAATATCTCCACCATCAGAAAGTTTTTTCAATTCTTCAATTTTTATTTCTAACTCCTGTATAGGTTTTTCAAAATCAAGATAATAGCTCATAAAATTCTCCACTTACATTCAATTTTTTGTATCTTTGTTTCAAAATCCATGCAAGGTTCAAATGGGCTAACAATTGTAATATAATAATCAGGAAAACTTAAACAGATATGCACATTCCCTTCTCCATTTGTTGTCTCTCTTAAACATTTTTTTATTTCCTTTAAAATTTTGTAAGCTTTGTCAGTATCTAAACAGTCAACACAAATTTCATATTTTATTTTGTAATCAATATTATTCAGTTCCTCAATATCTCTTGCAAGAAACTTAGTTGAATCAGGAGACTTGAAAACAATTCCTTTAAGAAGAATTGAACTTCTCTCTGTTAAAATTTCCCTGTATTTATTAAAAAGTTCTGGATAAATAACCACCTCAAGCCTTCCTGTTTCGTCCTCTATTGTTATATATCCAGTTACTCCTTTTTCTTTTAATTTAGTTTTCACTTCCTCCACAATTCCTGCAATTTTAACCTCCTGTGATTCTCTGTCTTCTATAAATTCTTCTTCAACTGTATCAAAAATATCAGAAATACATAAGACATTCATTTTGTTGAGAAAATGCCTTAAAGGTTTCATGGGATGACCTGTAAGATAAAAACCAAGTGAAGCCTTTTCTTCGCTTAGTAGAGTATTGTTATCCCATTCTTCTATTTTTTCTTGAGAAAAAAATAGTTTTCCTGCAGATTCTCCTTTATATGAAAGAAGTTCATGCATAGCAATAGCTCTTGCCTTATTTGGTGAAAAGCTTGGATAAAGAGAGTCAAAGGCTCCTGCCTTAATAAGAGATTCAATTACCTTTTTATTAACTTTTTTGGTATCAACCCTTCTCAGAAAATCACTCATTGATGTAAACTTTCCCTTCTTTCTTTCTTTAAAAATACTTTCAAGAGCAGAGCCTCCAACACCCTTTACAGCCTCAAGTCCAAACCTTATAGAACTTCCTGTAATTGTAAAAGCTCTGTCGCTTTCATTGATATCAGGTCCTTTAATTTCAATTCCCCATGCCTTGCATTCGTTTATAAATTTTACAATCTTATTTGTATCCTCCATTTCATTGGAAAGATTTGCCGCAAAAAACTCCAAAGGATAATGAGTTTTTAAATAAGCTGTAATATATGCTAAATAAGCATATGCTGCTGAATGAGATTTATTGAATCCATACTCACCAAATGCTGCCATTATATTGAAAAGAGATTCTGCGACTTCATAAGAAACATTGTTTTTAACTGCTCCCTGAATAAACTCCTCCTTAAGGCCTGTCATAAGCTCTGTAATTTTTTTCCCCATAGCCTTTCTTAAAACATCTGCTTGTGCCATTGTAAATCCAGCGATTTTATTGGCAATTTTCATAACCTGTTCCTGATAAAGAATTGCTCCATAAGTTTCATCAAGTATCTCTTCAAGCTCTGGCAATTCATACTTAACAGGGATTAAACCTTTTTTTCTTTTTATAAAATCCTCAACCATACCGCTTCCAAGTGGTCCTGGTCTGTACAGTGCAACAAGAGCTATGAGGTCTTCGAATCTTTGCGGTTCAATTCTTTTTAGTAACTCTCTCATTCCTCTGCTTTCAAGCTGAAATACACCTGTTGTATTCCCTGAAGAAAGAATGCGATAGGTCTCTAAATCATCAAGAGGAATATTTTCAAGAACTAAATCTTTACCATGCAGTGAAGCGTATTTTACTGTGCAATCTATAACAGTGAGAGTTTTTAACCCTAAAAAATCAAATTTTAAAAGTCCTATATCTTCAAGGGCTTTCATATCAAACTGGGTTATCACAGCATCTTCACCTGGATTTTTGTATAAAGGCATTAAATCTTCAAGAGGCTCAGGAGATATAACAACTCCTGCAGCATGCTGAGAGGAATGTCTCACCAGTCCTTCAAGTCTTAATGCTATATCAATAAGCTCTTTAACTGTTTTATCTTTACTGTAAAGCTCTTTAAGGGCGGTCTCTAATTTTAATGCCTGTTCAAGTGAAGCACATGCAAATGGTATCATTTTTGCAATCTTATCTACTTCAGAATATGGAATATTTAATGCTCTTCCAACATCTCTTACTACCGCTCTTGCAGCCATTGTTCCGAATGTTATTATATGTGCAACTCTATCCCTACCATATTTTTCGCTGACATACTGTATTACTTCTTCGCGCCGATCCTTACAAAAATCTACATCAATGTCAGGCAGGCTTACTCTTTCAGGATTCAGAAATCTTTCAAAAAGAAGACCATATTTTATAGGGTCTATATCTGTAATTTTTAAAGCATAAGCCACCAAACTTCCTGCAGCTGAACCCCTGCCAGGACCTACGGGTATGTTTCTTTTTCTTGCATAGTTTATAAAATCCCAAACAATAAGAAAATAAGAGGCAAATCCCATCTCTGTTATAACATTTAGTTCCATCTCCAGACGCTTCATATAATCATCTGGAGGTAATCCTTGAAATCTTTCCTGAAGTCCTTTTATAGCTATTTCTTTCAGATATTCCTCAGGTGTATATCCCTCAGGAACATTGAATTTTGGTAATTTATATTCACCAAGTTTAAGTTTAAAATTACACCTCTCAGCTATAAGGAGGGTATTTTTTAAAGCTTCATGGAGTTCTGAGAATGCTCTGTACATTTCCTGTGGAGATTTGAAGTAAAAATCATCACTCTGAAATTTAAGCCTTTTTTCATCCTTTATGGTTTTCCCTGTCTGAATACATAGAAGAATCTCATGCGCTCTTGCGTCTGATTTACGAAGATAATGACAATCATTTGTTGCGACCACTGGTATATCAAACTTTTTTGAGATTTCCAGTAATCCTCTGTTTACTCTTTCCTGTTCTGGAATGTTATTTGATTGTATTTCAAGGAAGAAATTGTTTCCAAATATATCCTTGAATTTCTTTGCTATATCTTCAGCTTTCTGTCTTTTTTCATAAATGATATTGTATGGAATCTCACCTTTCAGGCATCCTGACAGAACAATAAGCCCTTTGTAGTACTGAGAGAGAAGTTCCATATCTATTCTTGGTTTGTAATAAAATCCTTCCAGATAGGAGCGGGTAACAAGGCGGGTAAGATTTTTATATCCCTCCTCATTTTTTACCAAGAGAGTAAGATGAAATGATGCTTCTTCAGGCATTGAAGGATCTTTATTTATTTTTGTTTTATCAAAACGACTCTGAGGCGCAACATAAACCTCACAGCCAATTATTGGTTTAATTCCTGCTTTCTGAGCTTTTTTAAAAAAATTCACTGCTCCGAAAAGGTTCCCATGGTCAGTTATTGCCACAGCAGGCATGCCAAACATTTTTGTCTGCTCAATTAATTCATCAATTCTTATTGCACCATCTAAAAGGCTGTATTCAGTATGCAGGTGAAGGTGAACAAACTCTTTTTTATCCATATTATGAATGTTAAAATTTTATCTTTGACTAAGTCAAATTAGCAAAATTTGCCTCAGTATTTAGCAGGATAGCCTTGTAAACTTATTTGAGATTAACTTTTACCATATGTACAGAACAGGAAATACAGGGATCATAGGCTCGGACAAGCATTTCAAGGGCGAAGGTTATCTCTTCCTGAGATTTATTTATGATTTCAGGAACAAGCTTTAACATATCAAGCTCTATGTTGTGTGTGTTTTGATTTGTGGGAATTACACAGTTTGCATTTCTGAATATACCTCTTTCATCACATTCATAGTGATGAATCAGCAAACCCCGAGGAACTTCCACAGCACCAATTCCCTGTCCTTCATGTACTGGTAAAATACCCTGTTCATTAATGTCTGGAACAACTATTTCTTCATAATTAATACCCCTTTGCCAGACAAACTCTATTATTCTCAAGGCATCCTCAACACAGTGAACACACTCAACAATCTGAGCAACAGTGTTCAGATAAGGATTTATGCATTTAGGTTTTAGATTTAAAACTGCTGCTGCTTCCCTTGCTTTTGGATGAAGCTTTTTATGGTTAAGATTAAATCTTGCCAGAGCACCCACAGCGTATGAGTCTCTATGCCATTTTGTTCTTTTTGCTGTCGCATATGGAACTATGAATTCATTTGTAACATTTTTATACTCATATTTGCTTACTCTGAAACCATCAGTTGAACCAATATCTCCGTAAAGAAATGGGTATTCATCTTCATCATTTACAAGTCCTACATACTCTGTATCTCTTTCAAACTCAGGGAAAGTTAGATTGCTGAAAAATTCAACAGTTGCTTCCATGTCCTGTCTCAAATCAAGAAGCTTTTTATGCATTTCTTCAAGGTCATTTACTGAAGGAAGCTTTGTAAATCCACCGACAACCGCACTTATTGGATGAACATGCCTTCCAACAAGTATATCACACAGTTCATTGCAGAGCCTTTTCATTCTCAGTGCACGTTTTACAACATCAGGGTTAGATTTTATAAGAGGAACAAAACTTGGAACTCCAACTAAGTCTGGCGCAACAAGTAGATATATATGAAGAAGGTGACTGTCAAGTTGCTCATAATGAAGTAGGAGTTTTCTTAAAAGATTAGTCTGCTCTGTTGGTTTAATTCCGAGAGCATCTTCTGCTGCCTGGATGGATGCAAGAGTGTGTCCACAGGAACAAATTCCACAGATTCGGCAAGTTATATGAGGTGCTTCATAGATGGAGCGACCTCTCAGAAATGCTTCAAAAAATCTTGGAGATTCAACAATCTCAAGCTTGCATATTTCAAGCTTCCCATCCTTAACTTCAACTACAATATTGCCATGTCCTTCAACTCTCGTTAGATAATTAACATTAATACTAATATTTTGACTCACGATTTATCCAGCTCCTTACACTTGTTATACATCTCTATTTTTTTCATCAGAAAGTCTTCAGGTATATTATAATTTTTAAGAACTTCCTTAAATCCATTGGTGTTAGGATTTATTGTAAGTCCTCTACAGCCATAGCAGATATTTCCATTATTTATACACCATGAATTACATCCTGCTTTTGTAACTGGTCCCATACAGGTAAGTCCCCTGTCATACATGCAAACATTTCCATTGAGTTTACATTCAACGCAAACAGGATACTCAGGAACATAATAAGGTATTCCCTGAAGTATGCATTTAAGAACTGTAATAAACTCAGGTTGATATATAGGGCACCCATTTATGAAATAATCTACAGGAACTATCTGATGGACAGCCTTTGTATGAATTGTTGGGAAAAATTTATACGTCTCACCGTAGACATATCTGCCAACTTCTTCAAGGTCAAAGGAGTTTTTCATACCATTAACACCACCAATTGTTGCACATGAACCAAGGGCAACAAGGAGATTACTTCTATCTCTTATCTTTTTAACTCTTTCTACAGCATGCTCATCTGTAATACTTCCTTCAACAAAGGCTACATCAAACTCTCCATCCCACTTTTCAGACATTACTTCTCGGAATTCAACAACCTGAACAATATCAAGAATATCAAGCAATGGCTCACCTATATTGGCAACCTGAAGCTGGCACCCTTCACAGCATGCAAAATCAAAAAATGCAACCTTTGGTTTACTCATTATAACGCCTCTGCCATGTCCATTATCTCTTTAAAAGTGAATACAGGTCCATCTTTACAGCAATAAAGATTCTGAATCTGACATCTTCCACATTTACCCATTCCGCATTTCATATGTCTTTCAAAACTGAGTAGAATCTGGTCTACCGGCAATCCCTTTGCAAGAAGCTCTTTAATCACGAATTTATACATCACAGGAGGTCCAACTACCGCAGCATAAGTTCTTGCAGGGTCTATATCAACACCGGGAATTAGAGAGGTAATCAGCCCCACATTTCCTTTCCAATCAGGATCTGCTCTGTCAACTGTACAGGCAAAGTGTATATCAAGTCTTCTGCCCCACTCGTCTATTTCATCCACGAAAAGAATTTCTCCAGGGGTTTTGCATCCAAAAAGTACATGTATTTCACCAAAGTCTCTTCTGTTATCAATAGCGTACAGTATCAGGGATCTGAGCGGTGCAAGTCCTAATCCACCAGCAATAATTAAAAGATCATGTCCTTCTATTTTTCTAATTGGGAAGCCATTTCCATAAGGACCTCTTATTCCTACTGTGTCTCCAATTTTTAATCTATGAAGTGAATTTGTTACTTTACCAACAGCTCTTACACATATTTCAAAGTATTCCCTGTTAAGAGGAGATGAGCATACAGAAATAGGAATCTCACCAATACCCATGAGAGAAATCATAATAAACTGTCCAGGTTCATACTGAAGCTCAGTTTGATCTTCAAATGCAAGTTTAAAAAGCTTCTCTTTTTCGGTAAGGAGTTTTGTATCTATTATTTTTGCCTTTTTTATATTGTAAGGAGACTCTTTTATAACCACTTTCTCCATATCTTTGCCTCTGATTCTCTTATTAATAATGTGAGTACTTCCTTTAGATTTATTCCTGCCATACAGGTGCGGGAACATCTTCCACAGCCTGTGCAGAAAATCATGCCATAACGGTCAATGTGATATCTGAATTTTCTGTAATAGCGATGTCTCTGTCTTGCTGAACGCTCTCTACGGAAGTCTATTCCACCAGCAACTTTTGCAAATGGATCAAGCTGACAGGAAAACCACACTCTGTATCTTTCACCTGAGGAAAGTGATAAATCAACATCATCTCTTATATCAAAACAATAACAAGTGGGGCAGACAGCTGTGCAGTTTCCACAGCTTAAACATTTTTCTCCAATTTCCTGCCATACTGAGGCATTCCATGAGCGGTCAAAAAGCTCGGGAAGATATCTTCTTTCAGTTGGAACTTCATTTATAAATATTTTTGATTTTTTCTCTCTTAAGGCTTCAAGATCTTTCATATGAGATTCTTCAGCAACTTTAAACAAATCATTAGTATTTTTAATAATTTCAGCACCTTTTAAAGAATGCACATGCACAATAAAGTATTCTCCAAGATCTGTAAACATTAAATCATATCCAGTTGTTGGAATATTAGCACCAACAAGACTACAGCTTGCATATTTGTCACAGTAATCATTGCATTCCAGGCCAATAATTGTTATATGTTTTTTCCTTATTAGGTACGCTGTATCCTTAGGAGGATCAGACAATACTGTATTTAAACATCTAATCCCAGCTATATCACATGTGTGAACACCAAAAAGTACTGTGTTATCGTATTCAGCAACTGGTTCAACCTTTAGTTTAGGCTTTATATTAAACTGTAGAATTGTCTCTCTTTGCGGCAAAAGAAATTTTTTCGGTGGAAGTATTGTGGGAATATATTTGAGACTTATTTCATCTGGAGATTTTATTTCCTGAAAGGAATATGTATTGAATCCTTTGCAAACAGGTGCCACTACTTTTGAAACAGAAATGAGAGAGGTTATAAACTCTCCAAATAAAGATTTTTCAATTGTTCTGTATTGCTCTATTTTCATAATAAAAAAACACAACATTATATCTGTTTAAAAACTATTTTGTCAATATAATAATAATGCCTAAAATTGCCGATAGAGATTTTAAAGAGTGATTTTTTGACTCTAAGAGTCCTCTAAAGGGAGATTTTTATACAAAATTTTTCATTTAACTATTTTTTACATCCCCTTTTTATCCCCTTTCCTCCTTATATGACTGTTTT
>CAZDXM010000066.1:0-3120 GCA_964509535.1 uncultured Thermodesulfovibrio sp. | reverse complement strand
TTAACACCTGCAACTGGTCTTCCTATTGCAACAATGCTTTCCTGTGCATCAAGGATTGCTTCAATTTTTTTATTGAATTCATTTAACTTTAAAAAAAGATTTTCTATTTCTAAGAAGCTTTTATTGCAAATTTCAGAAGTTTTACCAATCTCATCCTTTGAATATACCGGAATCATGCTGTATTCATCTGTCTTGCCTTCAAGAAAACATAGAAATTTATTCAATCCTTCCTGAAGTGCTTTTATTGAAAAAATCATCCTTCTGCTTAGATAAAGCGGGACAATAATGACAAATAAAACAAACAATAATGAAAATGAAGTGAGGAAATAAAATTTCCTGATAAAACCTGTATATTCTTTATCAATGCTAAAAATAATCCTGTTAGTTAAAGCTGTTTGTATTTCTTTTTGAGCATTAATTAGACTTGAAACTGTCTCAAGCCATTCAGTAGAGGAAAATTGAATTTGTCTGTTAACAATTCTATTAAGCATTCTATCTAAAACTTCTTTTTTAGGGTTAAGAAGAATTCTCTGCATGTATAAATTTTTAAAATCCTCTCTACTTATTTGAAAAAACTGTTTTTGATTGTGTTCAAACTCTCCCCTGAGTGTTATGATATTGAAAAAACTATCTCTGTCAATATAATTTTTTCTTAAAACTAATAAAACCGCACATTGAAGCTCAGACAGAGAATTTTTTATCTGCGTAATCCTCGTATAAGTTCGCACAATTTCCATTTCATAGCCTATATAACTTGCCTGCCTGAGCATATCGCTTGTTAATGAACTTATTAGTTCTTTATAAGAATTTGAAGTGGTTTGCAAGGAAACATTTGAATCAATCTTCTGCCTTAAGATTTTTAAAGCCTCTTCAGGACCAGGATATCCAAGCATTACTAAATTTTTATTAGCATTGTCTGTATTTTTTCTTTGCTTATGAAGCTTATCCCTTTCAATATCTGCTAAACTTAACGCACGCTCTTTTTGAATCTCATGAATTAGGTCTTCAAGAGCCTTTACAACTTTTGTATGATAAACAGCTTTTCTAAGTAAATCAGTCTTTTGTCTATAATGAATTAAATTTACAGTTGCAAAGACTAAGAAACCAAATAAAGGCAGGATTACAATTAATAGAAACTTCGCTTTTATGCTTAAATTATCAAAAATTTTCATTTCTTAGGAATGTATATCTCAAACTTTGTTCCTTTACCAGGCTCACTTTCAACAAATATAAATCCCTTCAGTATCTCAACAATGTGATAAACTGTTGTTAAACCAATTCCTGAGCCCTTTTGTCCCTTTGTTGTAAAAAATGGTTCAAATATTTTCTTCAAATATTTTCTCTTTTGTTTCTTCATCTATTCCAGTTCCTGTATCTGTTACAGATAAACATATATAATCTCCTGCAAGCTCTTTCTTTCCTGTAAGAGTTAAAAATTTGTCTGGTATTTGTTTTAACTTTGCCTCAATTTTAATCTTTCCTCCCTCTGGCATCGCATCCTGTGAATTTAAAACAAGATTTGTAACAATCTTTTCTATATCATTTTTGTCAGCAAATACTGTAAGAGGTCTTTCTTCAAAATCTAAAACTAAATTAATGTTTTCTCTTAAGGAAGCCCGAAGAAATGTAGTCAGGTTTTTTATCACCTCTTTTAAATCCAGAATTTCTGGATTTTTCCCTATTTCTCTACCAAAGCCGAGTATCTCCTTTATGTTTGTTAGTACAGAATCAAGAATTGAAAGAATTTTTTCAATGTATGAATTTTTCTGTTCATTTTTTTCTGCTTGTAAAGCAAGCTGGGCAAAACCTTTTATCCCTGTAAGCATGTTTTTTATTTCATGAGCATAGATTGATGTAAGTTTTTTTACAGATTCCATCTTATGTGAAATTATTATCTGTTCTTCATATTTTCTTAGCTCTGTTATGTCAGTTAAAAACAGTGCATATCCATTTTCCTCTTCAAGTCTTAGCCCTCTTAAACGAAAGATTTTCCCACCAGATTTAATTTCCTTCAAGTAACTGTTATGGATTTCATAAAGTGATATTTGAGGAAATATCTCAAATATATTTTCACCCAGTGCCTTATGAAATCCTGTATATTTTAAAAAAGACTCATTACAGTAAGTAATTTTTCCTGAGAATTCTAAGATTGCAACACCTACTGGAGAGTGCTGAATTATATTGAATAATTTTCTCAGCTCTTGCTCAGCAGTTTTCCTCAATGTAATGTCCCTTACAATCTGAACAGCTCCTATTAAATCACAGGCTTCATCATAAAGACAATGGGCAGACATTCTTACCCATGCCCCTTTTCCATTATAAAGAGCCGGGGCAAAGATTTCTGTTTCAACAGTCTCTCCTTTTATTTTTAAATCATCTGGATAGCTAATCTCAGGATTTAAAACATAATCAACTGGCATAGGTCTACGAAATCCATAAAAGGGAACTGAATACTCAAAATTGCCTTTGCCAATAATGTCAGTTTCCTCAACTCCTGTAATCTCCTCCATTACCTTATTCCAGATTATAACTTTTCCAGTTAAATCAATAGCAAAAACACCATCTGGCAGTAGTCTTACAATTCTCTTTAAGATATTTTCCTTCACACTTTTACTCCCTTTATAGCCTCTGTAAGATTTTTAATTACATTATTTAATTTTTCAACTTCCTTTGATACTTCTTCTGTTGTATTTTTTACATCCTGTGAAAGCTCACTTGAACGCTCTGCAGAATGGGCAACTTCATCAGAGGCAGAAGACTGCTCTTCAGTTGCTGTTGCTATCTGGGTTATTGAATCCTTTACTTTTTGAGAGTAATCAGCAATTCTTCTAAGTGACTCCTTAACCTCACTTAAGGCATTTAAAGCCAGAGAAACCTGCTCTGCTGCTTCATCCATATTTTTAATAGATTCATGGGATTCTGCCTGAACACGGGTTATCTTGCCTGCTATCTCATCAGTTGCCTTAATTGTCCTTTCTGCAAGTTTGCGCACCTCATCTGCAACTACCGCAAAGCCTCTACCCTGCTCTCCTGCCCTTGCAGCCTCTATTGCTGCATTCAGGGCAAGAAGATTTGTCTGGTCTGCTATGTCTTTTATTACGGTTATAATGTCTCCAATTT
>CAZDXM010000065.1:0-4787 GCA_964509535.1 uncultured Thermodesulfovibrio sp. | reverse complement strand
TTATGGGAAAGTGCAAGAAAAACTTTTGAGGACCCGGAAACGAGATATCTATTTAATCCAAAACTACTCTATGAGAGTCCTTCCGACAAGATTATTGAAGATATGCAAAAGTATAGGCTATCTAAGAAACCTCAAAAAGATACCTATATTTGGAGAACGGTTGGTATTACTTTTTACAAAAAATGGGAAGGTAATCCATACAATTTCCTTAAAGACTGCGAATGGGATTCAAAATGTATTTTGGAACGACTGAAAAAAGAAACTGACTTAGAAAATGGGAAAGCAGCTTTTCCAAACCTCCGCGGTCCTAAGATTGGACCATTATGGTTGAGGATGCTTAGGGACAATGTAGGAGTTAAATTGGAAAATTTAGATAAGGTTCCTATCCCCGTAGATGTACATGTAGCAAGAGCTACATTATGTACTGGAGTTGTTAGAGGGCAGATCAGGGGTGAATTAAATAAAAAAATTAAAAGTAAAATACAAGAAGCTTGGTTTGAAAGTGTAAAAGGGTTATTCGTTAAAAACAGCCCTGTGATTGCTTTAGATTTGGATGAACCACTTTGGGTTTTATCTAAGTATGGTTGTTCAAGGCGAGATAATATTACAGGTGATTGTCCAGTTTTTGATAGATGTGAAGCGAAGGAATTTTGTATCAAAGGAAAGGTTTAGATAAAAAATAAATTTGTGGAGGTGGAAACATGAAAACATTATGTATTGCTCCTTGTGGAAAGAAAAAAATATGGGATAAAAATCCATGTGCAGGACCCACGGAAGCAAAGTATGTATATATAGGACCTTATGCCCAAAAATGTATAATATATGCAGAGAAATTTTATCCCTCCTCTTGGTGTATTTTATCGGCAAAGCATGGTTTCTTATTCCCTGATGATATAGTGCCTGGGCCCTATGATGAAATTTTTAATAATGAATCTATATCAGTTGATGAGTTATCAAAGCAGGCAAGGGAAAAGGGATTAATCAAATATGAAAAAATAATAGTACTGGCTGGGAAAGCTTACTCAGAGAGAGTTAAAAAAGTATTTGATGGAAAGGATATTGATGAGCCACTCAAAGGATTTAGAATTGGAGAAAAAATTAGCAAACTTCAGAAGGCAATTGAAAGAGGCGTTCCGTTATGACCTAGATACTGTAACATGAATTATGCAAATGCAACATTGGGTATGTGTTAAAACTTCTTAATACCGCAGAGATTATTGATGAATTAATAGAAATTGCAAAAGAGATAAGAAAGAAATTGGAAGAGGGAAAAAAATTAGATTTGACTGAAAAAGAGCTTGCATTTTATGACATGCTATTAAAAGAAAAAGAATTTTTTGAAAATGAGGAAGAGATAAAGTATCTTGCAAAGGAGATTATAAATAGATTGGGCTATTTTATAAAAATCGTGGATTGGAATAAAAAAGAAACTCTTAGAGCACAAATTAAGATGGAATTAAAAAGAATACTTTCAAATACAATAGGCAAAAAAGCTGAATGGCAAGATATTGAAAGAATCGCTGACCAGATTGACGAGCATATTGAACTTTTATACGCAGCTTAAGGAAATGGTCTATTTTCAGCTTTTTAAATTCTTTAAAGCAAGTTTATTCAATGCATTTATGTATGCCTTAGCAGAGGCTACTATAATGTCTGTGTCAGAACCATTTCCACGAACTGTATGTCCTGCCTCTTCAAGGATTACAGTTACTTCACCAAGAGCATCTGTTCCACCTGTAATTGCTTTGATTTCAAATTTATTAAGTTCAGCCTTTGAGCCTGTAAGTTCTGTTATGGCTTTGTAAACTGCATCAACAGGACCATCGCCTGAAACAGTGAGTTCCCTTTCATCTCCGTTTATTTTCATTTTTACTGTGGCAGTTGGTCTTTTCTTTGTGCCACTACTTACTTCAAGATCAACAAGCTGATAAACTTCTGTGATTCTTAATACTTCATCTGACACAAGGGCTTCAATGTCTTCATTGAATATGTATTTTTTCTGGTCTGCCAATCTTTTAAATCTCTCAAAGGCTCGGTTTATCTCTTCTTCTGTAAGGCTAAAACCAAGCTCTTCAAGTCTTGTTTTGAAGGCATGTCTGCCAGAGTGTTTTCCAAGAATAATTTTTGAACTTGGAATGCCTATATCCTGAGGTCTCATGATTTCATAGGTTGTTCTCTCTTTGAGAACTCCATCTTGATGAATTCCTGCTTCATGGGCAAAGGCATTTGCTCCGACAATCGCTTTATTGGGCTGGACAACCATTCCTGTAATCTTACTTACAAGTCTGCTTGTCCTGTAAAATTCCTGAGTTACAATTCCTGTATCAGCTTTGAAAAAGTCACCCCTTACTTTAAGTGCCATAACAATTTCTTCCATAGCTGCATTTCCCGCTCTTTCACCAATTCCATTAATAGTGCATTCAACCTGACCTGCACCTTTAAGTATGGCTGTGAGAGAGTTTGCAACTGCAAGACCAAGGTCATTATGGCAGTGGACACTTATTGTAGCTTTGTCAATATTTGGAACTTTGTTCATTAGGTATTCAATAAGTTCTCCATATTCCTGAGGGATTGTGTAGCCCACTGTATCAGGAATATTGACCGTTGTTGCACCTGCATTTATTACCTCTTCAGTTACCTTACAAAGATAATCCCAGTCAGAACGGGTTGCATCCTCTGCTGAAAATTCAACATCATCCGTGTATTGTCTTGCCTTTTTAACTGCCTTTACTGCTGCTTCAATTACTTGCTCTCTGCTCATACGGAGTTTATATTTCAAATGAATATCTGATGTGGCAATAAATGTATGTATTCTTTTTTGTTCTGCAGGAGCCAAGGCTTCAGCTGCTCTTTCAATGTCTTCATCTCTGGCTCTGCAAAGTCCTGCAACAACAATTCCTTTTACTTCCTTTGAAATTCTGTTTACTGCTTCAAAATCACCGGGGGATGCAATTGGAAATCCTGCTTCTATTATGTCAACACCAAGTTTTTTAAGCTGTTTTGCTACCTGTATTTTTTCATCAACATTCATTGATGCACCGGGAGACTGCTCTCCGTCTCTCAATGTGGTATCAAATATTTTTATCCTTCTCATTATGAGCCTCTTGTTTTTGTCTTCTTTTTTTGATAAAAATTATTGTATTTTCAATTATACCTGAAAAAATGTAAATACTGGCAAGTATGAATACCGCCATAGATGGATGAATTACTATGAAGAATAATAACAGTATGAAAAAAAGAAGAATCCAGAATGGTTTTTTTTCTTTAAAGTCAACCTCTTTGAGTGCATGGAACTTCAGATTGCTGACCATCATAAGAGAAAGAAAAACTGATAAAATTAAAAAATATATATTTTTTTGTGGAGTAAAGTTTATTATTTCATGACAGAAAACAACTGTCGCTGCTATCATCGTTGCAGCTCCTGGGATTGGTAATCCTCTAAATGATTTTATACCTCCCGCCTGGATGTTAAATCTTGCAAGCCTCAGCGCACCACAGGCAGCAAAAAGAAAACAGACAGCAATCCCAACTCTTTCAAAATCAGATAATGCCCATTTATATATAAGAATTGACGGAGCAATACCGAATGCTACCAGATCTGAAAGAGAGTCAAGTTCCACCCCAAACCTTGTTGTTGTTCTTGTAAGTCTTGCTATCCAGCCATCAAGTCCATCAAATATATTTGCAAGAATTATTGCCCAGGCAGAATGAATAAAATTTCCATTTATTGCTGCCACTATTGCATAAAAGCCAAAAAACATACCGCAAAGGGTAAGAGCATTAGGCAGAATATAAACTCCCTTATGGGGTTTCAATTCGTGTGATCTAACTTTTTTTGATTTTCTTACCTTTATCATCTCATTTTCTTAATGAGGCAATTACAGTCTCTCCAGCCCTAACTTTCTGTCCTTTCTTAACCTTAACATCAAAAGTCACAGGTAGACAAATATCAAGGCGAGAACTAAACTTAATCATTCCAAAT
The DNA here is from genome assembly GCA_964509535.1 of uncultured Thermodesulfovibrio sp. GTDB lineage: Bacteria > Nitrospirota > Thermodesulfovibrionia > Thermodesulfovibrionales > Thermodesulfovibrionaceae > Thermodesulfovibrio. Next base: position 805 of record CAZDXM010000065.1, on the reverse strand, counting down.
CTCTGTCCTTTAACAAGGCTTTCTCCTTCTTTTACCCAGCAAAGAGCCCTCCTTGCAACAGACCCTGCAACCTGTCTTACAACTATATCACCATGTTGAGTTTGAAGAGTTATTTTTATATTTTCATTTTCTCTGTAAGCCCTTTCTTTGAAAGCTGAAAAAAATTTCCCCGGTGTATAAATTATCTCTTTTACAACACCATCAAAAGGTGACCTGTTTACATGAACATTAAGAGGAGACATGAATATGCTGATTTCTGTGTAACCATCAGGGCAGAAACTTTCACTGCCCTGCCTTATCACTATAACCTTCCCATCAGCAGGAGAAACTAAAGAGTCTGGTTCTGATGGCGGATTTCTTTCAGGGTCACGAAAAAAATAAAGAAAAAAAAGGCATAAAACAAAAAAAATTACTGCAAGAGGCTTAAAGAGCAAATAAGAAAAAAAGCCTGCAAATAATCCACCAGCAAGATAAGGTATAACTTCTTTCCTTATCATGCCTTTGATTTATCAACGAGTTTAGAGGTTTTAAGCCATGGCATCATTGCTCTTAACTTTTCTCCAACCTTTTCAATGGGATGTTCCTCACCTTTCTTTGTTAAGGCATTAAAAGTGGGTTTACCAACTTTACATTCAAGTATCCATTCCTTTGCAAATTGTCCACTCTGAATCTCATTAAGAATTTTCTTCATCTCAGCCTTGACAGATTCATTTATAATTCTTGGACCACGAGTCAGGTCTCCATACTGAGCAGTGTTACTTATTGAGTAACGCATTGTGGATATTCCACCCTCGTAGATTAAATC
>CAZDXM010000064.1:0-4005 GCA_964509535.1 uncultured Thermodesulfovibrio sp. | reverse complement strand
GGCGAAAGCCTTTGTGAACATGGTGAGCATGGAACTTGTAAACATTAAAAATGTTTTTTTGTTATTCTAAAAAAACGAGGAAGGAATCATGAAAATTTGTATTAAATCACAAGGTAAAGATTTAGAATCAGAAATTGATCCAAGATTCGGACGTTGTAAATATTTTATTTTTTATGATACGGATACAATGCAGTATGAAGCAGTTGAAAATCAATGGAAAGAGGCTCAGCAGGGAGCTGGCACTCAGGCTGGACAATTTGTTGCATCCAAGGAAGCTAAAGTTTTAATCACAGGGGAAATAGGTCCTGGTGCAGAAAGGGTCATAAAATCAGCAGGAATAAAAATTGTTGAAGCTAATGGTAAGGTAATAGATGCAATAAATAAAATTAAGAAGGAGGTTTAAAATTGTTTCCGCAGGAGGTGATGTAAAGCCTATAATGATTTATTATCAAGATAGTGCACCAGCAAAGGCTTTTTCAGAAATAATTAGCAAAATTGTGGAGACCATAAAAGTATGATTATTAATTTAACTGTGCTCTTTGATAATTATCCTGCAGAAGAAGGGTTTGAAACAGGTTGGGGATATAGCTGTTATATAAAAAAAGGTTATGGTGGAATCCTTTTTGACACAGGAGCTGATGGACAGAAACTTCTAAGAAATATTCAAAAAACAGGCATTAAGCCTACAGCAATTTCAAGAATTGTAATATCCCATTTTCATAAAGACCACTCAGGTGGATTAAAAGAAGCTGCAGGACTTAACAGCAAAGCTGAAATTTATGTTCCTGCTTCAATTTATGAGGAGGTTAAAACTCTTTTACCAGATTCAAGGGTTCATAAGGTTTCTTCTGAGCATGTGGAAATAATGAAGGGAATTTATCTTACAGGAGAACTTGGTGAAAAAATAAAGGAAATGTCTCTTATAATGGATACAGGAGGAGGCTTGGTAATTGTTACAGGATGCGCCCATCCTGGAGTAAAGGAGATTATAGAAAAAGCAACCTCTATTGTAAATCAAAATGTTTTTGCTTTGATAGGCGGACTTCATCTAAAGGATAAAAAAGAAGATGAAATTTATGAGTTAATTGATTATCTAAAATCAAAAAAACTCAAATATATTGCTCCTTCTCATTGCAGTGGTGACCTATCAAGGAAACTTTTTAAAGAAAATTTCGGTTCTGGATTTATAGCCTCAGGAGTAGGAAGTCATGTCTACATTGGAGTCTCCTATGAATACTGAACAAAATCTCTCCCCCTTTGATTTTTTTGCTAAAGAGTATGATGCCTGGTATGACTCCCAAGAAGGCAAAATCTTTTATGAAAACGAGAAAAAATGTATTGAGAAGCTTCTTAATAATTGTGAGAAAGTTTTAGAAGTGGGCGTGGGAACGGGAAGATTTGCTGTTTTAGCTGATCAAGCTATTGGCATTGATATTGCTTTTACTCCATTAAAAATTGCTCAAAAAAAAGGCATTCCTGTTATTCAGGCAAAAGCTGAAGAATTACCATTTAGAGATAAAAGTTTTCAATGTGTTATTTTTATTATTTCTTTGAGTTTTATAAAAGACATTGTAACTGCATTGCTTGAAGCAAAAAGGATTTTAAAAGAAGATGGTAAAATAATTATCTGTGATGTATTTAAAGAGTCTGAATTGGGGAAATTTTATGAAGAAAAAAAGAGAAAGGGGCATCCTTTTTATAGGCATGCAACTTTTTATGAGTTTTCAGAATTTAAAGAAATTATAGGAGAATCTGGTTTAAGCATAAAAAAAGTCTATGGAACTCTTAAAAAATCTCCCCTTGAGGCTCCAGAATTGGAATCCCCAATAGAAATTGAGAATTTTGAACAACTGCCTGGATTTGTTTGTATAGAAGTGCGCAAATGATAATTTCAGTTGCAAGTGGAAAAGGTGGAACAGGAAAAACATTTTTACAGGCTGTCTTGCAGTTTTACTGCAGAAAAAGGTAATTGTTGATTGCGATGTTGACGCAGCAAACCTTCATCTGATTCTGCATCCAGAGATTGAACAATCCTTTGAATTTATTGGTGGTAAAATTGCTTTTATTGATAAAGAAAAATGCACTTGAAAACTCAGGCATTGAAGTTATAGGCATGATTCCCTTTTTAGAAGAAATTTTAGCATCAGTAAAAGCAGGCATGCCCTATTTGAAATTTTCAAAAGACAAATTGGCAAAGGATATTGAGAAACTGGTATGCAAAATTATTTAAAATTAACTTCTAAAAAAATTGCAGTAATTCAAATCGGCTAATAAATAACTTGACAACATCAGAATAAAATAAGATAAAATTTAACGATTTTCACAGATAGGAGGTTATTAATGACAAAGGCTGATCTTGTAAATATTATCTTTGAAAGAGTGGGACTGCCAAAAAAAGAGATACAAAAAATTGTAGAAACTGTTTTTGAAACAATGAAAGAAGCTTTAATTGAAGAAGAAATTATTAAAGTATCAGGTTTTGGTGTTTTTGTTGTTAGAAAGAAGGGAAGCAGAATTGGCAGAAACCCGAAAACCATGCAAACTGTAGAAATTAAACCAAGAAAGGTTGTTGTTTTTAGACCAAGTCAACAACTAAAAAAGATAATTTAAAAAATAAAAGTTAAATGGGAAACCCATTACAAAAAGAACTGACATATAAACTTTTTTACAAAATTGGAGAAACAAGCAGAATTGTAGGAGTAGAACCTTATGTTCTAAGATTCTGGGAAACTGAGTTTCCATTTTTGAAACCAAAAAAGACAAAGACAGGGCAAAGATTGTATACTAAAAAGGATATTGAAATAATTCTTCTCATAAAAAAAATGCTTTATGAGGACAAATATACAATAGAAGGTGTAAGACAGAGACTGAACAAAATATACAATTCAAATTATAATTCAAGGTTAACAAAGGAAGATATTATAGAAAAGTTAAAATACAGACTCAAAGAGATTTTAAGAATGCTTTCCTGAATCGGGGCGTAGCGCAGCCTGGTTAGCGCACTCGCTTGGGGTGCGAGCGGTCGGCCGTTCAAATCGGCTCGCCCCGATTTTTTAATAAAGAGTTTTACGGAGGAACTATTGCAAGGTTCTTTTGAAGATTTTTTAACAGGCAAAAAATCAATATGTGTGGTTGGACTGGGATATGTTGGATTGCCACTTGCTGTGCTTATGGCAAAAAAATTCAGAGTAATCGGTTTTGATATAGATAAAGAAAGAATTAAAGAACTTAAAAAGGGTATTGATAAAACAGGACAGCTAACAGGTGAAAACTTAATAAATTCTTCAGTTCAATTCACTTCTGATGAAAGATTAATAAAAAATTCCTCTTTGATAATTGTTGCTGTGCCAACACCTGTAGATAAAATAAAAAATCCAGACTTGAGCTTTGTAAAGAGAGCATCCCATTTAGTTGGCAGAAATCTGAAAAAAGGTTCTACTGTAGTGTATGAGTCAACTGTATGGCCAGGTCTTACAGAAGAACTCTGCATTCCAATTCTTGAAAAGCAAAGCGGATTAAAATGGAAAAGAGATTTTTATATTGGTTATTCTCCTGAGAGGGTTAATCCCGGAGACAGTGAACACACTATTGATAAAGTTGTAAAAGTTGTTGCTGGTGATACAGAGCAAACAACTGAATTACTTGCAAAAATATATGGAGCTGTAATTCCTGCAGGTGTGTATAAAACATCAAATATCAGAGTTGCTGAGGCTGCAAAAGTTATTGAAAATATTCAGAGAGATTTAAATATTGCACTCATGAACGAGCTTGCTATAATTTTCCACAAACTCGGGATAGACACAAAGGAGGTTTTTGACGCAGCCTCAACCAAATGGAATTTTCTGAGATTTGAACCAGGACTGGTAGGTGGGCATTGTATTGGTGTTGATCCATATTATTTAACACATAAGGCCAAAGAAATGGGTTATTCTCCCCAGATAATCCTCGCTGGCAGGGGAATAAATGAATATATTCCAAGGTTCGTAGCAGAAGAGACTGTTAAAT
>CAZDXM010000063.1:0-47316 GCA_964509535.1 uncultured Thermodesulfovibrio sp. | reverse complement strand
ACATTATAGAGCCTGATAAATTATTTGAAAAACTGAAGGTTTCCCAGAAACCTTCAGAAAAGGCGAATGATAAATAAAACTTCTGAATTATCCAGCTCTGAACTCCTTCCAATTTGTATAGAGGAAGTTCTTGATGAATACCTTAATTTTTTGAAAAGAATTCAAGAAATTTCAGAAAGCATAGAAGAACTTTCCTACAATATTAAATCTCTCAGTAGAGAAATCCAACATTTAGAGGAATATTTAATTGAAATAAAAATGATTCCGATTGGAAAGCTTTTTGAGGAGGTTTTTCACAAAGTAAAGGAGATGGCAGAAGAATCGGGGAAGGTTATTGAAATAGAGGTTAAAGGAGCAGAGATAAAAATTGATCCATCAATTTTTGAAGCTTTATCTCAGCCATTTTTTTATATTCTTCGCAATATTGTTCAGCAGGGGATTGAAAAACCAGCAGGGTATATAAAAATTAATGTAAAAAAGAAAGGCAGAGATATTGTTATCAAAATTAAAAACAACCTATTTCCTCCTGAATTTTCAACCTCTGATGAGATGGATTTTTCAACTGTAAAGAAAACAATTTCAAAACTTAGAGGCACAGTAGAAATTTTCTCAGAAAATGATGAAGAAACCACTTTTACAATAAAAATTCCACAATCCTTAGATGTGAGCATTCTTTTAATATTTTGCTCATTGAACATGGAGTTTGCAGTTCCTATAACTCATATTGAAACAATTGTCTCAGCAGAAGATTTTCCCAATCTAAAAGATGAAAAGATGATCAATCATAGAAACCGAGTTATTCCAGTTAAATATTTCTCTGAAATTTTCCTGCAACAAACAGATAAAATAGATGAAAAATCTTACATAATTATTTTTAACATGTTTGGAACCAGAAAAGGACTTCTTGTTGAGGATATTCTTGGATACGAAGAGGTAGTCATTCACAGTTTTGGAAAATTTCTTGAGGGATTAAATCAGTATTCAGGTTATTATGTTTCAGCAGAAGGGATACCGAGGTATGTCATAGATCCATTAAGGATATTTGAGGAGAGCATATGAGATTGAAAATTTTCTTTACTTTTTCAGAATTGCCGTGTTATAAAAGATTAGCTTTGCATTTTGCAAGCATTAGTACCTGCCGTAGGTGGGCAGACAAAAGGAGGTTTTAAGAAGTATGGCTTTAGAAGGACGTGTTAAGTGGTTTAATGAGGCTAAGGGATTCGGGTTCATTCAGCAGGATGGCGGAGGGGATGTCTTTGTCCATTACACTTCAATTAAAGGTGATGGATTTAAGACCCTTAAACAGGGAGACAGAGTAAGATTTGATGTTGTTCAGGGAGACCGTGGTCCAAAAGCAGTTAATGTAGAAAAAATTTGACAACCCAAGGGGGCATTTCTGCCCCCATTTATAAATCCTTATAATGCATCTTCCAGAATGGGTTAAAACCCGAATAGCAGGGATAGAAAAAACTCAAAAATTTTTAAAGATTCGCAATCTTAATACTGTTTGTGAAGCACTCAGGTGTCCTAACAGGAGAGACTGCTACAGGCATAAGGTTTTAACTTTCATGATTCTTGGAAGGATATGCACAAGGGGATGTCTATTCTGCAATTCAGAAAAGGGTAAACCCGAACCTCCTGACGGTTTTGAGCCAGAAAGAATTGCCAGGGCAGTGAAGGAGTTATCTTTAAAATATGTTGTGATAACTTCTCCTGCAAGAGATGATCTTTCTGATGGAGGAGCTGGGCATTTTACAAAAACTGTAGAAGAGATAAAAAAAATCAATTCAGATTCATTGATAGAGGTTTTGGTGCCAGATTTTCAGGGAAATATTGAATCCATAAAAAATGTTGTTAGTTCAGAGATTGCTGTTTTTTCTCATAATATGGAGACAGTGAAAAAACTCTACGGTTCTGTAAGAAAAGCTGATTACAGGTGTTCATTAAAAGTAATTGAAACAGCAAAAAATATTAATCCAGAGATTATAACCAAATCAGGATTGATGTTGGGCCTGGGAGAAACTATTAAAGAAGTCTTTGAAACATTGAAAGATTTAAAAAATGCAGGCTGTGATATAGTTACATTTGGACAGTATCTTCAGCCTTCAAAAAAAGCCCTGCCTGTAGTAGAATATATAAAACCAACAGTTTTTAGTATGATGGCTGAGAAAGCTTTGCAGTTCGGGTTCAAAGCTGTTTTAAGTAGTCCTCTGGTGAGGAGTTCTACACTGGCATATGATGTATATTTAGCAGCAAAGGAGGTAACAGATGGAAAGTTTTGAGTTTTTTAATCCCACAAGGATTATTTTTGGCAGGGGGACAGAGAAAAAAATTGGAGAAATTCTTAAAGGGGATAAAATTGGAAAGGTTCTTTTTGTTTATGGAAAATCAGCAATCAAGAAAATTGGACTATATGATACAGTTGTCAGCTCTTTAAAAGAAAATGGAATTGAATTTGTGGAGCATTCAGGGGTCAAGCCAAATCCTGTTCTTTCTCACACAAAGGAAGGAATTGAAAAGGCGAAAGACTATAAAGTGGATGCAGTTTTAGCTGTTGGTGGAGGTTCTGTAATTGATGAGGGGAAGACAATAGCAGTTGGAGTAAAAAATAATAGAGATATATGGGATTTTTTCAAGAGGAATATAGAAATAAAGAAAGCATTACCAGTTTATGTAATTTTAACTGTAGCAGCAACTGGAAGTGAGATGAATGGTTTTGCTGTGATAACAAATGAAGAAACTCAGGAAAAACTTTCAATATCTTCAGAATACATATTTCCAAAAGTGTCTATTTTAAATCCTGAACTTACATTTAGTGTTTCTGCTCAATATCAGGCTTATGCTGCAGTTGATGCCATTGCTCATGTGATTGAGCATTATCTGAGTGGCAGTTACTGTCCAAAACTTCAGAGCAGATTTATTGAAGGTTTAATTAAATCAATAATGGAAACTACAGAAATAATTTTAAAAGAGCCCAAAAATTATAATGCCAGAGCAGAGTTTATGTGGTCTGCTACTGTTGCCTTAAATGGACTTGCAAGGCTTGGTATAAAAGGAGGAGGTTTCCCAAATCACATGATAGCACATGCACTGGGAGCTTTATATGATCTTCCGCATGGTGCATGCCTGAGTATTGTGATACCAGCATGGATGAGGTGGTATTTGGATAAAAATTTACCCCAGTTTGAGAGATTTGCAAGGAATATATTTAACTCAGATAAGGCCGAGGAAGGAATAGAAAATTTAAAATCATGGTTTAAAAAGATTGGTTCACCTGTGAGCCTGAAGGATGCAGGAATTTTATATAAAGATATAGACATGATTGCTGAAAATGCTTACAATATCGCTATAGTATGGCAGATGGAAAAAACTTATACAAAACAAGTATTGACAGAAATACTGAAAAAAGCAGATGATTAAAAATAAAACATTGAAGGAGGAAATATGTTTGATTTTCCAAGAATTAAAAGATTGCCACCATATGTTTTTGCAATTGTAAATCAGTTGAAAATGGAATTAAGAAGAAAAGGTGAGGATATTATAGATCTTGGCATGGGTAATCCTGATCTGCCAACACCAAAACACATAGTTGACAAACTCTGTGAAGCAGCAAAGATTCCAAAAAACCATAGATATTCAGCAAGTAGGGGTATTACACAGCTCAGATGTGCAATTTCAGAATGGTATAAAAGAAGATTTAATGTTGATATAGATCCTGAAACAGAGGCTGTTGTTACAATCGGTTCAAAGGAAGGATTGAGTCATCTGCTTTTGGCAGCTGTGCAGCCAGGAGATGTGGTACTGACTCCTTCTCCTGCTTATCCAATTCATCCTTATGGAGCAATTATTGCAGGTGGAGATGTGAGAACATTTCCTGTTCAGCCCGGGGTTGATTTCTTTGAGGAGCTTGAAAAAGCCTTTAAAAACTCCTGGCCCAGACCGAAGATTTTGATAATTAACTTTCCACACAACCCAACAACAGCAGTTGTAGAAGATGTGAGATTTTTTGAAAAGGTTGTGGATTTTGCAAAGGAAAACAACATAATGGTTATTCATGATTTTGCATATGCTGATCTTGTTTTTGATAATTATAGGGCTCCAAGTTTTCTTCAGATTCCTGGAGCAAAAGATGTTGGAGTTGAGTTTTTCTCAATGACAAAAAGCTACTCAATGGCTGGATGGAGAGTTGGTTTCTGTGTTGGCAATAAAGAGATTGTAGGAGCTCTGACAAAAATCAAAAGTTATCTTGATTATGGAATGTTTCAGCCAATTCAGATTGCGACAATTGTTGCATTAAGAGGTTCTCAGGATTGTGTTGAGGAGATAAGAAAAACATATGAAAGAAGAAGAAATGTTTTAATTAGGGGACTCAATCAGGCTGGATGGAATGTTCCACCTCCAAAGGCAACAATGTTTGTCTGGGCAGAGATTCCAGAGCCATTTAAGAAAATGGGCTCGGTGGAGTTTTCCAAATTTTTAATAAATGAAGCAAAGGTCGCTGTCTCTCCAGGTATTGGATTCGGTGAAGGAGGAGAAGGATTTGTAAGATTTGCTCTTGTTGAGAATGAACACAGAATAAGACAGGCAGTAAGAGGGATTAAAAAAGCTTTAAATCTTGTTCCTGTTGTAAAGAAAATTAGAAGGGTTGTTTAAATGAAACAGGTAAGGATTGGTATTATAGGCTTTGGAACAGTGGGAACAGGAACAATAAAAATTCTTCTTAATCAGAGAGATTTGATAAAAAAAAGAACAGGAATAGATTTAATCTTGAAAAAAGTTGCTGATGTAGACATAGAAAGACCGAGAGAGATAACCCTTCCAAGAGAAATTCTTACTCCTGATGCATGGGAGCTTATAAAAGATCCTGAGATTGATATAGTTGTTGAGCTTGTAGGAGGAATTCATCCTGCAAAGGACTTCATTGTTGAAGCTTTAAAAAATGGTAAACACGTTGTAACCGCAAACAAGGCTCTTTTGGCAGAGGAGGGCAATGAGATATTTATAGAAGCAAAAAAAAGGGGGCTACAGGTAGGATTTGAAGCTTCTGTTGGAGGCGGAATTCCGATTATTAAAGTCATGAAAGAAGGGCTTGTTGCAAATAGAATGCTTGCAATTTATGGAATAATCAATGGAACTACCAACTTTATTCTCACAAAAATGACAAATGAGAGAATGGATTTTCAGGATGCTCTGAGACAGGCTCAGGATCTCGGATATGCAGAGGCTGATCCAACACTTGATATTGAAGGGATTGACTCAGCTCACAAGATAACAATACTGGCTTCTTTGGCATACGGGATTCCTCTGAGTTTTAACAGGGTTTACTGCGAGGGCATAACAAAAATAGCAACCCAGGATATAGCTTTCGCAAGTGAGTTCGGATATAAAATAAAACTTCTTGCAATAACAAAAATTCTTAATGGAGAAATTGAATTAAGAGTTCATCCAACAATGATACCTGAAGATTATTTAATTGCGAAGGTTGATGGAGTTTTCAATGCAATATATGTAGAAGGAGACAGTGTTGGGTCAACTCTTTATTATGGAAGGGGCGCTGGAAGCATGCCCACAGGAAGTGCTGTTGTAGCAGACATAGTTGATATTGCCAAGGGTTGCAGTATTCTGCCTCTTGATTTTTCAAAAGAATATGTTATCAAGCCCATAGAGGAGATAGAAAGCATGTATTACTTCAGATTTATGGCTTTAGACCGTCCGGGTGTTCTTTCAAAGATTTCAGGAGTATTTGGAGAACACAATATAAGCATCGCATCTGTTATTCAAAAGGGAAGATCCAGAGAAGGTGATGCTGTTCCTCTTGTGATACTCACACATAAAGCAAAGGAAAAAGATGTACTCATGGCACTGAAAAAAATAGATAAGCTACCTGTTGTTGCAGGTAAAAGCATATTTATAAGAGTTGAAGGAGCAGAAGCATAATTTTTCAAGATATCAAAGCCACTTCATAATTCCTCAGATAGGAACTGAAGGGCAGAAAAAACTCAAAGAATCAAAAGTTCTGATAGTTGGAGCAGGTGGACTTGGAAGTGCTGTGGCTCAATATCTTGTTGCTTCAGGAGTAGGTTATATTGGAATAATAGACCCTGACATAGTTGAATTAAGAAACCTTCAAAGACAGATAATTCATAATGAAGACAGTATTGGCATGCCAAAGGTAATATCCGCAATGATAAATCTTAAAAAACTTAATAGTGAAATTAATATTCTTCCATATCCTGAAGAGATTAATGAAAAAAATGCATTGAAAATTATTCAACCATATGATGTTGTTGTGGCATGCCCTGATAATTTCAAAACAAGATTTATTCTGAATGATTTCTGTTTCAAACTTGAAAAACCTCTGATAATTGGTGCTGTATCAGAGTTTGAGGGGCATGTATTTGATGTCCTTCCTCCTCATGGACCTTGTTACAATTGCCTTTTTAGTGAGGCAGAGGAATTAGGTGAGCCCGCAGGTATATTGTCTCCTCTGGCAGGAGTTATTGGAGCGATTCAGGCAGTTGAAGGAATAAAAATTTTGCTTGGAATTGGTAAGCTCCTGCATGGAAGGATGTTTATATACAATGCTTTGAATGGTTTCAGAGAGGTTAAATTTTCAAAAGACCCGTTCTGTAAAATATGCTTCAATGTTAAAAATTAAGAAAGAAATTTATGATGAAATGATAGAATACTGTAAGAGTTGCTTTCCTCAGGAAGCATGTGGAATTCTTGCAGGAAATGACAATATTGTCACAAAAATTTATAAAATAAAAAACATTGAGAATTCATCAGTCAGCTACTTAATGGAGCCTTCTGAGCAGTTTAAGGCAATGAAAGATATGAGAACACTTGGACTTCAGATGCTTGCTATATTTCACAGTCATCCATGGGGTGGTGTCTATCCTTCCCAGAGGGATAGACAACTCGCTTTTTATGATGTTTATTATTTAATAGTTGCCATAGAGCCGAACCTTGATGTGAAATGTTTTAAGATAGAAGAGGGAGATGCTATAGAGGTCAGGTTGATAACTGAATAAAAAATGAAACTCAAAATATTTTACATCTCATTTTTCGTTTTTCTGTTTTTTATTGGAGCATTTGCAGGTTATGTTTACTGGTTTTTTTCAGACCTACCTGATATTAAATCCTTAGAAAAGTATAAACCTTATGAGGCGTCAATTGTTTATTCTTCAGATGGTCAGGTTCTGACAGAATTTTTTTATGAAAGAAGAAAATTTATACCACATTATGAAATACCTGAGATGGTTAAAAAAGCTTTCATAGCAGCAGAGGATGTAAGATTTTATAAACATCCAGGTGTTGATATTAAGGGTATTTTAAGGGCTCTTTACAGGGATATTAAAGCAGGAGGCATTGTTGAAGGTGGTAGCACAATTACACAACAGCTTGCAAAAATGTTATTTTTAAATCCTGAGAAAAGTCTCACAAGAAAAATAAAGGAAGCTATACTTTCAATACAAATTGAGAAAAAATATACCAAAGATGAAATTCTCGGACTTTATCTCAATCAGGCTTATTTTGGAAACAGAGCCTATGGCATAGCTGCAGCCTCAGAGGCATATTTTGGAAAATCTTTCAAGGAGTTAAATATTGCAGAGGCTGCACTTCTTGCATCTTTGACAAAGGCTCCATCAGTATTCAACCCATTTAAAAGACCTGATGTGGTCCTCAAAAGAAGAAATTTAGTTTTACAGAAGATGCTTGAAGAAAAATTTATCACTCATGAAGACTACACTGAAGCATTAAAGGAGCCTCTTCCAGAACATCCTCACTGGAGGCGATTTGAAGCCCCTTATTTTGTTGAAACCCTGAGAATTGAGCTTGAATCAAGGTATGGAGAAAGACTTTATAGAGACGGTTTAAGGATTTACTCAACCATTGATTATAATCTTCAGAAAAAAGCAGAGGAGGCTGTTCAGAAGGGACTTGCAGAGATTCATAAAAGAGTAAAACCTCAGGTTCAGGCATCTCTTATTGCTATGGATCTGAAAACAGGTTATGTAAGAGCTTTTGTGGGAGGAAATGATTTCTGGGAAACTCAATACAATAGAGTTTTTGCTTTGCGTCAGCCGGGAAGTGCTTTTAAACCCTTTGTTTATGCTGTTGCTCTTATTAAAGGATATACTCCAGATGATACAATCCTTGATGCTCCTGTTTCTTTCCCTGGGGTCACTCATGGAAAAATCTGGAGTCCAAAAAACTATAATAATGAATACTATGGAGAAGTTTCCCTTCGTACAGCACTTGCTCTTTCTCTAAATTCAGCAACTGTGAGGCTTGCCTCAAATATTGGAATTAAAGATATTGTTGAATTTGCTCAGAAATGTGGACTGAATTCAAAAATTTATCCTTATCTTTCAACTGCACTTGGAGGTTCTGATGTGAAACCTATAGAGCTTACGCAGGCTTATTCAGTTTTTGCAACAGGCAAGAAAATAAAGCCTATTTTTTATGAAAAGATCACTGATAACAATGGTGTGATAATTGAAGAAAACAGACCAGATATTGAAACAATTTTACCTGAGGAGATTGTTAAGTCAATGCGGGAAATGTTGCGGGAAGTTGTTCTTTCAGGAACTGCCCGGAGAGCAAATGAAATTGGAAGAGAGGTATATGGTAAAACTGGAACCACAAATGATTTTTCCGATGCGTGGTTTGTTGGTTTTGATGACAGGCTTCTTGTGGGTGTCTGGGTTGGAAGGGACAATCATAAACCTATTGGACCAAAGGAAGCAGGAGCAAGGGCAGCACTTCCTATATGGGTTCATTTTATGAAAGAGGCAGGACAAATGTTAAAATGAATAAATGGGTAAAATTATAACCTTAGCAAATCAGAAGGGAGGAGTTGGGAAAACCACAACTGCCTTAAATCTTGGTGCATGCCTTGGAATTGAAGGTAAAAAGGTTCTTCTTGTTGACTCCGATCCCCAGGGAAATCTTACAACAGGTATTGGAATAGATAGAATGAAGCTAAAACATAGTCTTTATGCCCTCATTGTGAACTCTACTGAGCCTTCTTCTGCAATAATTAAAACAGCTTATGAAAACCTCTGGCTCATTCCATCTACAATAGACCTTGTTGGAGTTGAGGTTGAGCTTGTAAACAGAAAAAACAGAGAGTTTATTCTTAAAAATATTTTATCTTCTGTTGCTCATCAGTTTGATTATATCCTTGTTGATGCACCTCCTTCTTTGGGGCTTCTGACACTTAACTGTCTTGTTTGTGCTGACTCTCTTATAATACCTGTCCAGTGTGAGTATTATGCACTGGAAGGACTTGGTCTTCTTATGAAGACTATTCAGCTTGTAAAAACAAGTTTAAATCCCGATCTTAAAATTGAGGGAATTCTTCTTACAATGTTTGATGTAAGAAACACTCTTTCAAAGCAGGTTGCGGAGGAGGTTAGAAAATTTTTCAGCAAAAAGGTTTATAATACACTAATACCAAGAAATGTAACACTGGCGGAGGCTCCAAGTCATGGAAAGCCTGCTATTTTTTATGATATAAGATCAAAGGGTTCGCAGAGTTATTTAAGTTTTGCTATGGAGTTTTTAAATGAAGAAGGCACTCGGTAAAGGATTAGAAGCATTAATTCCAAAAAGGGAAGACACGCTTCTTGAGATAGAAATAGAAAGAATAATTCCTGGAAAACACCAGCCGAGAACCGATTTTGATGAGAACTCCTTGAGAGAGCTTGCACAGTCAATCAGACAGAGGGGAGTAATACAGCCAATAGTTGTTTCAAGAGTTGGTGATGGTAGTTTCAGAATAATTGCTGGAGAACGAAGATGGAAGGCAGCAAAAATCGCAGGACTTGAAAAGATCCCAGCTATTATAAAAGATGTATCTCCTGCTGAAGAGGTTGAGATTGCACTCATTGAAAATATCCAGAGAGAAGACCTTGACCCGGTAGAAACAGCCTTAGCCTTTGAAACACTGCTTAATGAGTTCAGTATAACTCAGGAGGAACTTTCAAAAAGGGTTGGTAAGGACAGGGCAACAGTATCTAATTATCTGAGAATTCTTAAACTTCCGGATAAGGTTAAAGATTACATAAAAAAAGGATTAATAACAATGGGTCATGCCAAGGCAATACTTTCAGTTGATGAGACTGAAAAGCAGATTGAGATTACACAGCAAATCATAAAAAGTTCTTTATCTGTTAGGCAGACTGAGAAACTTGTAAGAAATTTGAACAGGCTTAAGATAAAAAAATCGGAAAAAGAGATTCCAGAGATTAAAGAGCTTGAGCAGAGACTTATAAGTGAACTTGGTGCAAAGGTAAAGATTTATCACAGAGGTAAAAAAGGCAGGCTTGAAATATACTATAACTCCCTTGATGAGCTTGACGGGATACTTCAGAGGATACTTAAAAAATCTTTCCTGGATTCATGATTTCTTTCGGATCAAACACTCTTTTAACAGCCTTCATCAACTCTATATTTTTTTTGCTCAGCTGGATATCAATATAAGGCTTCTTTGTTATTCCTATTCCGTGCTCTCCTGATATAGCTCCACCAAGAGATACTGTTAGTTCAAAAATTTTTTTTGCAAGCTCAAACCCTTTTTTTCTATTCTCCTCATCATCCCTGTTTACAAGGATGTTTACATGGATATTTCCATCTCCAGCATGCCCGAAGCATATCACTTGTATATCTGAAGCAATTGAAAGTTCTCTCAGCTTTACAAGAGCCATGGAAAGGTTTTCAACTGGAACAGATATGTCAATATTGATTTTTTCTTTATCTTTCATCTTCATGATGCATGCAGATATGCTCCTTCTTGCTCGCCAGAGATTCTCTCTTGAGTAGTAGTCCACCGCAACCTTGGTTTCACCTTTAAATTTTCTTGCTATATCAACTATTTTTTCAGCCTGTCTTTTTATTGAAGTCAGTTCTCCATCAACTTCAACAAGAAGCAGTGCTTCTGTATTTTCTGGAAGTCCTATTTTTTCATTATCTTCAATTAATTTAAGACATGCGCTGTCAAGAAACTCAAGAGTTCTTGGAATAATTCCTGTTCCAATAATTTTTGGAATAAACTGTCCAGCACTGTCAAGCTCTTTAAAGCTTATAAGAAGTGTGACTATCTCTTCAGGCTGGGGAAGAACCCTGACAGTTATTTTTGAAATTATTCCGAGAGTTCCTTCTGAGCCGATGAAAAGCTCCTTTAATTCATATCCAACAACCCTTTTAAAGGTCTTTCCTCCAAAGCTGACAATATCCCCATTTGGAAGAACAACCTCAACTTCCATAACATAATTTCTTGTAACTCCATATTTTATTGCTCTTGGACCACCCGCATTTGTTGCCACATTCCCACCAATTGTGCAGTAATCAAGGGATGCAGGATCTGGAGGATAAAAAAGCTCATATATCAGGAGTTCATTTTGAAAATCACCATTTATTACCCCGGGTTCAACTGTGGCTGTAAAGTTTTTTGGATTTATCTCAAGTATTTGTTTCATTCTCTCAAGGCTGATCAGAACAGAGTTTGAGTTGACAGGTACAGCTCCTCCAGCCATGCCTGTTCCAGCGCCTCTTGGGATTATTTTTAAACCCCTGTTTGATGCCCATCTGACAGTTCTTGCAATTTCCTGAGTATTCTTTGGCCATGCAACAGCTTCAGGAATGTTTCCCTTAGCATAGGAAGCATCATAACTGTAACATATCAGATCTTCCTTTTCAGTGGATATATCTATGCCTTGAATCAGTTCTATATCTTTCATGCCTGAACTCCTGCTTCACTGAGATTCAATGAAATCACTGTTGAAACCCCTTCTTCCTGCATTGTTACTCCATATATCTGCTCAGCATACTCCATCATCAATTTATTATGCGTGATAACGAGAAACTGGATTTTGTTGCTCAGGGATTTAATCAGTTTTCTGAATCTTAAGGTATTTGGCTCATCAAGAAGGGCGTCAACTTCATCAAGAATGCATACAGGAGATGGACGAATTGAAAGACAGGCAAAAATAAATGCCAGAGCAGTGAGAGTTTTTTCTCCTCCTGAAAGCAGGTTTATGTTATTTGATCTTTTACCTGGCGGTTGAACCTTTATGTCTATATCTGACTCAAAAATGCTGTTTTCATCAGTAAGAAACAGTTCAGCTCTCCCACCTTCAAAGAGTTCATTAAAAATCTCATTAAATCTAATATTAAGAATATCAAATGTTTCCCTTAGTTTCTTTTTTGTCATTGTGTTAATCTTTTTTATTGCTTCCTGAAGTTCCTTTATTGATGTGTTCAGGTCTTTTTGCTGCAGGGCTAAAAAGTTATATCTTTCTTTTACTTCATCATATTCCCTTAAAACTTCTGTGTCTACAGGTCCTGTCTCTTTAAGCTGTGCTGAAAGCCTTGCTATTCTTTCTTTAAATGGTTCTGATTCTATGGCGGGTTCAATTTCTTCTTTCAGTATATCAATTCCATAACGATTGAAAATATCATTCCATATATTCTCAAGCTTGATCATTTTTTCTCCTTCAATCACCTTTTTCTGCCCCAGCTTTGCTGTGATACTCTGCAATTCTGTATTGAATCTGTGATAGTTTTTTTCAAATTCGATGGAAAGATTTCTCTCATTCAGAAAATCTGTCTGAAGTTTTTTCCTTTTCTCTTTCAGTTTCTCTATCTCTGAGAGTAGATACTCAATTTTTTCTTTTTTTTCAATTTTTCTTTCTTCAATAACCTTTATTCTTTCAGCTATCCTCTCAATTTCTATCTGGTTTTTTCTTTTTTTATCAAGCAATCTCCTAATGTATTCATTTAATCTTTTTATTTCGGATTTTTTGCCATTGAGCTTTTCTTTAAGGGCTGAAAACTGAATCCTTTTTTGTGAAAGAGTTTCTTTTAATTTTTCATTTTTATCTGAGATTTCAGCCTGAGTTTTTTTTAATCTTTCAAGCTCTTCATTAACATTATCAATTGAAGATGATATCTCCTCAATCTCTGAAGAAATTTCCTCAATCAATTCTCTATATTTTGATATTTCCTCATTCACTGCCTTTTTTTCATTTTCAATATTATTAATTTTCTCTTTTATTAATTCATATTCCTGAAGAAAATTTTTATATGCCTGTTCAGTATGAATTAGCTGTCTTTCAATATGTGAAATTTTTTCAGTCTTATTTTCAAGAAGTTTTTTCAGCTCTTCTCTGTCAAATCTTATTTTTTTAATTTCAGCTACAACAGTGTTAATCTGCTCATGAATTTCTCTCCTTTCAGATTCTAATTTTTCAAGTATCCTTCTCTTTTTCAGAAACTCAAGACCTTTACCGACTTTTATGAATCCATCAGGGAAAAGAGTTTCTCCATTAACTGTTATGAAATAAGCATCTGGCAATTCCTTTTTTAATTCAAGAGCTTTCTTGAGATCATTCACAATGAAAACATTTTCGAAGATTTTGCCTTCAATTCCTTCTTCCTTTATTCTTATAAAATCACTAAGTTTCCTGCAATCAGGCAGAAAATTTTCGGTCTTCCTTTTAACAGCACTATATTTTAAAAAGTAAAACTTTTTCTTTTGAGTTTGTTCAATCTCCTCAATTTTTTCAATAACACATGCCTTCAGCTTTTCATCTAAAAAACTTTCAACTGCGGACTCCAGTTCATGGTTCACATCTATGCATTCAAGAAATAGCATGTGCTTTCTGTCTTCTTCCCATATCTCTGAATAAATTGCCTCAATTCTACCATTAATTACAGCTTCCTCTTTCTTTTTATCTATGAGTAAATTATTTTTCTGTTCTTCTGTTTTTTCAATCTCTGACAACTGATTCTGAATACTGTAAATATCTGAATTTTCCTTTTCAATTGATTCCTTAAGAAGCTTTATCCTGCTTTCATTATCTTTAATCTCCTTTTCTATCTGATTGAGGTTTTCAAAGGCTTGTTTTTTTGTCTGATTTAAAGAATTTATCCTGTTTTCAGCACTATCAAGTAATTTTTTAACAGATTGATAAAGATTTTTTTTATCCGCAAGCTCTGTTGAAAGATTAAAGAGAATTTTTCTTTTTTTATCTATCTCCTTTTCAAGAATGGATATCTCTCTTTGATACTCTGAGACGGTACTTTCTTTTTCAATAACCTCCATTTGAATGGAGTTTATTAATTCTTCAATTTTTTCAGATTCAAACACATTACTTTGCAGTTCTTTCTTAAGCTTTTCTGTTTCATTTGTCAGTCCCTGATTTTCTTCCTGAAGCCTTCTTAAATATGCTTCTTTATTCTGCTTTTCCTGCGTCAAAAGAGCAAGCTCCTTTTCTGTGCTTGCATTTTCAAGCTCTACTTGCTTCAGTCTTTTATCAACCTCTTGAATTTCAGACTCTATTAAAGATATTTTTTCTTTTTGAGTTTCAATTTTTTCAATAAGGTTGTCTATCTCAATGTTTAGTTTAGACTGTTCTGCTTCAAGGCTCTCAATATCTGCTCTGACAGCTATTATTTCATTATAAAGTTCTGAGGCTTCCTTTTTAGCAAGTTTTAACTCAAGATTTTTCAGTTCTTCTATTATTTTTTTATACCTTTCAGCTTTTTTGACCATTTTTTCAAGAAGATTGAGTTGCTTTCTGATTTCTGTAATAAGGTCATCAACTCTCTGAAGATTTTCTTTTGCTGATTGAAGTTTTACTTCAGCTTCTGTTTTTTTAAATTTATATATTGAAATTCCTGCACACTCTTCAAGAAGTGCCTTTCTCTGAGAAGGTTTGAAAAGAATCTCATTTATCTTTATCTGATCAATTATCGAATATGTTCTTATATCAACTCCTTCAGAAAGAAATATCTCTTTTATATCTTTAAGTCTGGACTGTTTACCATTGATAAGGAAAAGGGACTCTCCTGTTCTGTAAAGCCTTCTTTTTATTTCTTTTTCTTCCTGTTCAGGCTCTCTTCCATCTGTTGAGCTCTTTTTAATGGTAAAAAGGATGGCAACTTCAGCAAGTCCCTTTTCTCTTTTTGAAGCAGAACCCTGAAATATTATATCTTCCATCTTTTCTCCACGAAGAATTCTTGGATTATGCTCTCCAAGAGCCCATCTGAATGCATCAACAATATTGCTCTTTCCTGTTCCATTTGGACCTACAAGGCATGTTATTCCTTCATTGAGTACAATTTTTGTTTTTTCAGGAAAAGATTTAAATCCATTTAGCTCTATCCATTTTATTCGCATAAAATATTTTAGCCTATTTTAGATTTAAAAGCTTTAATGAATATATAAAATTTTTTTATTTGACCAAAAAACTCTATGTATTATACTGTTGAATAACACCAAATTTTATGGTATAATTTTCACAAATTTCAACAGAAGGAGGAAATTATGACGAAGAAGTATGACACGCCTTTATTGGATGAATTGGAAAAGGGTCCTTTCCCGAGCTTTGTTACAGAAATCAAAAAAGCAGCAGAAAAAAATCCAATGGCAGCAGATGAACTCGGTCAGTTAGAGGAAAGTTACAGAACCAAAATAACTTACTGGAAGCATGGAGGTATTGTTGGAGTAAGAGGATATGGAGGAGGAGTTATTGGGAGATACTCAGAGTTAGCTGACAAATATCCAAATGTTGCTCACTTTCATACTGTTCGTATTAATCAGCCTGCAGGATTATTTTATACTTCAGAAGTCATGAGATTTATTTGTGACCTCTGGGACAGATATGGAAGCGGATTAACAAATTTCCATGGTTCCACAGGTGATATGGTTTTACTTGGAACAACAACTGATAATCTTGAACCAATTGCAACTGTCCTTAGCCTTAATGGTTTTGATATTGGTGGTTCAGGTTCTGCATTGAGAACACCAAGCTGCTGTGTTGGACCAGCAAGATGTGAATGGTCAATGATTGACACACTTGATATTACCTATGATTTGACTCAGGAGTTTCAGGATGAGCTTCACAGACCTCAGTTTCCGTATAAGTACAAAATTAAAGTAGTTGGATGCCCTGTTGACTGCAATGCAGCAATAGCCCGTGCGGACTGCTCAATAATTGGAACATGGAAAGGTCCAATAGAAATTGATCAGGACAGAGTAAGGGATTATGCAAAGAAGGGAATGAATATTCAGGAAGAGATTGTAAATATGTGTCCTGGCAAATGTATCAGCTGGGATGGAAATAATCTTAAGATAAATGATGATGATTGTTTTCATTGTTTCCACTGTATTGCAAAGCTTAAGGGAGCATTAAAACCGACACCACCTTTTGGTGCAACAATTTTAATAGGTTCAAAGGCACCTTTTGTTATAGGTGCAACACTTTCATGGGTAATAGTTCCATTTATGGAGATGAAGCCGCCATATCAGGAAATAAAGGACCTTACAAGGAAATGGTGGGAGTGGTGGAGTGAATATGGGAAAAACAGAGAAAGAATTGGTGAGCTTATAATTCGTCGTGGTATGAGAGAGTTCCTTGAAATATCAGAACTTGAACCAGCACCTGAGATGGTTAGAGAGCCAAGAAGAGATCCATTCTTCTTCTGGAAAGAGGGAGACCTGGAAGGAAAACCATGGGAAGCATGGTTAAAATAAAAAAAGGAGGTTAAACATGGGTGAGATTCCTGAAAAATTTTTTATACCTGAAGTTGTTGATGTAAAACAAAGAGTAACAGATATAGGACCACCTCATTACAGCAATTTTTTACCACCTGTTATTAAGAAAAACTATGGAGACTGGAAAACTCATGAGATTTTAAGCCCTGGTTTAATGGTTCATATAGCAAACTCTGGAGACAAAATCTGGACTGTAAGAATTGCTTCTCCAAGAATTTTAAGTACAACAACATTAAGGGAGTTTGCTGATATTGCTGATAAATACTGTGATGGATATTTCAGATTCACAACAAGAAACAATGTAGAGTTTCTTGTATCAGATGAATCAAAAGTTCAACCTCTAATTGATGAACTTAAAGCTAAAGGACATATGATTGGTGGAATTGGTCCAAGAATAAGTAATATTGTTCATACTCAGGGATGGGTTCACTGCCATGGTGCTGCAACAGATGCATCCGGACTGGTTAAATCAATAATGGATGAACTTGCTGATTACTTTACAACAAAAGAGCTTCCAAATAAAGTTCGTCTTGCTGTTGCATGCTGTACAAATATGTGTGGTGCAGTTCACTGCTCAGATATAGCACTTGTTGGAATTCATACAAAGGTACCTCAAATTATTCATGAAAAATTTAAAGACCTTTGTGAGCTTCCAACAACAATGGCAGCATGTCCAACTGCAGCAATAACACCTGATCCAGCAAAGAAATCAATTAAACTCAATGAACAGAAATGCATGTATTGTGGTAACTGCTTCTCGGTCTGTCCTGCATTACCAATTAAAGATGCTGAAAATGATGGAATTGCAATAGTTGTTGGTGGAAAGGTTGGCAACCTTAGAACAAGACCAAAGTTTTCAAAGCTTGCAGTTCCGTATCTTCCAAACAATCCACCGAGATGGCCAGAAGTTACAAAGGCTATAAAGAAAATACTTGATGCATATATTGCCGGTGCAAAGAAACATGAGAGAGTTGGAGAATGGATTGAAAGAATTGGCTGGGAGAAGTTCTTTGCAGTAACAGGAATACCATTCACATGGCAGCATGTTGATGACTGGACATACGCCTTTGAGACATTCAGAACTTACGCACATATTAAATGGGTTAAATAATCAAAAGGAGGGCAAAGTCCCTCCTTTTAAATTAAGAAAGGAGTGAGAATTTTATGGAGAAGGAGGAACTTAAAAAACAGATTTACAATCTTATTAAGGAGGCTGCTGGAAAGAAGAAATACAAACAGATGGATGTTATAAAGCACTTCCGCAATCTGGGTGTAACTGATGCAGAAACAAAGGAAGCAATCAGGGAACTTATAGATGCGGGTCAGCTCATTTACACTTATATGGGTGGCAGTTACATAGAACTTGGTACTAAGCTTGAAGAGTTTGAAAAGAAAATAATGGAGTAAGAAAGAAAGAGGGAGATAAAAACCTCCCTCTTTTTATGTCCTTTCTTAAAGAGAAAGCATATCAAATAGTAGAAATCCTGAAAGAAAAAAGGAAAATTTTATCTATTGCTGAATCCTGCACGGGTGGTCTTATTTGTTCTTCAATTACTGATATTCCAGGTGCAAGCACAGTTTTTGCTGGTGGAGTTGTTGTTTATGCTACAGAGATGAAAAAAAAGATTCTAAGTGTTTCTCAAGAAGTCTTCAGCTACGGAGTTATCTCTCAAGAAATGGCTACTGCTATGGCTCTTTCAGTGAAATCTCTTACAGGTTCTGATTATTCAATAGCAACAACAGGCAATCTCGGTCCTGACACAATGGAGGGAAAGCCAAAAGGTCTTATCTATATAGCAGTAGCAACTCCAGAGAAAGTTTATGTTAAAAAGTTAAATTTACAGGGTGACAGACTATCAAATAAAATAGAGGCAACCCTTGAAGCATTGAAATTTCTTCTGGAAGTGATTGAATGAAGGAAATACCTGAGGATATAAAGAAAGAGATAGAAAGACTTGTTAAAGAGATAAACTATCACAACTATCGCTACTATGTTCTTGATAGCCCCGTAATCTCCGATGAAGAATATGACATGATGCTAAGAAGACTTAAGGAACTTGAGGAAAAATGGGAGTACATTCTGCCTGACTCACCCTCTCAGAGAGTTGGTGCAGTACCCTCAGAGAAGTTTGAAAAGGTTGAGCACCGTGAACCCATGCTTTCACTTGATAATGCTTTTTCAATTGAAGAATTAAAAGATTTTGATGCAAGAGTGAAAAGACTTCTTGGAATTGATGAACAAGTAGAATACACAGTAGAGCCAAAGTATGATGGATTGGCAGTTGAACTTTCATATAAAAATGGTTTGTTATATAGGGCATCAACTCGTGGAGATGGCTATGTTGGTGAGGATATAACACAGAATGTTAAGACTATAAAATCAATTCCTTTAAGGATTGAAGGGGTTGAAAAAATCCCGGAAGAGATTGACATAAGAGGCGAGGTTTACATGAACACTGATGAGTTTGAGAGAATAAACAGGGAAAGAATCCTGAAAGGAGAGCCAGTTTTCGCAAATCCAAGAAATGCAGCCAGTGGCTCAGTGCGCCAGCTTGACCCATCTATTACTGCAAGCAGAAAACTGTATATGTCATGCTATGGAATAGGATATGTAAGAGGATTAGAATTTGAAACTCAGTTTGAGTTTATTCAGTGGCTAAGAACTGCGAGATTTCCTGTCCCAGTATATGTTAAGGTTGTAAAGGGAATTGACGAGGTTATCCGGTCAATAAAAGAGATTGAAGAGTTAAGACACGGATATCCATTTGAAACTGATGGAGCTGTTATTAAGGTTAATAGTTTCACTCTTCAGAAACGCCTTGGCACAAAGACACGTGAACCAAGATGGGCTATTGCATATAAATATCCTGCACATCAGGGAATTACTGTTCTTGAGGAAATTCTACCAAGTGTTGGAAGAACAGGAGTTATCACACCTGTTGCAATTCTGAAACCTGTAAGAATAGGTGGAGTTACAGTGAGTCGTTCAACTCTTCATAACTGGGATGAGGTGAAAAGAAAGGATATCAGAATCGGTGATCATGTGATTGTTGAAAGAGCTGGAGAGGTTATTCCTCACATAATCGGGGTTGTTGTAGACAGAAGAACCGGCAGGGAAAAAGAGCCCGAGATTCCTGAACATTGTCCTGTTTGTGGCTCAAAAACAGTAAGGGAACCTGGAGAGGTGGCACTTAAATGTATTAACTTTAACTGTCCTGCACAGGTTGAGGAACGTATAAAGCATTTTGCCTCAAGAAGAGCCATGAATATTGAGGGACTTGGAGACAAAACTGTTACACTTCTTCATGAAAGAGGATTAATAAAAAGCTTTGTTGATATTTATAAACTCAGGCAGGAAGATATTAGAGGACTGCCTGGTTTTGCAGAGCTTTCCTCAAAAAAACTCATTGAAGCAATTGAACGCAGTAAAAGGACAACACTTGGAAGATTTCTTTATGCTCTTGGAATAAGTCAGGTTGGTGAGTATGCTGCCAAGCTTCTTGCGCAGAACTTTAAAACTCTTGAGGAGCTTTTTCATGTAAAAATGGAGCAACTTGTTGAGATTCCTCAGATTGGGGAGAAAACAGCCAAAGCAATTGAGCAGTTTTTCAATAATGAAGAAAACCTTAAGGCAATTGAGGAATTAAAATCAATGGGGCTTATGGTTGAAAATCTTGATTATCAAGAAAAAGAAAAGCCTGCTCCACTTAAAGGTCTCACCTTTGTAATAACAGGCACACTTCCCAGACCAAGATATGAAGTTCAGGGATTGATTGAAAAAGCTGGTGGCAATGTTTCATCTTCTGTTTCAAAAACCACGGATTATCTTGTAGTTGGTGAAGAGCCTGGAAGCAAGCTTGCAAAAGCTAAAACCTTAGGTGTAAAAACTATTTCTTATGAAGAACTTCTCAAGATGCTGAAGTCTTAGTTCTCCTTTTGAGTAATTGGAATAGCCTCTTCAATCAAAAGAATCGGTATATCTTCCCTTATTGGATAATATACTGAGCAGTTCTTGCAAATGAGTCTTTCTTTTTCAGGTTCATAAATTAAATCTCCCTTACATTTTGGACAGACTATGATTTCAAGGAGTTCCCTGTCAAGAGCCATATATCACCCTCCTGAGCCTTTTTAAAGCTTTTTCCTTTCCAACAATTTCAAGAACTTCATATATTCCGGGACTTACTGTGCTTCCTGTTATAGCAACCCTTACAGGTTGTGCAACCTGAGCAAGTTTTAATCCCTTTTTATTTACCATATCCATAAATATTTTTTCAATTTTATCCCGGGTAAATTCTTCAAGCTGAGCAAGCTTTTCTGTGATTTCTTTAAGGAGCGGCATGGTTTTATCATTTATATATTTTTCTTTGGCTTCTGGCTCAATCTCAACATACTCAAGGAGATAGTATCTCATTGCATTGGCAAGCTCTTTAAGGGTTCTGCATCTTTCTTTAAGAGACTTTATTGCCTTGCATACCCAATTTAAATCCATATTTTCATCTTCCTTAATATATCCCTCCTTTATAAGAAAAGGTTTTACAAGTTCAAAAAGTTTTTCCTCAGGAGTCATTTTTATGTATTCACTGTTAAGCCAGAGAAGTTTCTCTGAATCAAAAATTGCATTTGCTTTTCCCACCTGATCTAAGTCAAAGTATTTAATTAATTCCTCCCTTGTAAAAATCTCTTGATCTCCATGAGACCATCCAAGACGGGCAAGATAATTAACAACTGCATCTGATAAATATCCTTCATCTCTGTAGGCAAGTACACTTGTGGCACCATGCCTTTTACTTAAACGGGCTCTGTCACTGCCAAGAATCATAGGAATATGTGCAAACTCTGGTGTTCTCACTCCCAAAGCATGGTAAATGTGAATCTGTTTTGGAGTATTGTTTAAATGATCTTCTCCCCTTATTACATGTGTGATTCCCATTTCATAATCATCAACAACAACACAGAAATTATAAGTAGGAGTGCCATCACTGCGTAATATAACAAAGTCTTCAATTTCACTGTTTTTGAATGTAACCTTACCTTTAACTATATCATTTACAATGGTTTTACCCTCAACAGGCATTTTAAATCTTATTGCAAAAGGTTTGTCAATTACCTGCTTAATGTTTCTGCATCTGCGGTCATATCTCGGAGGCTTGCCTTTCTGCATGGCTTTCTGCCTTCTTTCTTCAAGTTCCTCAGGTGTGCAGTAGCAACGATAAGCCTTACCTTCCTGAAGGAGTTTATATGCGTAGGCTCTGTATATTTCCATTCTGTCAGTCTGTCTGAAAGGACCCTCATCCCAGTTGAGTCCCAACCACTTCATTGCTTCAATTATTGATTCAATATATTCTTCAGTAGAGCGAGACCTGTCAGTATCTTCTATCCTTAAAATAAATTTCCCATTGTTATGCCTTGCAAATAGCCAGTTGAAAAGAGCAGTCCTTGCTCCTCCTATATGAAGGTGTCCTGTTGGAGAAGGTGCAAATCTGACCTTTACCAGAGTCCCTCCCTAAGTTTGTTTATAAAATAGTATAACATAGGTTCTTATAATAACTTTGACACAACTTTTATACTATGCTATATTACTTAAAATGCCTGCAAAAATAACATCAGAAAGGTTAACAATAGGAGCATTTCTCCTGAAAAAAGGATTAATTTCTGAAAAACAGCTTATTGATGCCCAAGCAGTACAGAAGATTGAAGGAATAAAAATCGGTGCAGCCCTTGTAAAACTTGGTTATATAACAGAGGATCAGCTTGTTCAGGCATTAAGTGAGCTTTACGGGTATCCTGTATTCAAATTTAATATTTCAAGTATTGATTATTCAGCTTTCAGACTTATTCCAGAGGATGTAATAAAAGGATACAAATTAATTCCTGTTTCAAGAGTCGGAAACATAGTGAATGTGGTGATTACAGATCCTTCAAATGATATAGCCTTAGAACAGATAAAGTTTTTTTTAAGCGGTTTTAAAATAAATTTTCATATAGGAAAGGATTCAGAAGTAAAAAGCATAATAAATCAGGTATTTGGAGAAACAGAAAACAGAGTTTACTCAACTGAAACAGTTCATGAACTTGTTGAAAGCGCTGTTAAAGAAGATATCTCAGTAGCAGAAACTCGGGAAACTGAAGTAACCCTTACAGAAATAGACGCACCTCTAATAAGGCTTGTCAATCAGATAATTATTAATGCAATTTCAAAAAGGGCAAGTGATATTCATATAGAACCATTTGAAGAGAATGTATATGTCAGGTATAGGATAGACGGAGTTTTACACGATGTTCTTACCCTGCCTGCAAAGCTAAAAAGCGCCCTCATTACAAGAATTAAGATCATGTCAAATATGGATATATCTGAAAAAAGGCTTCCTCAGGACGGAAGAATAAGGATGAAGATTGGCAAGAGAGAGGTTGATTTCAGAGTATCAACCCTTCCTTCAATTTTTGGAGAAAAGGTTGTTTTGAGGGTTCTTGAAAAAGGCTCACTCCAGCTTGACCTAACAAAGCTTGGTTTTGAAGAAACTTCCTTAAACTTTTTCCTTGAAGCTCTGAGCAAACC
Organism: uncultured Thermodesulfovibrio sp.; assembly: GCA_964509535.1. Taxonomy (GTDB): domain Bacteria; phylum Nitrospirota; class Thermodesulfovibrionia; order Thermodesulfovibrionales; family Thermodesulfovibrionaceae; genus Thermodesulfovibrio. Next base: position 24,193 of record CAZDXM010000063.1, on the reverse strand, counting down.
ATATGGAATGATACTTGTTACCGGGCCAACAGGTTCTGGTAAAACAACAACTCTTTATTCTGCGATTATGAAGGTTAGAAAACCTGAGGTAAATATTGTTACTGTTGAAGATCCGGTTGAGTACACCCTTCCAAGAATCACGCAGGTTCAGGTTCAGGAAGAAATTGGAAGAACATTTGCTCAGGTGCTCAGATCATTTTTAAGACAGGACCCTGACATAATCCTTGTTGGTGAGATAAGAGACTTTGAAACTGCAGAGATAGCAATAAAAGCAGCCCTTACAGGGCATCTTGTTTTGAGCACACTTCATACAAATGATGCACCAAGTACAATTACAAGACTTATAAATATGGGAATAGAGCCTTTCTTGATTGCCTCATCTGTTATTTTGATAGTTGCTCAGAGACTTGTTAGAAGGCTTTGTGAAAACTGTAAAAAGGAGCAGAAGATAAGCAAAGATGCGCTGATTAGTCTCGGTTTTCCTGAAAAGGAAATTGATGGATTAAAAATATATGAGCCTCAGGGATGTCCTGAATGTAACGGAACAGGATATCGTGGAAGGGTTGCCTTATATGAGGTTATGCCAATAAAGGATGAAATTAGAGAACTTATTTTAACAGGTGCTTCAGCAACTGAAATTAAAAAAGAGGCAATAAAACTCGGGATGCTTACCTTAAGGCAGTCCGGAATAAGAAAGGTAATGACAGGGATGACAAGTATAGAAGAGGTTTTAAGGGTTACGGTGGAAGATTGATGAATAAGCTTGAAATTTTACTGAAAGCAGCAGGCAAAATAACAAGAGAGAAAAATTTAAATAATCTGATAGGAATTCTCTCAGATCTTGCAAAGGATATAATTGAAGTTGACCGTTGCAGTCTCTTTCTCATAGATGAGAATAAAAAAGAATTATATACAATTTTTGCACATGGTGTAAAGGAAATCAGAATTCCCCTGATCACGGGTATAGCAGGATATGTTGTCAGAACAGGTAGAAACTATGTAACAGAGGATGCTTACAAAAGCAGGTTTTTCAATCCAGAGGTTGATAAAATCTCAGGATACAGAACAAGAAATGTTCTTGCTGTTCCCGTATTTGATTCTCGGAATAAAGTCATAGGGGTATATCAGGCAATAAATAAAAAGGACAGATTCAGCAGTGCAGATATTAAACTTATGAAACTTGTTGCTGAGTTTGCAGGTGCTGCTTTAGAAACAAAAATGCTTCATGAAAAAATTAAAGAACTTCACAAAAAAGCCCTCATAAAGCTCTCAAAGATAGCTGAATATAAAGATCCTGAATCTCCAAATCACTTATTAAGGGTGGGACTTATGTCAAGCCTGTTAGGAGAGAAACTTGGAATGGATGGGGAAAAATGTGAACTTCTTATGTTAGCCTCAACAATGCATGATATCGGGAAAATAGGAATTCCTGATAGTATTCTTCAGAAATCAGGCAAGCTTGATCCTGATGAGTGGGAAATAATGAAAAAACATCCTATAATTGGATATGAGATACTTCATGATGAGGAAAGTGAGCTTCTTCAAATGGCAGCAGTAATTGCATTAGAGCATCATGAAAGATGGGATGGTAAAGGTTATCCCTTTGGCAGGAAAGAAAAAGAAATATCAGTATGGGCAAGAATAGTAAGCATAGTTGATAACTTTGACAGCCTTACAATTGATAAAAATAACAGGGAGTCATGGAGCATTAACGAGGCTGTTAATTACATAAAAGTTATGCAGGGAAAAGCATTTGATCCTGAAATTACAAGTATTTTTCTTGAAAATATTGAAGAAATTCTTGAAATAAAAGAGAAATACAAAGATTGATGGAAGAAAATATTCTTACAGAACATCTTAAAGGTCTTCTTGGGTTTTCAACAATTATTAATTCTTCCCTTGAAATTGAAGAAATAAGAAAAAGAGCAATTGAAGCTTCTATGAAGCTTGTAAACTGTGAGGCAGGAAGTCTTCTTCTTTATGATGAGGAATCAGAGGAGCTTTATTTTGATGTTGCTCTTGGTGAAAGGGCTGAGAAAATAAAAACAATAAGACTTAAGCTGGGAGAAGGAATCGCGGGATGGGTTGCTGAAAACAAACAGGCAGTTATAATAAACGATGTTCAGAATGATCCGAGATTTTTCAGAGGAGGAGACGAAAAATCAGGTTTTAAAACGAAAACCATGATATCTGTTCCTATAATGATAAAGGAAAGACTTATAGGAGTTCTTCAGGCAATAAATAAAAGAAATTCTTTTTTTAATGAGTATGATCTTGAACTGTTAAAGGCACTTTCATGTCAGGTTGCGGTAGCAATAGAAAATGCAAGACTTTACAGTGAACTGAAGGAAACATTTTATGCAATTGTCTTTGCTCTGGCAGATACAATAGAAAAGAGAGATCCCTATACAGGCGGGCACACAAAAAGGGTTATGGATTATAGTGTTTCAACAGGTATTGAAATGGGATTGAGTAAAAAAGAGCTTGAAAACTTAAAGCTTGCAGCTATTCTTCATGACATTGGCAAAATTGGAATAAGAGATGTAATCCTGCTTAAGGAAGGAAAGCTAACTGATGAAGAATTCAAAATTATAAAGAATCACACAATTTACGGTGCGGAAATTCTTGAGTATGTGAAACAGCTTAAAGATATTGTTCCAGGAGTAAAATATCATCATGAAAATTTTGATGGCACAGGATATCCTGAAAAGCTCAGAGAAGAAAATATTCCTTTGATTGCAAGGATTATTGCAGTTGCTGATACATTTGATGCAATGACAACAGACAGACCATACAGAAAGGGACTACCAATCAATTTAGCATTTGAGGAGTTGAAAAGAAAAGCTGGAACACAATTTGATCCTCAGGTTGTAGATGCATTCATAAGAGCATTTAGTAAAATGGAGGCGAAAGCAAATGAGGATTAAAGTTCTTGGAGCATCTGGTTCTGATGTGCCAGGACATAAGCTTTCATCATTTCTTCTGAACAGTAAAATACTTTTTGATGCTGGAGGAGTTACAGGTTCTTTAAGTTTAAAGGCACAGCAAAAAATAGAGCATGTATTTATAACTCATGCACATCTTGATCACATAAGAGACATTCCTTTTCTTGCTGATAACATGATACTTGGTGGAAGATCAAAGCAGATAAATATATTTTCAATAAAGGAGGTTGTTGATGATATAAAAAAGCATCTGCTAAATCACAGGCTATGGCCAGATTTTACAGTTATTCCAAATGCCCATGAATCAATTTTAAAGATTAAAATACTTAAAGAAGAAGGTTTTATCAGAGTAAATGGATACAGGATAACAGCATACAGAATGAATCACACAGTTCCGGCAGTTGGTTATCTTGTTGAGAAAGATGGTAAGAGTTTTTTTTACACAGGTGATACAGGTTCTGTGCCAGAAACATGGAAAAAACTCGCAGATAAACATCTTGATGCTCTCATTATTGAGGTTTCCTTCCCGAATACCATGAAAGACCTTGCGATAAAAACAGGGCATTTAACTGCCCAGCTTCTTTTTGAAGATTTAATAACATTCAATCATCCTCCTGAAAAAATATTTATAACTCATATAAAACCTTTTTACAGACATGAGATAGAGAGAGACTTAAAACGATATTCAAGATACAGGGTAAAAATTCTTAATGGAGGAGAAACAATAAAAATTTAATTTAATGAAAATAAAAAAGCCAAAAAAAAGCCTTCTTCTGATAGGGTTTCTTATTACAGTTTTTTTCTCAATTCTTTTTTATTTAAAGCCTTACCCCGTAGAAATTGTTGATATGAAGATTTATGATCTGTTTTTTCACCTCAGGGGCAAACAATTTCCACCACAGAGCATAGTTATTGCGGCAATAGATGAGACTTCACTTGAAAAACTTGGGAGATGGCCATGGAGCAGAGATAAAATAGCAAAACTTATAGATAAACTCTCAGAATTTCAGGCTGCTGTTATTGCTCTTGATATAATATTCAGCGAATCAGATGTAAATGATAGAGTTTTAGCTGAAAGTATTTCAAAAGCAGGAAACGTAATTTTACCTGTTGTTTTCTTTTTTAATTCTAATGATTATTCACCAAAAACTTCTCTGTTCGCTTCTGCTCTGAATGTTTCAAATTACAAAAAATTTGAAAACTACCCTCCAATCTTTTCAAGGAGTGTTCTTTCACCAGTAAAAATTCTTGAAGAAACTTCTGCAGGATTCGGTCATATAAACATGTTTCCCGATCCTGATGGAACCATAAGATGGGAAGTTTTATTTATAGAGTATTACGGTCATCTAATTCCATCCCTATCAGTCAGGACAGCTTCAATGTATCTTGGAATTCCTAATGAAAAACTGCTGATAGATGCAACCCAGGGCATCTATTTTGGCAAAAGATATATTCCGACTGATCCATGGGGGAAAATTTTGATTCCATATTATGGAGGGAATGAAATATTTAAATATATCCCGATTGTTGATATTCTTGAAAATAAGGTAAAAAGGGAAGACATTGAAGAAAAGATTGTTCTTGTCGGTGCAACTGCTGTTGGAATTTATGATCTGAGGGTTACTCCAATGAGTTCAGCCCTTCCAGGAGTTGAAAAACATGCCAATGTTATTGCTTCAATTATTGATGGAAAAACTCTTCTACCAGCCTCATCGCATGTTGTTTTATTATTGATTTTTTTATCAGGAATATTAAGCATTTTATTTTATCAGAGATTAAAAGCAGGATACTCCGTAATTGTTCTGGTATTTTTAGTTGGTACAGTTTTTATTGTTTCCTTTTTTTTGTTTAAGAACGGAACCTGGCTTTCTGTTGTTTATATTTCAGGAAATTTAGTTATTCAGTTTTTAACAACAATAACACTTAAGTATGCTTACTCTGAAAAGGAAGCAAGACAGATAAGAAGAATATTTTCCAGTTATGTTACTGAAAAGGTTGTAAATGAACTTATTAAAAATCCTTCAATGGCAAAACTTGGAGGGGAAAGAAGAAAAATCACAGTTATGTTTTCTGATATAAGAGAGTTTACAGCTCTATCTGAAAAGCTTGCGCCAGAAAATGTTGTTGATCTGCTCAACGAATATTTTACTGCAATGACAGATGTTATTTTTAAATGGGAAGGCACACTTGATAAATTCATGGGTGATGCAATAATGGCATTCTGGGGAGCGCCACTGCCACAGTATGATCATGCAGAAAGAGCTTTAAACTGTGCAATTGAGATGATTAAAACACTCAGAGCCTTACATCAAAAGTGGTCTGCCGAAGCAAGACCAATATTGAAAATAGGAATTGGAATAAATACTGGAGAAGCTCTTGTTGGAAACATTGGAGCTGAGGGCAAAAAGATGGATTACACAGTAATTGGTGACAATGTAAATCTTGCATCAAGGCTTGAAGGTTTGAACAAACAATTTAACTCTGAAATATTAATTTCTGAGTTTACATTTAATGAACTGAAAGAGAAAATTCAGTTTCTGGGTTTAATAGATATTGAGCCACTGGGAGAGATTTCAGTAAAGGGTAAAGAAAAACCAGTTAAAATATATAAAGTCACTGTAAAGTAATTTATTGGATAAATTGACATATTGTGGAAAAATATATTAGAAAAAACTATGAAGAATCGTTATTATTCATTTGGAGAATACTTGAAAGAAATCTTTGGCAAAAAAGTCTACAAGGTAAATGTGGACGCTGGGTTTACATGTCCAAACAGAGACGGCACAATAGGCGTAACTGGCTGTATTTACTGTAACAATGCATCATTCAGACCTCCGAGCTGTGAGCCTACAAAGCCTTTAAAAGATCAGATTCTTGATGGGATAGAATATTTAAAAGGTAGATACAAAGCAAGAGCCTTTCTTGTTTATTTTCAGCCATATACAAACACATATGCACCTGTTGAACATCTTGAAAGACTTTATAAAGAAGCTCTTTCTTTTCCAGAAGTTGTAGGTCTGGCAATCGGAACCCGTCCAGATTGTGTGGACAGTGAAAAACTTAATTTACTCAAGGAACTTTCCAGAACTCACATGATAATTGTTGAGTACGGGATGCAGTCTATGTATGATAAATCTCTTAAATATGTAATGAGGGGTCATGACTATGCTACTTTTCTCAAGGCTGTATATGACACCCATGAAAGGGGTATTTTAGTTGGAGCACATATTATAGTGGGACTTCCGACAGAGACAAGAGAGGAATCCCTTGCAATGGCAGATGAGATAAACCGTCATCCCATAAAGTTTCTTAAAATTCACCAGCTTCAGGTTATAAAGGATACTGTTCTTGCCCGTATTTATGAGAAGCGTCCTTTTAAGGTTTTTGAATATGAAGAGTATCTTGATTTTGTCATAGATTTTCTGGAAAGACTTCGTCCAGATATCGTTATTCAGAGACTTTTTGCAACTGCACCAGAGGAAATTTTAATTGCACCTAAATGGAACCGCTCAAAACAGCAGATTTTGAATGATATAGATAAAAAACTTGAGGAAAGAAATGCTCGCCAAGGTTCAAAGTGCACATCTGTTGGGGATAGAGCCTTATGCTATTGAAATAGAAGTTGATATAGCTCAGAGAGGGCTCCCTCATTTCAATATTGTGGGACTCCCAGATACAGCAGTTAAGGAATCTCGTGATAGAATAAAAGCTGCTTTTAAAAATACAGGATTCCCCTTTCCCATAAAACAGATTACAGTCAACCTTGCACCAGCAGACATTAAAAAAGAAGGCTCATCCTTTGACCTTCCTATTGCCATAGGAATTCTTTCAGCAGAAGGACACATCCCAAAAGAAGCTCTTAAAGATTTTTTAATTGTTGGAGAACTTTCCTTAGAGGGTAAGCTTCGGGCAATTAAAGGAACTCTTTGTATTGCCTCAAAACTAAAGGATTTTGGTATAAAAAAACTTATAATTCCAAAAGAAAACGCGCAAGAAGCAGCAATTATAGAAGATTTAGAAGTTTATCCATTGGATGATTTAGCTCAGGTTGTAGAGTTTTTAAGAAGTGAAAGAATAATAAAGCCTTTTAAAACAGAATTAAAAATTGATTGTAATTCAGTAATATATGAAGATCTTGCAGAGGTAAAAGGACAGTTTCAGGCAAAAAGGGCTTTAGAGATTTCAGCAGCAGGCGGGCATAACATTTTGTTTATTGGTCCGCCTGGAAGTGGAAAAAGTATGCTTGCAAAAAGACTTCCCGGGATTCTTCCTCCAATGACTATTGATGAAGCAATTGAAACAACTAAAATACACAGTGTTGCAGGACTAATTTCTGAGGGAAAGGGGCTTGTTACTATGCGACCTTTCCGTTCTCCTCATCATTCATCCAGTGACATAGCATTGATAGGAGGAGGGCAGATTCCAAAGCCCGGAGAGGTATCCCTTGCTCATAATGGTGTTCTTTTTCTTGATGAGCTTTCCGAGTTTAAGAGAAATGTTTTAGAGGTTTTAAGGCAACCCCTTGAAGATGGCTTTGTAACAGTTGCCCGCAGTTATGCAACAGTTCAATTTCCCGCAAGATTTTTATTGGTAGGAGCAATGAATCCATGCCCTTGTGGTCATTATGGTGATAATCTTAAACCCTGTACCTGCACCCCTCAGATGATAATTCGTTATCGTTCAAAAGTTTCTGGTCCTCTTCTTGACAGAATTGACATTCATATTGAAGTTCCCAGAGTAAACTATCAGGAACTCAAAGATGATACTCCATCAGAAAGTTCAAATAGTGTGCGTGAAAGAGTAATCAAGACAAGACAGATTCAGCTAAAAAGATTTAAGGATGAAGGAATATACTGCAATGCTCACATGAAAACAAAACATTTAAGAAAGTTCTGCAAGATTGATGAGGACTGTCATAGCCTGCTACAGTCCGCAATGGAAAAATTAGGCTTAAGTGCAAGGGCTCATTCAAAGATAATTAAAGTGGCAAGAACAATAGCAGACCTTGATGGCTCTGAAAATATTAAAGCTTCACACATAGCAGAAGCAATTCATTATAGAAGTTTTGAAAGGTTAAGTTTTTGATGTTTAAGCTCCTTTTTATTGGAATATCTTCCTTTGTTATAGCTTTATCCGGTGCAATGATGCCCGGACCTCTTTTTGCAGTAACTGTTTCAGAGACACCTCGCAGAGGCTGGATAACAGGTCCGATTTTAGTAGCAGGGCATGGAGTGCTTGAGCTTTCTCTTTTGCTTTTAATTGTTTCAGGCTTGGGAAGTTTTTTACAGATGAGAGAGACTTTTATTTTTGTTGCACTGGTAGGCGGGTTATTTTTATTTTTTATGGGAGTTTCAATGTTTTGTTCTTTGCCGAAACTGAGTCTGCAAAATGAATTTAACAGGCAGGCAAAGGGCTCTCTTTTTTTATCAGGTATTTTATTAAGTTTGGCAAATCCTTACTGGTCTTTCTGGTGGGCAACAATAGGGCTGGGATATCTTGTTCAGGCAATGGAAATTGGTATTATCGGAATTATCGCTTTTTTCGCAGGACATATTTTTGGAGATTTAGCATGGTATTCTGCTGTATCAGCGGGAGTATATAAAGGTAAGAAAATTTTAAATGACAGTCTTTACAAAAAATTAGTCTTTTTCTGTGCCTTAATCATTACAGGCTTTTCTTTTTACTTTATCTGGAAGGGTATGGAGCAGGCAAAATACTTTTTTAAACTATACTTATTATAAGCTGTTGAGAGATTTTTAAGTAAAATTAAGGGATTCCATAGTAATGTAAAAATTTTTATGAAAAGGGGGATTAGGTAGTATAAAATCAGACATCGGGATTTAATGCTTTTAAGCATTTTTGCTTAAAAAATTTTGACAAAACTTGAGATTAATAAAAGGAGGAAAGATATGATAAGCACAACAATATTTCCCGGACGTTATATTCAGGGATATGATGCAATTATGGAATTAGGGAGAGAGATTTCGAGATTTGGCAAAAAAGGTTTTTTAATTTGTGACCCTTTTGTTTTGGAGAATATACTACCTCATATTATGGAGAGAATACAAAAGGAATCAAGTATAATTGTTGAAAAGTTTAACGGTGAATGTTCGGACGAGGAAATTTCAAGGCTGTTAAAACTGGGTATTAATGCAAATGCTGAAGCAGTTATCGGAATAGGAGGAGGGAAAACGCAGGATACTGCCAAAACTGTTGCATATGAATTAAAAGTTCCTGTTATTATTGTACCGACTATTGCATCAACCGATGCACCTTGCAGTGCCTTATCTGTCATTTACACTCCAAAGGGTAATTTCAAAAGGTATTTAATATTGCCAAGGAATCCTGATGTTGTACTGGTGGATACAAAAATAATATCACAGGCTCCTATAAGATTTTTGATATCAGGTATGGGAGATGCTTTAGCTACATGGTTTGAGGCAGATTCATGCCAAAAAAGCAATGCACCCAATATGACAGGAAAGATAGGTTCTATGACAGCTCATGCTCTTGCAAGGCTTTGTTATGAAACATTAATAGAGTATGGATTGATGGCAAAATTATCCTGTGAGGTAAATGCTGTTACGCCTGCACTTGAGCATATTGTAGAGGCAAATACACTCCTTAGTGGGTTAGGTTTTGAAAGCGGAGGATTAGCATCAGCTCATTCCATTCATAATGGTTTAACAGTTCTTGAAAAAACTCATAAGTATTATCACGGTGAAAAGGTCGCATTTGGTGTGTTAACATCTCTTTTCTTGACTGACAAGCCAGCATCATTAATTGATGAAGTTTATGATTTTTGTGAGTCCGTTGGTTTACCAACAACCCTTGCAGAAATAGGTCTTTCAAATATTACAGAGGAGGAACTAAAAAAAGTAGCCGAATCTACATGTGCTAAAGGTGAGACGATTCATAATGAACCTTTTCCTGTAAATCCATCAATGGTTATTTCTGCCATTAAAGCTGCGGATGCAACAGGTCATGCAAGAAAGATAGCTTAATGGGAAGCAAAAAATGAATTTGTATTTAAAAATCCCCTAAGCAAAAATAACATGCATGGAAAACAAAATAATTTAAATCTATTAGATAATCTTCCTTGGATATCTTATTTACATAATGTTTAGGGCTTTTTTATTTTATTGCAGGTGGTAGTATTTTCCATTTCTTCTATTATCTGTATTCTGATTTTCCTGAATATTGGAGTATGATAGAATTTAAGGGAACTTAAATTTTATCTAAAAGGAGAAAAGCAATTGATTGTATTTGACAACATCTTTCAAGAAATTGCAGTTCTTCTTTTGATAGCTTCAACAGTAAGTGTTTTGATGCTGTTAATGCGTCAGCCTCTTATTATCGCCTATATAATCGTGGGAATTTTAGTAGGACCATCAGTATTAGGAATTATTAGAATTGGAGACGAGGTTGATCTTCTTGCTCAAATGGGAATTTCATTGTTGCTCTTCGTGGTAGGGTTGAAACTTGACCTTCATCTTATACGCACAATGGGTCCTGTTGCTTTGGCAACTGGTTTAGGCCAGATAATTTTCACCTCTTTTTTTGGGTATTTAATATCACTGATAATGGGATTTTCTCCAGTATCAGCTCTTTACATAGCTATTGCATTGACTTTTTCAAGTACAATCATTATAGTCAAACTACTATCCGACAAGAGAGAGATTGACGCACTTCATGGACGAATAGCATTAGGATTTCTTATTGTACAGGATATTGTAGTTGTGCTGATGATGATAGGACTTACGACATTTGGTTCATCCGAAGGTACAGAAAGATTCTGGAGCAATCTTGCAATATTGTTATTCAAAGGTTCGGTTTTTATCGTAAGTATAGCTCTGTTGATGCGTTATGTAATTCCAAGACTCTTGCATCACCTGGCTTCCTCAATGGAAATGCTTATTCTTTTCTCCATTTCATGGGCAGTATTTCTTGCAGCTTTAGGATACATGATTGGTTTTAGTAAAGAGATAGGTGCTTTTATTGCAGGTGTCTCTCTTGCTTCTACTCCATATCGTGAGGCTATAAGCTCCCGACTTGTTAATCTTAGGGATTTTCTAATGTTATTCTTCTTTATTGACCTTGGTGCAAAGTTAGATATGCAGCAATTAGGAGTTCAGGTCACACCTGCGGTTGTATTGTCTCTTTTTGTATTAATAGGAAATCCTCTTATAGTAATGATAATTATGGGACTTATGGGCTACAGAAGCAGGACAGGATTTTTGGCAGGTTTGACAGTAGCCCAGATCAGTGAATTCTCGCTAATTCTTGCTTCTCTTGGGGTTAGTCTTGGACATATCTATAACGATGCGCTTGGACTTATTACTCTCGTTGGACTTATAACAATTGGAATTTCAACTTATATGATTCTTTATTCCCATCAATTGTATAAAAGGCTTTCACCATGGTTAAAAGTATTTGAGAAAAAAGTTCAGAAGCATGAGGATACCTATAAAACCCCTAAGACTATTCATCAGCCGGATATAATAATTTTTGGTATGGGTCGTTTCGGAAGAACTCTGGCTCATAACCTTAAAGAGAGTGGCATTAGTGTATTAGGCATAGATTTTGACCCTGAAACAGTAGCTTTTCTGAACAAACAGGGATTTAAAATATTCTACGGTGATGCTGAGGATCAAGAATTTCTATCTTCCTTACCGTTAAGTTCTGCCAAATGTATAGTGAGCACTATTCCTTATCTTGAAACAAATCTTACACTTCTTGATGCCTTAAAATATCACAAATATCATGGAAGAAAAGCAGTTATATTTCAAACAGACTATGAAAAAGATAAACTTAAAGAAGCTGGAGCTGATTTCGTATTTTCTCCATTCATTTGTGCAGCCCATGATGTTGCAAAAAGGATTATAAAAGGAGAATTTATTTAGACGAAAGGTATTTTATGACAATACTTATTTTCAAACTTTTAGGCGGCATTGGAATGTTCCTTATGGGGATGGTATTGTTGTCAGATGGGATAAAATCTTTTGCTGGGGATGCTCTACGTACCGCCCTCTTACGGTTTACAGGAAGTCCATTTAAGGCTTTTATCTCTGGAGCACTTATTACTGCGATAGTTCAGTCATCAAGTGCTACAACAGTTGCAGTTATTGGATTTGTAAGTGCTGGACTACTTACTTTCCCGCAGTCGATCGGAGTGGTTATAGGAGCGAGTTTCGGAACGACCAGTACGGGTTGGATCGTCTCAGTTCTTGGACTAAAGGTGAGTATAGGATTTTATGCATTGCCTTTGGTCGGCATAGGAGCATTTATAAAATTATTGTCTCGTGGTAGATGGAAATCATTCGGGCTGACATTAGCAGGATTCGGACTAATCTTTCTCGGAATTGAAACTTTGCAGGATGGGATGCAAGGGCTGTCTGATTTTTTTAATCTCGCAGAGCTACCATCCACAGGAGTTTTCAATCATATAGTTATCATTGTTATTGGAATTGCCATGACGGTTGTAATGCAGTCATCGAGTGCTGCAATAGCTACTATTTTAACAGCATTGCACACTGCATCTATAAACTTTGAGCAGGCAGCATATCTTGTTATCGGCGCTGCGATAGGAACAACAGTTACGGGCGTTTTGGCTTCTATAGGATCGGAAGTTTCAACAAAACGTACTGCGCTTTCGCATGTATTTTTTAATGTCATTACAGGTATAATTGCTCTGACCATACTTCCTGTTTTTTTGTGGCTAATCGGATGGGTGCAGATAAATATGAAACTTGAGCCCGGTGCAACAAGTCTCGCTGCTTTTCATACTTTTTTCATTGCAGTTGGTGTAATGGTGTTTTTACCCTTTGTGAATGAATTTTCACTATGGATAGAGCGCCTTCTACCCAATAAAGGACCAGAACTGACCCGCCATCTTAATGCTACGGTTCTGAATGTTCCTGCTGTTGCGCTTGAGTCAACCCGCCGCTCGTTGAGTGAAATAGCATATCAAATGTTCAACATTATTCGTGGTAGACTTAGCTGCTCTGTTAATTATATGTCCAGTTTTTATCTCACTGAATTAGAACATGCACTTGAAAGAACGCAGCAATTCCTTGCAAAGATTCCTCCTGTGACAGAGGATCTTCCATTGTCGAATTTTCGCCTAGCGCAGTTGCATGCTATAGATCATTTGATGCGTTTGCGGACTTATCTTAATCTCCCCTCTGTTTTGGATAAGGCAGTTTTTTTTGGAAATCTTCAAAAAGAAATAGCACTTTGCTGTGAAATTCTGGAGATCTCGGGAAAGGGATTGCTTGGACGCATAACATCGGATTGGATAGAAATCCTTGAAAAGAAGTCTCTTGAGTTATCGGAAATGCAAAAATTGGGTCGCCTCGCTGTTCTCAGACAGACTGCAGTTGGCGATATAGAACCAGGAATGGCGCTTAATATTCTTGACACTATGAGATGGTTTAACCGTGTTGGATATCATGCATGGCGCATTTGCAATTATCTCAGTGGCTGGGAAAATGAAGAACCATTTATGTCAAAAAAAACAGATACAAATAGAAAATTTGATGAATGAAGAATAAACCTAACAACTCCGAATATCCGAGCAAATCTGTCTAATTATCAACTTTATGACTATAATACTCGTTTTAAAACAGATAAATTCATCAGAATTCAAAACCATCTTAGGCTCATGTTTTGAATCAAATAGAATCTAATTTCTTTATTGATGCTTTTTGTCCCTTCTGGGCCGTTTAACAAAGCAATGAACAAACCAAGGGCGAATCCTCCTGCTGCAGTAAGTAGCAATAAAAGAATATGCGGCATCTCGATTGTAATGAAAAGGAAATTTACTTGTACTGGCTCAAGATTTTGAATGAAAACTATTCCGAGGAAAATTACTAAAATCAATATTCCTATTAATTTGGCTGAATTCATCAATAACTCCTTTTTATTTTATTTTTCCCATGATCTGCAAATACCTTGCAATACCATTACGGGTAATCAAACCTGTGATTTTATTTTCTTCCTTGACTACAAGCCTGCCTGTATCTTCTTTTATCATAGTTTCAAGAGCTTTTATTGCCTCTTCTTCAGGTGATATCTCCCAATTCTTTTTGTGTTTAACATAAACATCAGAGATCTTAGTATCCTCAAAAGCATTTTTGGGGATATCCTTGATTTCTTTAAGTGTTATTATACCAAGATACTTCCCATCAGATACAACAGGGAAGCCTCCATAACCATATTTTAAGAAGTAGTTATTTACAACCTCACTAATTGTGATGGATGGGCTAATTGTTACTATATCTTTTTCTTTTATCATTATGTCTTTGACCTTAATTCCTGATAGAACTTCTTGAATGGTTGATTGTTGATAACTTACCCCTGCTGCTGAATAAAGAAACCATCCTATAAGAATAAGCCATAATCCTACAGGCATTCTTGCAAGAAGGGAGAATATTCCAAAAAAAATAAAAAACAAGGCTATCATCTGTCCAATACTGGATGCTTTCTGTGTTGCGTAGAAAAAATTCCTTTTCTTTTGCCATATAATTGCTCTTAATACCCTGCCACCATCCATCGGAAAACCAGGGATAAGATTAAAGATTCCTAATATTAAATTAATTTGAGCAAGATAGTAAAAAAGAGCATTTAAACTGCCAACTGTATATGCAGACAGTAAAAAGAAAACTATGGCAAGAAAGAAGCTTGATAGAGGACCAGCAATAGCTATTTCAAATTCAGCCTTTGGATGAGGCGGTTCTCCTTTCATCTGGGCAACACCTCCAAAGATAAAGAGAGTAATGCTTTCTATAGAGATTTTATATCTCATTGCAACTAAAGAATGAGCAAATTCGTGGAAGGCTACAGAAATAAATAGTAGAATGGCTGCAAGAGCACCTTTAATCCAGTAAGATGTCACAGGAAGATCGGGAGCTACCATTGGAAAATAGAAGGTTGAAAGTGACCATGTGATTAAACCGAAAATAATAAGCCATGTAAAATGAACTCTGATAGGAATCCCAATTATTGTGCCGATTGTCCATGAGCCTTGAAATAATCCTTTCATAGTCTTTTCCTCTACTCGTTTGGAGTTTTATAGGGTATTTCTATTTCAAGCTCAGACTATTTATTTCTTTTTTTTATCAGATAATATCCCACAGTAAGGGCAAGGATGATAGATGCTATTCCTATAAGTGAAAGTCCAGATAAATCTTTTACATCAAGAATAATAACTTTACGAAATATAGCAATCATAGCAACTGCTATCACAACCTCAACATGGTTGACATTTTCAGATAGATAGGTTTTCATTATGGTTTCCAGCAACTCTATACCAATTATGACCAGCATAAATAGACCGAAAATTTCTAAAAGTTCCTCAATATCAAGTAGAAATATTGGGGGTGTTAATGTATCTTTCAATATTATATAACCAAGCTCTACAGTGGAAAGCAATAAGACGAATGCCATCATCAATGTGATAAATTCAATTATTAATTTTTTGAACTTTACTAATTTTTCAAACATTTTGAATTTTTCGAACATATTGATTACTTTGTTCCCTTCTTCATAGCTATTTATTGTTCTTTACAACCAAAACAATAATAGCAAAAATAATCAATATTTTCAATCAATAGGCAACATTTTCTGCTCTTTCCTGAAATCCACTGCATTCTTTTTGTTAAAGATATATCAACTCATCTTTATAATACTGAGCAAGAAATAAAAGCAAATAATCCTTGAGGTGTCTTGTTATGAGAAAGTTTTGTTTTACATGGGCATGTCCGTTTTTGCCAAGCCATTGCGCAAATTCCGGATTTGTAAGAAGTGTTCTTATAGCATAGGCAGCTCCCTCTATTGAATGGCAGAGCATGCCAGTAATTTTGTGTTTTACCTGAAGCAGAATACCTCCAACAGCAGATGCAACAACTGGTTTACCCTTCCACAATGCTTCTGTTACTGTTAAACCAAATCCCTCTTTAATTGATTTTTGAACAATTACAGTTGATGCTCTTTGCAATGCATTTATCTCTAAATCGCTATCAGGTGGAAGAAGAAGGATATGTATGTCAGGATTGTTACCAGCTACTTCTTTTACTTCTGATAGAACCTTGTCTGATTCAGGGTCATCAGTGGCTGTCCCTCCAGCAAGAACTAACTGGCAGGGTATCGTTTTTTTTACCATTTCAAAAGCTTTTATTACACCAACAGGGTCTTTAAGATAATCAAACCGTGAAACTTGAAGAATTATTGGTCTTTTTCTATCAATTCCGTATTTATCAAGGACAGAATTAATCTGTTCATCTGAAAGCTCTTTGTTTTTGTTGCTCAAAGGGTCTATGGATGGATAAATTAAAAACATCCTTATTTTAAGCATCTTTGCAAAATTAGGAGCAGAGAAAACTGCTGCATCATATTTTTCAATATAATCTTTAATAAAGTTCCAAACTTTTTCATCAGGCTTTGAAACATCAATATGACATCTCCAGAGCCATTTTTCTCCTACTTGCTCTCTTTTTTGAATGAGAGCAACTGGCTGGGGGTCATGAACAAAAATTATATCTCCTGATAGCTCCATTTCTTCAGAATTTTTTCTGTTTATCTCAAGAAAATACTCAAACTCACTTTCATTGAATTCTTCTATTTTCCCATGAAGTGAATTATGGAATTTTTTCGTAATATTGAAAAATGTATTATCTCCTTTAATAACACTCCATTTTGCATCTACTCCCAATTCATTTAAAAAAGGAACCATTCTTGCAAGAATCTCGGCAACTCCTCCTCCAATATAGGTGGAATTAATATTCAGAATTTTTTTGCCTGAAAGTTTATCAGCAAGAATTTTTAGCTCTTCAAGTGTTGATTTGCCAATTATGGGCTCATAATCTCTGAGTTTTGGTCTTTTGGTCTGCAATTCTTTATCCAAATGTAACCTCCGTCTCAAGATAATTCTCCATTATAGAAATTATCTTCTCTCTTATACTTTCAATTGTATGCATGTAGGGGTCAATACTCATAATAGCCTCTGCAAGTTTTTCCTCACCAAGACTTTCGCTGAGCCATAGAGAAAAATCATTGGAGATTTTCCCTACTCTTAATTTTGCTTCATATATATGGAAAAATAAAGCATTAGAGCTTATGAACTTAAGTATTTGTAAAAATTCTCTCAAATCATAGGCAATATAAGGTGTTGGCATAATTACACTTACAGATTTAATAAAATGAAACTCTTCCCCTTCCTCACAGTTTTTCTCGCTGGGGTTATTGATTATGTATTCTTCAATTATGTCTGAGATTCTTTTTCTTATTTCTCCAATGTTTGAGAACTCAAAAATGTCAATTGTGGAAAGCTTTTCAGCAAGAGTTTCATATCCTAAAACATTTCCAATCCATAATGCAAATTCATTTGATGGTTGAGGAGTTAGGTAGTGATACTCTTCAATGAAATCATGAGTATGATAGAAAATAACAGAATCAGGCACTTCATTTATGTATTTCAATAATTCATTTAGATTTTTTGCTTTCAGCCCTGTAAGTTCTTTTACATTTAGTCTTGTATAAAATCTGAAAGGCTCTTTTGCTTTTTTAGGTGTTTTCCTTAATATTTCCAATTTAACTTTAATGAGTCTGATATTAGGAATTATTAATATTTTTTCATCAAAGCTTTTTATCTCTATATGCCTCCATGTTATGTTTACTACAGTGCCTTCTTCACCAGTTTCAAGCTTTATATAGTCTCCTTTTTTTATTATTTCTCCATTTATAATTTCAAAGCCTGCTATAAAGTTTGAAATATTTTCTCTCAGAACAAAGGAAATTATCAGAAAACTGAGAATTATAAAAAGAATAAATGGTGTGGTAGGAAAGTGCCATATCTCAAATATTATCAATATAACTAAGACAACAAAAGTAATAACCAACGCAGTTTTAAGCCTTTGAAAGGGGATAAAAAGAGGTTTTTTAATCCTGTCAGAGTAAAGGTTTAAAATTCCAAGGAGTGTTCTATAAATAACATATGTTAAAGATACAAAAAATACTGTCAGAAGAACTCTGCATATAATAATATAAATTTGTCCTTTGATTGGGGAGAGCTCAACTGCTGTGTATGCACCTAAAATTAATATCCAGTAGAATACTATAATTGTGAGATTTGAAATGAGTATTTCTTTACCTGCCCACTTTACTGATTTAAGCCTGTCAATAATATATTTAGAGAATTTGAATCTTACAAAAAAAGCCAGAATTGTAAAAGAAACAAAAACTATCAGAGGGACAAACAGGGAAAACCAGTTTTTTTCAAACCAATCAAGCATTTAAACCCTCTTTCATAATTTTAATTAATTTATAAATCTCCCTTTGATTTTTGATAAAGTATTTTGCCATTGTTTTTTTTGAATATCCCACTTTAATGGTTAACCCTCTATCTTTAATCTCATCGAATACTGTTTCATCTGTAATATCATCACCAATAAAAATAGGGAAATGTTCACTTTTACAACTGTTTAGTAGTAATGAAACTGCATTACCTTTATTCCAATTAACTGCAGGTAATACTTCAAAAACCATCTTGCCATTCAAAATTTTTATATAGTCTTGGTTATAATTCCTCATTATGTCAAAAAAAAGATTTTTCAGCTCTTCTCTCTTTTTGGTATCTACCTTACGATAGTGAAGTGTAAAGGAAAAGTTTTTTTTCTCAATCAATGTTCCCCGAAATTCATAGGTCAAATTTTTAACCTCTTTGTAAATTTTGTTTATATAAGGCTTCAACCTTCGGGCATCTGGATTGATATATTTTATATCTAAGCCTTCTATTTGTAAACCATGACTTCCACTGTAATAAATATCACTTATTGAGATTCTCTTTTTTAAGTCTTGCAAATCTCTACCACTTATTATTCCAATTTTTATTTTATTGTTAAGTTCCTGAAGAATTTTTTTTAGTTCATAAGATAAATAACAATTTTCAGGATTTTTCTTTATTGGAACAAGAGTTCCATCAAAATCAAATAGGAGAAATATGTTTTTTCTTTTTAAATGTTCAATCCAGTTTGAATAAAAAAGATAATCCGGCATTTTCAGAGTCTCACTAATGAAGATATAAGGTCCTTTGCCCAGCGATATATATTCCTTTCCTGAATAAAATTTCTCATTTTACGCATTCTTTCCATTTTTTCTATCTCATCCATGGTTAAAGCCTCATAAATTGCATCTGCTATACTTTCAATATCATAGGGATTAATGATAAAAGCATCTTTAAGCTCACGGGAGGCACCTGCAAACTGACTTAAAATAAGAACACCATTTTCATCATCTCTTGAGGCAATAAACTCTTTTGCTACGAGGTTCATTCCATCATGAAGAGATGTTACCATGCATAGGTCTGCAATTTTATAAAAGGGTATAATTTTTGAATGGGGATGATATCCTTTAAGGAATACTAAAGGTTTGTAGTTATTGCTTTGAAATTTCCAGTTAATACTATCTGCCACTTCTTCAACTTTATCCATAATTTCTCGGTATTGTTTTATATGAGTTCTACTTGGAGAGCAAATTTGGACAAAGCTGAATTTACCAATAAATTGAGGATATTTTTCAAGAAATCTTTCAATTCCGAAAAATCTTTCAAGAATTCCCTTGGTATAATCAATTCTGTCAACCCCAACTCCGATATATTCTGTTTTTATCCCGAGTTCTTTAAGAAGTTTAACTTTTAATTCCTTTTGATTTTCAATATTACTTGAAAAGTCTTCAACACTGACACTTATTGGAAAAGGCTTTACAATTGTAAAATGTCCTCTTCTTTCTATTAAGAAATGTTCCCAATCTATTTTTGATTCAAGAAATCTGTCAACTGTATCAAGAAAGTTGTTGCAGTAAAACTGAATATGGAATCCAATTAAATCAGCTCCAAGCATTCCGATAAGAATTTCTCTTGCCCATGGACAGATACCAAATACTTCAGGATTAGGCCAGGGAATATGCCAGAACAGAGCTATTTTTGCATCAGGTCTTTTTTGTTTTATTAAAAGTGGAACAAGAGCAAGATGATAATCCTGAACAAGAACAAGAGGTGAGTCTTCATATTTTATCTCCTCAAGTAGGGCATTTGCGAATTTTTCATTAACTCTCTGATACTCAATCCAGTCATCCTTTCTGAATACAGGTCTAACATATGTTATATGACATAAAGGCCAGAGTCCCTCATTGGAAAAGCCATAGTAATATCTCTTTTCCTCTTCTTTTGTAAGCCAGACCCTTTTTAATGTGTATGACGGTTTTTCAGGTGGTACTCTGATTTTATTTTCTTTGTCAACAACCTCTCTGTCAGCATCACCTGCTCCGTGAGCAATCCAGACTCCATCGCAGGCTTTCATTACAGGGTCAAGTGCTGTAACGAGTCCTCCTGCAGGAACCACGCATTTTATATTTTCTTTCTCTCTTATGTGCATATAGGGTTCTCTATTTGAAAGAAGAAATAGTTTTTTATCTCCTAATTCCTTTCTTATAAACTCTTTAAGTCTTTCAGCTGTCCACAAGGAGTCCATAACTGCTTTAAATCTTTCTTCCTCTTCAACTGCTTTAATCATTGATAGTGTTTTAATTAGATTTGTAACTTCATTTACTAAGGGAGAAAGAACATCTCCCTTAAGAGGCACATTAGAAGGAGGGTTTTTAATTTTTCCTGTTCTTAACTCCTTAAGCCATTCAGCCATTCGAGCTATAGGACCTGTAATATTCCATTTGATTACTAAAACAGAGATTGCTACAATTGAAATAGTTAAAACAAGCAAGCGGAGCATATTCTGTTTCCACATCTCTTTGAGTCTTATGTCAATATATGAAGCATCCTGAAATAGTGCTAAAGCTCCGATAAGAGGTTTTTCTTCATAGGAATCTGAAAATATTGGCATTACATAAACGTAAAATTTTACTTTATCAAGCTTTATAAACTTAGATTGTGGCATCTTTTCAGCAAGAACATTAACAACCTCAACAGGAGTTTTTGAAATGTGCGATTTAATAAAGGAGTTTGAAGAGATAATATTCCCTGATACATCAAAAACAGCTACTCCCTTTAATCTTTCCCGATTACCAAATTTTTCTACAAGACGATTTAATCTCTCTATTTGTGCTGTTTCAATCAAAGTTACAGCAGACTCTTTAAGACTCTCAGCAAGAATAACACTTCTTCTTTCAATGTCTGTCTGAAGCTGTTTTTTTTCATCATTTATCTGAATCAAAGAGAATACTGTTACAACAAGTGTAATGCCAATAAAAAGAGATAAAATAAGTCTGAGTGTTAATTTCATTAAAAATATTATAACATTTTGGCAAATGTAGCTAAAATGTTATAATTTTTAATGGATTTGCATCTTATTTTTCTTTATCTGGCAATATTGTTGTTTTTTGCGAGACTTACAGGAGATATCTTTGCAAAATTCGGTATTCCCTCTGTTCTTGGTGAAATATTTGTAGGAGTGCTTCTTGGACAAAGTGTTTTTGGAATAATCCCATTAAGTGATGTTATGAGACTGCTTGCAGAACTTGGAATAATACTTTTGCTTTTTCACATTGGACTTGAAGCTGATTTAAAACGACTAAAAGAGGTTGGGTTTTCTGCCTTAGCAGTTGCAGCTACAGGAGCATTAGCACCGATGGCTACGGGATTTTTAATTTCCTATTATGTCTTTAATTTTCCTTTGATCACCTCTCTTTTCATAGGTGGGACTCTCACTGCCACAAGTATCGGTATTACTGTAAGAGTACTTGAAGATTTGGGAAAAATGAAGGAGCGTTTTGCCCAGATTGTGCTTGGCGCGGCAGTGCTTGATGATATATTTGGTGTTGTTGTGCTTTCTGCACTTTTTGAGTTTTCAAAAACTCTGGAAATTAATGTAAATGCCACTTTTGTTTTGATTGTCTATATTGGAACATTCTTTCTTTTTGCTCCCATAATTGGCAAAATTTTTGCCTATTTTGTGAGCACTCTTTCAAAAAGGCTCAATACTCTTGATTTTGTTCCTCCTGTTGTGGTGGCTATAATTCTTCTCTTTGCCTTCGCTGCTCATGAAATAGGCTCTCCTGAAATACTCGGAGCCTTTACTGCTGGAATAGCTTTCTCAAGAAGGTTCACCATTCCCTTTGCAGCTGCTTTTCAGGCTGACAAAGCTATCATTAATAAAATTGAAGAGTCCCTGAATCCTCTCATATGGCTTTTCACTCCCATATTTTTTGTTTATGTGGGATTACAGATAAAGTTGAAAGCAATTGATTTCTCATCCTGGCATTTCTGGGGTTTAAGTGCTGTATTGTTTGTAGTTGCTCTTATAACCAAGTTGTTGGCTGGCATTTTTGTAAAAGGAACAAGAAAGGAAAAATTAAGTGTTGGATTTTCCATGCTTCCAAGAGGTGAGGTAGGACTCATATTTGCTGAATTTGGAAGAATAAGCGGAATTTATGATAGCACTTTGTATGCAGTTATAATATTCGTAGTTGCCTTAACTACCCTTATAGCACCTCTGGCTCTTAAATGTCTCTGGAAGACAACTCCAATTTAAAAATCTCTCAGGAGAAAATTCTAATCTCTGGTAATCTGCGGAGAGATTCCTTTATTTTTTCCTCAGGATATTCAAAGTCAACAAGTTTACCTGATAAATAGTCTTCATATGCTGATAAATCAAGAAATCCTGTACCACTTAAATTAAAAAGTATCACTTTCTCTTTACCTTCCTCCTTTGCCCTTATTGCTTCATCTATTGCTACCTTTATAGCATGAGCACTTTCAGGTGCTGGAATTATTCCCTCTGTTCTTGCAAAAAGGATTGCAGCTTCAAAAACAGATGTTTGTCCCACAGCCACTGCTTCAATCAAACCATCATGACATAGTTGACTCACGAGTGGAGCATCTCCATGATATCTTAATCCTCCTGCATGAATTCCTGGAGGAACAAAATCATGACCAAGTGTATACATCATAAGAAGTGGAGTAAGTCCTGCAGTGTCACCGTAATCATATCTGAATTCCCCTTTTGTAAGGGTTGGACAGGAAGATGGTTCAACAGCTATTACTCTTAAATCCCTTCCATGAATTTTATCATAAATAAATGGAAAGCTAATACCTCCAAGATTACTTCCTCCTCCACAGCAACCGATTACAATATCTGGATAGTCTCCCACAACTTCAAGCTGTTTTTTGCATTCAAGTCCGATTATTGTCTGATGAAGTAAAACATGATTGAGCACTGAACCAAGAGCATAATTTGTATCAGGATGAGTTGCTGCGTCTTCAACCGCTTCAGAGATTGCAATTCCAAGGGTTCCAGGATGATCGGGATGCTCGGCAAGAATTTTCCTGCCTGCTTCAGTTTTATCAGAAGGAGAGGGATATACCTGTGCTCCCCATGTCTCCATCATTATTCTACGATAGGGTTTCTGGTCATAACTTACTCTTACCATGTAAACAGTTATTTCTATCCCCATTAATGCTCCTGCTAAAGCAAGCGCTGAACCCCATTGTCCTGCACCAGTTTCTGTAGCAATTCTCTTTATCCCTTCAATCTTATTGTAATAAGCCTGCGGTATAGAGGTATTTGTCTTATGGCTTCCTGCTGGTCCATAACCTTCATGTTTGAAATAAATTCTTGCAGGAGTCCGAAGAGCCCTTTCAAGTCCTAAAGCCCTGTAAAGAGGAGTAGGTCTAAAGCTTGCATAAATATTTAAAATTTCTTCAGGAATATTTATCCACCTCTGTGTGCTAACTTCCTGTTCTATAAGTGACATGGGGAATATAATTTTTAAATCATCTATAGATACCGGTTTCTTGGTTTGGGGATTTAATGGTGAAGGTGGTAACTTTGGCATATCAGCCTGGATATTGTACCACTGTTTTGGTAAGTCCTTTTCAGATAATAATATTCTGCGCATTTTCCCTCCTTCTATGAATAATTTTTTATTATGAAAGTAAAATTTGAATTTTTGCAAGAGGTATGGTATAATTTCGTCAAGCCACGAAGGCTTAATGAAGCTCAGAAGAGCTGAACTTAGGCTTTCGTGGCTTTTTATTTAAAATTTTTGGAGGTGGTGGATGAAAAAAGCTTTAATTGTCTTGATTTTTTTATTTTTTCCTCTTTCAATTTATGCGGCAGACATTACAGAACAGTTTTCAGTATCAGGTTCAGCAACAACAGTTTATCAATGGCTTAACAAAGCTCAGGGTAATGTGGAAAACAAAGACAGAGGCTCTGCAGTAATTGATTTTAATGTATCCT